>NZ_FNKQ01000001.1:600000-900000 GCF_900100875.1 Halopelagius longus | reverse complement strand
GGCGGCCAGACTCGAAGACGAAGGCGAGGACCCGCGCACCGCCGCCGCGATGGCGAAGTACGCCGCCAGCGAAACCGCCGTGGACGTGACGAACGAGGCGGTCCAGATTCACGGCGGGTACGGCTACACGACGGAGTTCGACGTAGAGCGGTTCTACCGCGACGCGAAGATAACGACCATCTACGAGGGCACCTCCGAGATACAGAAGGAGATCATCGCCCGCGGCGTCTTCGAGTGAGGCGTCGCCTCCGACGACCGCCGACCGGAGGACGCGGCATCGTCCCTCGATGATGCCCCTGCGACCGAAGCCGTCTTTCCGGTGGGGGCCCGACTCCCGTGCGTGAATCCGACGAAGACGGACCTCGACGCGTTCGACGCCGTCGTCTGGGACTTAGACGGAACGCTCGTCCACCTCGCGGTCGATTGGGACGAAGTGGCGGACGAGGTGATCGAGACGTTCGACGGTCACGGCGTGGACGCCGACGGGATGGACCTCTGGGCGATGCTCGATCTCGCCGACGAGGAGGGCATCCGCGACGAAGTCGAGGCGATAATCGCCGACCACGAACACGAGGGCGCGCGCGAGTCCGAACGACTCCCGCACGCCGACGCACTCGGCGCGAACGGCGCGGCCGAGGGCGTCTGCTCGCTCAACTGCGAGGACGCCTGCAACGTCGCACTCGACGCGCACGACCTGTCCGAACACGTCGACGCCGTCGTCGGCCGCGACTCGGTGGCGACCAGAAAACCGGACCCAAAGCCCCTGTTGGAGACGATAGACCGAATCGGCGCGGACAAGGAGTCGACCGTCTTCGTGGGCGACTCGCTCACCGACGAGAAGGCCGCCGACCGCGCGGGCGTGGAGTTCCGCTACGTCGGCGGCCGTCCGTCGTCGCTCGGGTAGTTGGCTTACAGTCGGCACGTCGTCCCCGCGCCGGCGGCGTCGTGCCGAGCAACCGCGTCTCGCCGCCGGGTCGAACTCAGCGCACGCGGCGTCTGGCCTCGCAATCGCTGATAAACGTTCGGCGCGGCGGGCGGATCGGAGACGCGCGCGGACGCGGGCGTTAAGTCTCTCTGTCTCCAATCCTCGACCGATGAGCTATCCGGTCAGTTACTACTGTCCGCACTGCGGCGCACTCGTCGAAATCGAACGCGAGGGGTACCTCGCCGATAAGTCCGTCACGCCGTACCCCCTCGTCGGGTGGGAGTACGCCGCGCCCGACGAGGAGTTCGAGGAGGCGGACGGCGTCCACTTCGTCTGCGGCGAGAGCGACGCCCCCGACTTAACGTGGACCGGAGAGCGGAGCGAAGCGGACGACGTGGAGAATCCCCACGGGGAGTCGCCGTGCGGCCGCGACTTCTACCTCTCGTTCGTCCGGTACGAGGACGGCGAGGCGGTGGAATCGGTGCCCGAGAGCGAGTACGTCGATATCGGCCTCTGATTCCTCTCGCGCCATCGGCCACTACCTGTCACGGCAGAGATATCTCCTCAGAGCGCGTATAGGTGGGTATGAGCCTCTTACAGATCGGTCTCGCAATGGACGACGCAATGTTCCTCCTCCCGTTCTTCACCCTCGTGTTCGCGGTGGTGGTACTGGCCGGCGGGATGACCTACCTCGAACACAGAAAGGAGATGGCCCTCATCGAGGCGGGCATGTACGACCCCGAGGCGGCCGACCCGCGGGCGTGGGTTCTCGGCGGCGGCCTCGTCGCCCTCGCTCTCGGCCTCGCGGACGTGACGACGACGCTGATGGCCGGCGGCGTTCCGCAGGAGGGTATCGCGGCGACGTTCCTCGGCCTCGCGGCGCTCGCGTACTACTTCTACAAGCGCCGCGCGAGCGAACGACACGCGCCCGACGCGGCGACTCGGTCCTGAGTCGTCCGTCCCCGTGTCGCTCGCCCGCGCTCAGCCCTTGATGTTGCAGACGGGGAACGTCCGAACCACCTTGTCGCCGATGCCGAGTTCGTCGGAGACGCGCACGACTTCGTCGACGTCCTTGTAGACGCCCGGCGCTTCCTCGGCCACCGTCGCGCCCGACTGGGCCTTCACGTATATCTTCTCTTGGTCGCGCAGTTCGTTCTGCACCGTCTCGCCCCAGTACTCCTGTTTCGCCTGCGTCCGACTCATCGTCCGGCCCGCGCCGTGGGCGGTAGAGCCGAACGTGAGGTTCAAGGAGTTCTCGCCGCCGCGGAGGACGTACGACCCCGCGCCCATGCTACCGGGGATGATGATGGGTTGGCCCACGTCGCGGTACGCCGAGGGGAGTTCCGGACGCCCGGCGGGGAACGCCCGCGTCGCGCCCTTCCGGTGGACGTACAGTTCCCTCTCTTCACCGTCGACGTCGTGAACCTCCTTCTTGGCGATGTTGTGCGCCACGTCGTACAGCAGGTGCATCTCCATCTCCTCCCAGTCGCGTTCGAAGACGCGTTCGAACACCTGCCGCGTGCGGTGCATGATGAGTTGGCGGTTCACCCACGCGAAGTTGATTGCGGCACACATCGCACCGTAGTACTCCTCGGCCAGTTCGGACCCGGCGGGCGCGGCGGCGAGTTCCTTGTCCGGCAGGTCCGCGAGCAAGTCGCCGTGTTCCTTCTCTATCCGCCGCAGGTAGTCCGAGCAGACCTGATGACCGAGTCCGCGCGACCCGCAGTGTACGAGGACCACTATCTGGTCGTCGAACAGACCGAAGGAGTCGGCCACCTCCTCGCGGAACACGTCTGTCACCCGCTGAACTTCGAGGAAGTGGTTTCCGGAACCGAGACTGCCGAGTTGGTTTTTGCCCCTGTCTTTCGCCTTCTGGGACACCGCACTCGGGTCGGCGTCGGGGCGCATCCCTTCGTCCTCGCAGTGGGCTAAGTCCTCCTCGACGGCCCACCCTTCTTCGAGGGCCCAGTCCATCCCGCGGGCGAGGACGCCCTCGACGGCGTCTCTATCCCCTTGGACGACGCCGCCGCCGCCCAGTCCGGAGGGGACGTTCGCAAAGAGGGCCTCGACGAGTTCCTCCTCGCGGCCCTGCACGTCGTCGTACGTGAGGTTCGTCGTCATCATCCGCACGCCGCAGTTGATGTCGTAGCCGACGCTTCCGGGCGAGATACAGCCGTTCTCGACGTCCGTCGCGCCGACGCCGCCGACGGGGAAGCCGTACCCTTGGTGGCCGTCGGGCATGCAGATGGCGTGTTTCGCGATGCCCGGGAGGTGCGTCGCGTTCCGCAGTTGCTGGAGCGTCTTGTCGCCTCCTATCTGTTCGAGGAGTTTCTCGCTCGCGAGCACCCGCGCCGGAACGCGCATGTCGCCCTCGCGGGGAATCTCCCACACGTAGTCGCGAACGCGTTCGAGGCGGATGCCGTCGAACTCTCGCACGTCGGCGTCGTCTGTCATACTCGGCTAGTCGGCCGGGCGCCACGAAAGGATTCCGTCACGTGGTTCGCCCCGAGACAGTCTGTCACGCGTCAGTTCGCCGCCCTCGCGTCGACGGACCGGTCGCGCCGCGCGGCCCAGTACTGCAACCACTCGTCCACCGAGAACGGTCCGGCCCCCGTCACGAGGAGCGCCGAGACGAGGCCGAAGAGCGAGACGTGCGCCAACACGGGGTCGTCCGGGAGGCCGAACAGCGTCGTCGTAAAGAGGAGGAAGGCGGTCAGAGACGCCGCGCGGGTGAACGCGCCGACGATGAGGAGCACGCCGACGAGCGCTTCGGTCAGTCCCGCGCCGACGACCCACAGTTCGGCCGAGACGGGGACGACGGCGGTGAGGTTGTACTTCGCGACGACCGAGAGCGCCTCGCCGGGGTTCATCAGTTTCTGTGCGACGCCGAGGTAGACGAACGAGATTCCGACGCCGACGCGGAGGGCGAGGGGGACGAGCGACGCGAACGGTTGCACGCGCTCGACGAACGGCACCGCGATTGCGCGGTAGAACGGGTCAACCTTCGAGTACAGCGTCCGGTCGTCCGCTGCCATCCGCGAGACGACGTGGTCGGCGCTCGGACGCCCGCCGCCCAACAGGGCGATGGCGATGAACCCCGGCACGTACTCGAACGCGAGCATCAGCGCCGGTTCGAATGCGAACCCGACGAGGTAGAACCCGAGGCCGACGGTGGCGACGATGCGCGTGCCGAACCCGAACAGAAGCAGGAATCCGACGGTGATGCCGAACAGGCGCACGAACGTCGGGTCCGCGGGGTGGACGACGGGCGAGAAGAAGTACCCCGAAAAGCCCGCGCCGACGAGCGGAATCCCGACGCTCAGGCGGAGGAGCCACGGCAACAGGTCCCGGTAGCTCTCTATCGTCTCGCGGAACACCGCCACGTCCCGTCGCGCCGGGCGGACGGCGAGGTAGCCGCCGATGAGGGCGACGACGAACGCCGCGCCGCCGAGGAGGACGGCGACGTTGAACGGGTCCGAGAGCGCCTCGGCGAGGAATTCGACGACGGCCACGGGGTCGCTGCCGGGCGTAACGTACTTGACGTGCGCACTCGCGCGCCCGGCGAACGCGACGAGAGCGAGCGAACAGACGAGGGCGACGGCCCCCGCGCGACCAACGGCCGGTCGGAGTCTCATACGAGATAGTTACGGCCCGGCTGTCGTAAAGGCTCTCGAATGAGACGCCGCTTCGTCGTTCGGTCGGACGACGCGTCCATCTCGTCGGGTCGTCGTCCCGCCGGTCGTCACGCTCGAAGCGGCGAGTCTCCCCGGAACCGGCGCGGTCACACGTCGAAGACGACGTACGCGCGCCATCCGTCGGCCGTCTCTTCGAGGGACATCTCGGAGTAGGTGACGGCTTTTATCTCTCTGGCGTCCACCGCCGAGAGCGGGACGCCCCGCGCCGACCCGTCGAGAACCCACTCGCCGTCGCCCTCCTCGGGGGCGCGAACCTCGGCGTCGTTGTCCACGGGGAGGACGCCGCGCACGTCACGTTCGTAGATGAGTTGGTCGAGGTAGTCGAAGAGAAGCGCCTCCGCACCCTCCGCGCGCACCTCGATTCCGAACCGCTCGCCGCCGGTCGGGGGGACGGCGTCGCACCCGGCGGCGGCGAGTCCGTCGGCGACGGCGGCGAACGCCCCGGAGAGGTCCGACGCCGTCGCCTCGACGGCCACGTCGGCCGTGTGTTCCCGGAGTTCGAAGCTCATGCGGAGGACTCTCCGCCGCCGCCGCCCTGTGTCTTCCGGTCCGCCTCGACTCCCGGCGTCGTGGCCCCGCGTCGTCACCCTGAACCCGCCGTCGGACCCGTCGGCACCGGTGTCGCCGCGGGTTCGACGAAGCGGTACAAAACGCTCGCGGCCGCGAACCGTCCGGAACGACGGTGGAGTTATATTTGTGACCCCACTACCCGTGGGCGTGAGTGTCAACGTCGAAAAGCGGGTAGACGGGCCGGGGTCCGACGAGTACGCCGAGCAGGCGTGGGAGTTGAAAGAGCGGATTCGCAGCGACGAGGGCGTCCTCAAGCAGCGACGGCGGTTCTTCGTGGACGCCTACCGTCGCTCGAAGACGCACCTCCTCTTTCTCGACGAAGACCTCATCGCGTTCGCCTCCGCGCGGCGAGACGGCTACATCCTCTTTCTCGCCGTCGCACCCGAGGCGCGCGGCGAGGGACTCGGAAAGCGCCTCGTCGCCGAGGTGGCCAACGACCACGGGTCCGTCTCCTGTCACGCCCGAGCGACGAACGAGGAAGCGCTGGCGTTCTACGAACACATCGGATTCGAAATCGAACGCCGGATAGAGAACTACTACGAGGACGGCGGCGACGCCTACTACCTCCGCCTCGGGGAGAAATCGGGGCTCCGAGAGAAGTTTTCGGACTTGTTCCGGCGCTGAACGACCTCCCACGCTCGACCCCGACCCCCGATTCAACCGCTCGAACGCCCGTCTACCCACTCACCCTCTCTCTTCGGCCGCCCTCTCCGAACATCTAATACTTGCTACTAGTCTCCTGCACTTTTATTCAAACGCTCCCTGTACGTCGGAGTATGTACGTCGGCGTACTCACCGTTCCGCTCGGTGGCGAATCGCTCTCCGACGCCCTGTCGTATCTGGACGACATCGGCGTCGACGGCGTCGAACTCGGCGTCGGAGGACACCCAGGACAGGCCCACGTCGACCGGCAGGAGATGCTGGACGACGAGGACGCGCAGGACGAACTGCACGAGACGCTCTCGGAACACGACATGCAGGTCAGCGCCCTCGCGACGCACAACAACCCGCTTCACCCCGACGACGACACCGCGGAGGAGGCGGACACGGAACTGCGCGAGGCGGTCGAACTCGCCGCGCAGTTGGACGTAAACACCGTCACCTGCTTCTCCGGCCTCCCGGCGGGCGGCCCGAACGACGAGGTGCCGAACTGGATTACGGCCCCGTGGCCGACCGAACACGCCGACGCCCACGAGTACCAGTGGGAGGTGGCCGTCGAGTACTGGTCCGAACTCGCGGAGTTCGCCGACGAACGGGGCGTCGATATCGCCATCGAGATGCACCCGAACATGCTCGTCTACGAACCGACGGGGATGCTCGAACTGCGGGAGGCGACCAACGAGCGAATCGGCGCGAACTTCGACCCCTCGCACCTCTACTGGCAGGGAATCAGCGTCACGGACGCCATCCGGTTCCTCGGCGAACGCGACGCCATCCACCACTTCCACGCGAAGGACACGAAGGTGTACGAGCCGAAGTCCCGCATCAAGGGCGTCCTCGACACCACCGAATACACGGACGAACCCGAGCGCTCGTGGCTGTTCCGCTCCATCGGCTACGGCCACGACGAGGGTCACTGGAAGGACGTGGTGTCCACCCTCCGGATGGTCGGCTACGAAGGCGCCCTCTCTATCGAACACGAGGACTCGCTTACCTCCTCGACGGAGGGCTTAGAGAAGGCCGTGGACGTGCTCGACCGCGCCGTCTTCGAGACGCAACCGGGCGACGCCTACTGGGCGGAGTGAGGAGGTTCCAAAGATGACACTCGACATCGGAATGCTGGGGTACCGCTTCATGGGACAGGCGCACTCGAACGCGCTGGCGCGACTGCCGATGTTCTTCCCGGACGCGCCGGAGGTGAACCGACACACCCTCGTCGGGCGCGACGAGGAGGCACTCGCCGACGCCGCCGACCGGTTCGGCTTCGAACACACCGCGACGGACTGGGAGGACGTAATCGACGATGTGGACGTGTTCTACAACCTCGGCCCGAACCACCTCCACGCCGAACCCTCGATAGCCGCCCTCGAAGCGGACGTGCCGGTGCTCTGCGAGAAACCGCTCGCGCCGACGCTCGACGAGGCGGAACCGATGCGCGACGCCGCGGCGGACGCGGACGTGCCCGCCGGATGCGCGTTCAACTATCGGTTCGTCCCCGCCATCCAGTACGCGAAGGGTCTCGTCGAGGACGGCGAACTCGGCGATATTCACCACGTCCGCGGGCGCTACCTGCAGGACTGGCTCGTCGACCCCGAGGCCCCGTGGGCGTGGCGGATGGACAAGGATCTGGCCGGAAGCGGCGCGCTGGGCGACTTGGGCGCGCACACGGTGGACCTCGTGCGCTTCCTCGTCGGCGACGCCGCGGGCGACATCGAACGCGTCAGCGGCCACCTCCAGACGTTCGTCGAGGAACGCCCCGTTCCCGACTCCGACGAGACGAAACCCGTCACCGTCGACGACGCCTACACCGCCCAAGCGGAGTTCGAGAACGGCGCGATAGGCACCTTGGAGGCTTCGCGGTTCGCAAACGGGCACAAGAACGACCACACGATAGAGATTCAGGGCTCCGAGGGGAGCCTGAAGTTCTCCTTGGAACGCCTGAACGAACTGGAGTACAAGAGCGCCGACTCCCGCGGGTACGAGACGATTCTGGTCACCGACGAGTCCGACCCCTACGTCGAGCACTGGTGGCCGCCGGGTCACGTCATCGGGTGGGAGCACACGTTCGTCCACGAGAACTACGAGTTCCTCTCTGCGGTCGCGGAGGGCGGCGAGTTCCACCCGTCGTTCGAGGACGCCTACGAGGTCCAAGAAGTCCTCGACGCCATAGAGCGGTCGGACGAAACCGGCGAGTGGATCGCTCTCGACTGAGTTCGAGAGCGACGTTCACGAGACAGTTTCCAGAAACTGGCGAGTGGGTCACGCTCGGCTGAGGCCGAGTAACAGTCCGTAAAGCCGTTTTTTCTGCGACGAGGAGTCGGAGAGCGGCGTCAGTTCGGTTCGACGGCGGAGTCGGTGACGACTTCGTCGACGAGTTCCATCGGCGTGGCGTCGTAGGCGGGGTTCTCGATGACGACGTCTTCGAGGGGTTCCAGCGACACCTCGGACGGCGAGCGGTGTTCGTTCTCGAAGGCGAACCCGTCGTCGACTATCTTCGCGCCGGACCCGACGACGACGACGGGGATGCCGAGTCGGTTCGCCGTCGCGGCGATGGGGAACGTGCCGACGCGGTTGTACAGCGTCTCGTCGACGATGCAGTCCATCCCGATGACGACGCGGTCGCACTCCTCTAAGACCATCCCGACGGCGCTGTCGACGAGCAGGTGCGTTTCGACCCGATCGATGGCGGCGAGCGTTCGGGCGGTCTTCCGGCCGAGGAACCGCGGGCGCGCCTCGCTCACGTACGCGGTCAGATGCTTGCCGTCGGCGGCCGCGAGTTCGATGGCCTCCAGCACCGTCGAGGAGTAGTCGTGCGTGAGGAACACGTCGCCGTCCTCGAACATCTCGACGGCGTTCTCGGCGGCGCGGGACTTCCCGTGGTCGACGTCCTCGACGACGCGTTCGATTATCTCCTCCGTGAGCGACTTCGACTCCTCGACGGAGTCGGCGCGACCGACGACGTTCCGGAGGATGCCCTGTATCGCGTTGTACAGCGAGGCGTGGGAGGGGTTCGCCCGCCGGAGTGCGCTGGCGTTTCGCTCCAAGTCGCGTTCGAAGTCTTCGACCGTCGCGTGGTCGCGGTCGAGAAGTTCCCGCAACGACCGGGCGGCCTTGATGGCGACGACCGAGGAACTGTGCGTCTGCATCTCCTTGATTTCCTCTATCGTCTCGTCTATCATTACGTAGACCTCACCGAGACGCGTCAAAGTCCTTCCGGGAAGGAGGAGTCGTCGCTCGGCGGACGCCGTCGCGCCGCCGGAACTCGCGGTCGGTACCGCCCTCGCTCAGTCGCCGTCCGCGCCTAACTCGACCTCGTCGGGGTCGGCGCCGCCGTCGCCCGCGTCCGTTCGCTTCGCGTACGCGAAGACGCCGACGGCGGTGAGGAACCAGACGATAGCCCCCACTCTGACGGCGAAACTGACGCGCGCCTCCCACGTCGGAAGCGTCACGCCAGTCGAGAGAACCGCGACGATGGGCGCGCCGACGAGGATGGTGACGACGAACGTCGTCTGCATCACCCACCCGTAGTCGACCCCCTCGGGGTTCGACCGTTCGACCGGTTGCACGGTCGATGGTTAGACGGCGGAGGCTAATGCGTGCCGGTTCGTCGCGAAGAGTCGAACCGCGGGGCGGTCAACACTCGGGACTCCTGGACGTGGGGGCGTGCGGAATCGTCACCTCGCGGAGAATCGCCGACGTGTCGTCCGGGTGTTCGACGACGACGTAGTACGTCTGGCCGGCCTCGCAGATGGCGTCGAGGACGCCGTCGCTCCCGCGCCCGTCGATGTGGACGTGGCCGCCGGGCGAGACGGTCGATTCGCCCGTCCAGATGCTCTCCCAGGCGATTTCGTTCCCCGACTCGTCGCGGACGTAGACGATGGACCCGTCCGCCACGTCGCCGGCGACGTGGGAGATGTTGACGTACGCGCCGTTACCGCCGTTTCCCGCGCCGTCGGCGACGTACTCCGTCTCGAAGGCGACTTGCGGCGTCGGTTCTCGGAGGGCGTCGGCTAACTCGTACGCCATCATCGCGAAGGTGACCGCGAGGAGGGCGGCGACGACGAACAGCAACGCCGCGCCGACGACGGGCGAGACGCCGCGGTTCCGACGGAAGGGAGGAGTGGAGGGACCAATCGAAGGCATCGTGTCCTCCGTACTCTGTCAGCGAAAGTAAAACTACTGTATTCGAGACTGTATGGTTATTTGAACTTTGGGTCGACGGCCGCGGCCGCCCGAACGGCCGACAACGAGCGATTTAACGCGGTGCCGACACACGAAGCGGGTATGACGACGGTACGTGACGTCCGCGAGAAGGCGGGGACAGAGCCGATAACGATGCTGACCGCGTACGACGCGACGACGGCGGAGATCGTGGACGAGGCGGGCATCGACGTCGTCCTCGTGGGAGACAGCATGGGGAACACCGCACTGGGGTACGACACGACGCTCCCCGTGACCGTCGAAGAAGTCGCATCGCGGACGGCGGCCGTCGCGCGGGCGACGACGGACGCCCTCGTCGTCGCCGACATGCCGTTTCTCTCCGTCGGCGTCGACGAAGCAGAGAGCATCGAGCACTGCGGACGGATGCTCAAGGAGGCGCGCGCCGACGCGGTGAAACTGGAGTCCGGCCCCCACACCGTCGAGTTGACCGAACGACTCGTCGAACTCGGCATCCCGGTGATGGCCCACCTCGGCCTGACGCCCCAACGGATGAAGGAGACGGGGTACGGCCGGCAGGGGACGAACCGCGACGAGGCGCACGAGATTCTCGACTTGGCGCGGCAACACGAACAGGCCGGCGCGTTCTCCCTCGTCCTGGAACACGTCCCGTCGAACCTCGCCGAACAGGTGACCCAAGCGCTCTCGATTTCGACCGTCGGCATCGGCGCGGGCGCGGAGTGCGACGGGCAGGTGCTGGTCGTGGACGACGTACTCGGCCTCAGCGACCGATCGCCGCCGTTCGCAAAGCAGTTCGGAAACGTGCGCGAGGAGATGGCTGACGCCGTCTCGTCGTACCGCGAGGCGGTCGAAGCCGGCGAATTCCCCGCGGAGGAACACGGCCACGTGCAGGAGGAGTTGGAGGACCTGTACTAGGCCCTCACCTTTTTCGAGAGGGTCTTCGCTTCGCTCGTTCGCGGTGAGTGCGCTCGCTACCGTCTCAGCACGGAGATACGTCGTCTCCGTCGAGACGCCGAGTCCCTTCAGCGGTGACGAGGTAGCGGGCGTTCGACCTCGCGTCCGCTTCGACCTGCTCCGTCGAGTACCAGAACGGATGCGTAACCTCGACGACGACGCCCTCGGCGGTTCGGTCGGTGACCGTCGCGTCTTTCTCTTGGCCGACGTACGAGGTGAGTCCCCACCCTTCGACGCAGGACGCGTTCTCGAACGCTTCGGTGATGTGGGTCTCTTCGGCGGTGAGAGCGCGTTCCCTCGCTTCCTCGTTCGAGAGAACGGACGGCGATACCGTCGTCAGCTCCGAGGTAGCGGATGGTGAGTGCGTCGTACTCGTAGTGGTGTTTAGGGCGTCGGAATCTCCTGCGCTGTCGTCGGTGGACGACGTACCGAGACAACCGCCCGTTCCGAAGGCGACGGCGATACCGGCGAGGCGGAGAACGTCTCTTCGAGAGCGAGTGGGGGACACGGCTCGGAGTGTCTCGTCGCGCGGTAAACCCTTTCTGCTACTCTCTCTCGCGCTCCCGCCACACTCGGTTAGCCCGCTTCGCTACCAGCTGCACCGCTCCGTAATCGCCTCACTACCGTTCCCACGACGAACCCGCCCGTCCCGACGATGCAGGCGGCGACGGCGGCGAACGCGATGCTCAAGACGACCAACTCCGCCATCGGGCCGGCGAATCCCATCGGACGGGAGAGCGGAACGAGGTACACTACCACGACGACGAAACTCACGCCGACGCAGTTCAACAACCCGAACCCGTAGTATCTCATCAGTGCGACGGCCGATATCGCGACGAAGAGTACCACCCACAAGTACCGAGGGAGGAGTCCGAACGGAGACGCCGTTCCAATTTCGAGGACGAGTTCGGTTATCGGTCGCTGAGCGAGTCGGAAGAGGACAGCGACGACAATCGTGATTCCCACGAGTCGGTGGACGTACTTCTCGTTGACCTCGTACAGCCACTCGGGGACGCGGCGTCTCACCACGATGAGAGACTCGAACAGGTACTTGTAGTTCTTTTGAGGAGTGCAGATTCGCGTACCGCCGCTCGGGCGAGACACCGTTTCTCTCGACCGATTCCGCTCCGTCAGTCCACCCGCCGGTCCAAAAACTCCGTCAGGGCGGCGTTGAACGCGGTGGGTTCTTCGAGCATCGCCAGATGGGCGGCGTCCTCGACGACGGCGAGTTCGCAGTCCGGCAGTTCGCGGACGAAGTACTCGTGGTACGACCGGGGGGTGAGTTTGTCGTGTTCGCCGACGAGGGCCAGCGTCGGAACCTCGACGTCGTCCAGTTTCCCGCGCACGTCGAACCCGTGGCACGTCAGGAAGTCCCGTTCGGTGACCGCCTGTCCCACCCCGAACATCGCCTCGCGGGACTGTTCGACGTACTTCTCGGAGGCGTCGTGGAACAGCCGGTCGGGTTCGTGGAGGAACTCGACCGCACGCTCGAAGTCGTCGCCGAGCCACGCGAGTAGGTCGTCCAACACCGATAGTTTCGCGCCCGCGCCCGCGAGGACGAGGGCGTCGGGCGACGCCTCGCGTTGGAGGACGGCGGTGAGTGCGACTGCGCCGCCCAGCGAGTTCCCGACGAAGACGCTCGCGCCCGTCTCCTCCGAGACCGCCAGCACGTCGTCGACGTACGCCGAGAGCGTTTCGTACCCCGGTTCGGCGTTCGCGTCGTCGCTCTCGCCGTGCCCGCTCAGATCCAGCGTCACGACCGGATACTCGTCTGCGATTCGCAGTTGCGACTTCCAGACGTCCTTCGTCCCGCCGCTTCCGTGGACGAACAGAACCGTCGGCCCGTCCCCACCGCGGTCCGCCGTCCGGTAGACCGTCTCTCGCCCGTGGTGTGTGACCGACTCCATACCCGAAGTTCGCTCCGTCGGCGTATAAACCCACCTCCGGTCCCACCCACTGAACCAGTGTGAACCGCAATTCAACTCACTCACCCGAACCCCGACGCCGTACCGCGATTAGTGGGCGACAGGTTTAAATACTCGCGGACCTAACTTGGAGTTAGGAACCAACATGGACACGCAACAGTTCGCCGGCGGAAACGAGCGTTTCATCCGCCGCTACGAGTACGACGACAGTTGGGTTATCGCCGCCGACACGGGTCTCCCCGAGGAAGACCTGAGCGTCGATATCGTGGGCGCGACGGCCATCGTAGTCGTCGAATCGGGCGACAGAGTTACCGAAACGGAACTCGAACTCCCCGGAGAGGATGCATCGGTCGAGACGAACAACGGCGTACTCACGATAACCGTTCAAAAATGAAACTCATCGTTAAACCGCTGAAGCAGAAGGACGCCGGTCGAGGACTCGCGGCCATCGACCGCGAGGCGGCCGAGTCGCTCGGTCTCGAGGGCGGAGACTACATCCGCATCGAGAACGACGACGGCACGGCCATCGCTCGCGTCTGGCCCGGCTACCCCGAGGACCGGGGAACCGGCGTCATCCGCATCGACGGCCGACTCCGCCAGCAGGCGGGCGTCGGCATCGACGACCGCGTGGAGGTGGAGAAAGCCGACGTCAAGCCCGCAAAGCGGGTCTCTATCGCCCTCCCGCAGAACCTCCGCATCGGCGGCAACGTCGGGACGTACATCCGGGACAAGCTCTCCGGACAGCCCGTCACGAAGGGTCAGAGCCTCCAGCTTCCGCTGGGCTTCGGCTTCATGACCTCCTCGAACCAGACGGTCCCCGTCCGCGTCGCCTCCACGCAACCGCAGGGGACGGTCGTCATCACCGACTCGACCGAGGTCCAGATAAGCCAGAAACCCGCCGAGGAGATCCGCGAAACCGGCGGCGGCGGCACCGGCGAGGGTCCCTCCGTCGCGTACGAGGACATCGGCGGCCTCGACAGGGAACTCGAACAGGTCCGGGAGATGATCGAACTCCCGATGCGGCACCCGGAACTGTTCAAGCGCCTCGGCATCCAACCGCCGCAGGGCGTCCTCCTCCACGGTCCGCCGGGCACCGGGAAGACGCTCATCGCCAAGGCGGTGGCCAACGAGATAGACGCCTCGTTCCACACCATCTCGGGCCCCGAGATAATGTCGAAGTACTACGGGGAGTCCGAAGAGCAACTCCGCGAGATATTCGAGGAGGCCGAGGAGAACGCCCCGGCCATCGTCTTCATCGACGAGATAGACTCCATCGCGCCCAAGCGCGGTGAAGCGGGCGGCGACGTGGAACGTCGCGTCGTCGCGCAACTGCTCTCGCTGATGGACGGCCTCGACGAACGCGGCGAAGTGGTCGTCATCGGGGCGACCAACCGCGTCGACGCCATCGACCCCGCCCTGCGCCGCGGCGGCCGCTTCGACCGCGAGATCGAGATCGGCGTCCCCGACCGCGACGGCCGCAAGGAGATCCTGCAGGTCCACACGCGGAACATGCCGCTCACCGAGGACGTCGACATCGACGCGTACGCCGACAACACGCACGGCTTCGTCGGTGCCGACTTGGAGAGTCTCGCCAAGGAGGCGGCGATGACGGCGCTGCGCCGCATCCGCCCGCAACTCGACCTCGAAGCCGAGGAGATAGACGCCGAAGTGCTGGAGTCGCTCGAAGTCCGCCCCGACGACTTCAAGGAGGCGATGAAGGGCATCGAGCCCTCCGCCCTCCGCGAGGTGTTCGTCGAAGTCCCCGACGTGACGTGGGAGGACGTCGGCGGCCTCGAGGACACGAAAGAGCGCCTCCGCGAGACCATCCAGTGGCCCCTCGAGTACCCCGAGGTGTTCGAGGCCATGGACATGCAGTCCGCGAAGGGCGTCATGCTCTACGGCCCGCCGGGCACCGGGAAGACCCTGCTCGCGAAGGCCGTCGCGAACGAGGCCGACTCGAACTTCATCTCCGTGAAGGGCCCCGAACTCCTCAACAAGTTCGTCGGGGAGTCCGAGAAGGGCGTCCGCGAGGTGTTCTCGAAGGCCCGCGAGAACGCCCCCACGGTGGTGTTCTTCGACGAGATAGACTCCATCGCGACCGAACGCGGGCAGAACACCGGCGACTCGGGCGTCTCCGAACGCGTCGTCTCGCAACTCTTGACCGAACTCGACGGCCTCGAAGCCCTCGAGGACGTGGTCGTCATCGCCACGTCGAACCGTCCGGACCTCATCGACTCGGCCCTCCTGCGGCCGGGCCGCCTCGACAGGCACGTCCACGTGCCCGTCCCGGACGAGGACGCGCGCCGCGCCATCTTCGACGTGCACACCCAGCAGAAACCGTTGGCCGACGACGTGGACTTAGACGAACTCGCGGAACGCACCGAGGGCTACGTCGGCGCCGACATCGAAGCGGTCTGCCGCGAGGCGTCGATGGCCGCGAGTCGGGAGTTCATCCACAGCGTCTCGCCCGAGGAAGTCGCCGAGTCCGTCGGCAACGTCCGCGTGACGATGGAGCACTTCGAGGACGCTCTCGGCGAAGTCGGCCCGAGCGTCACCCAAGAGGTGCGCGAACGCTACGAGGAGATAGAGGAACGGTTCCAGACGAGCGACGTCGAACCGACCTCCGAGACGGAAGTCAGCCGCACGTTCCAGTAATCGGCCGATTGCGGTCACGTAAATCCCCGTTTTCACCCCTTTGGGCTCTTCTCTCTCCGTTCTCTCGCTTCCGTTTCCCACTCGTCTCTCCCTCGCCTCCCCCCTCCTGGGGAGCCAACACGATGGGTTTTTATCACTCACGTCGACTACGTAGAGGTACGTCTTCTCGCGAGCGGGCACGAACAACCAGTTGAGAGTTTATTTCACCGGAAACGTGGTGTGCGAGAGTCACGTCTCTCGGCGCGGCGGCCGTCTCGGTACCGTCCGCCAGGACTCCGAAATCGGCGTCGAAACTCCGGGTCCGGCCGAAAAACTACGGAGTCACGTCCGGCGTTACGCGTCCAGTTCTTCGACGTCGGAGAGAATCTCCTCGGCGTGGCCCTCGGGGGAGACGCCCTCGTAGGCGAGGACGATATCGCCATCCGGGCCGACGACGTACGTGTTGCGGAAGACGCCGTCGAAGGTGTTCCCGAACATGTTCTTCTCGCCGTAGGAGTCGTACGCCGACGCCACCTCGCCGTCCTCGTCCGAGAGGAGGGGGAACGGTAGGTCGTGGTCGTCCTCGAACTCCTTGAGGTCCGAGACGGGGTCGTCGCTGACGCCGAGGACGGCCACGTCCCGTTTCTCGAACTCGTCCCACTCGTCGCGGAACCCGCAGGCTTCGGTCGTGCACCCGGGCGTGTTCGCGCGCGGGTAGAAGTAGACGACCACGTAGTCGCCGCGGTAGTCCGACAGCGAAACCGTCTCGCCGTCCTGGTCCTGCAGTTCGAAGTCGGGTGCCTCGTCGCCGACGCTGAGCATGTTCCGTCAGTCGGTTTCGCGCCCCAAAATCTCGCCGGTTCCCGACCGCTCAGTCGAGTCGCTCGGCCGCCCCGCGTTCGACGAGGGGTTCGGCGTTCGTCGTCGGCAGGGTCACCACGTCCTCGCTCTCTAAGTCGTACTCGCGTTCGTCCACGCCGAATATCTGTCCCACGTCGCTGGTGATGCGGAGCGTCACCCGGTCGGTGCCGTCCGTCGGGGCGGGCGCGGCGGGTTCCGCCGAGTCGCCGCCCGTCGCGGGTTCGGCGTCGGCGTCACCGGCGGCCGCCGCGCCCGCCTCGCCGGTTCGCCCGTCGGAGTCGTCGGTCACCGCGGCGGCCTCGTCCGCCGCGGGTCGGTCCGGCGTCTCTGCGGCCGGCGTCGGCGAGTCGGGGTCGGATTCGACCGAGTCGGCCGACGGGGCGTCCCCGCCCATCGCCTCGGCGAGAACGTCGTCGGGCGAGGACCCCTCCGCCGAGGGTTCGTCGGCGTCCCCGGAAGCCCCGTCGGTCAGTTCGTCGGACTCGGGGGCGGGGGCCGCGTCGCGGACGACCGACGCGCCGTCGCTTTCGCTCGTCTGGTCGTGCGTCGGCATCGGTTCGGTCGTCTCGTGGGGTTCCACCGTCCGCTTGCCGCCGAGCACTTCGAGGACGGTCCGCCGGTTCTCCTTGATGCGGCGCACCATATCGTCGAACAGCGCTCGTTCCTCGGCCGTGAGGCCGTTGGTGTCGGCGCTCATGTCCGCGGCGGCGAAGGAAGCGAGTTTGACGACCTTCCCCACTCGACGCTCGTAGATGGCTTCGACGACGTCCTCGGCCGTCTCTATCTCGTCCGTGAGTTGTCCCACCTCGGGGTCGGAGAAGGGGTCCTCGGCGGCCTCGGCGGCGCGCGTTCGCTCGGCCTTCCGCTCTGCGATGTAGTCTGCGACGTCCTCGTAGAACGAGTCGCGGAGATGCTGGAGGCTATCCTTCTGTCGCTCCGTCCGTCGGACGCTCCGTAGCTCGTCTAAGTTCATTCTCTCACCTTCTCGGCTCTGCCGCGGGCCATCAGAAAGACCCCGAGGCACTCTTCGACGGACTGTCTTCCGCCGCTGAGTGTAAAGGTATCGCCGTCGAACTCAACGGGTCCGGGGTCGGTCACGTCCACCTGTATCTCCCGCCCGCGGAACCGGTCGGGAATCGCGTCCGAGAGGGGGTCGAACGACGCCACTTCGTCCCGGTCCAGCGACCGGACGCGGAGGCCCGACCCGCCGTGGAGGCTCCCCGGGAGGCGGATGAGGCGCTTCGTGTCCGTCGTCACCGGTTCGTCGATTGGCGCGGTTTCCTCCTCCATCGCCTCCGCCGCGAGGGCCTCTACGAGGATGCGGGTTCCGGGACCGCCCGCCTCGACGTTCCCCTCGCGGATGGCCTCGAAGTTGTGTCTGAGTTGCCCGTAGATGGTCTTCGCCCGGCCCTCGCCGATTCCCTGCAGTTCCTGCAACCGTTCGAGCGCCGCCTCCTCCTCCATCTCTCTGAGCGTGGACGCCAGTTCCAGCAGTCGGTCGTGGACGCGCCCGCCCCATCCGCCGCGGCGTCGGAGGACGCGCCGCGTCGTCCCGCGAACCGACTCCGTCTCGACGAGTCCGTCCACGTCTAAGTCTATCGCGCGGACGTAGTCCACGATTTCGCGGCGGGCCTCGCTGTCGAGGTTCCGGACGCTCTCGTCTCTGACGTGGACGTGATATCCGCGTCCGCCGGAGAAGACGACCTGCGTCTCCTCGAAGGCGAAGTCGTCCTCGATAAACTCCAGCAGTCGAAGGAGCGACTCCTTGCACGCCGCGAGCATCTCCGCGTACGACGTCTCCTCGGGGTCTACGCCCGGCAGGTGGTCGGCGTCCAAGTCGAAGACGAGGTCCGCTCCGAGCCAGCCTTTCTCCTCCATCGTCCCCGCGCCGGGGTCGTCGAACCGCGCCGAGGAAAAGTAGACGTGCCGGGGGGCCGTCCGGCGGAGGAAGTCGCCGAGGTCACCCACGTCGAGGAGCGACTGGTGTCGCACCATCGTCGTCCCCCCGGCGCTCCACGGGATGTACCCCCACTCGCGGCGTTCGGGCGCGGGAGGCAGCGAAGCGCCGACGCTCCGGTAGTAGTCCCCGAAACGCCCCTCCAGATACTCGCGTGTGCGCGCCTCCATGTCCTGCGGTGATTTCGAAGGAGGGGCTAAAGCCGTTTTTATCTCAGTCGTCCGCCTCGCGGCGTCCGTCGTTCGCCGCCGGAAACGTAACTAACGATTAGAATAAACATTCTTACGAGTTCTATAACGCGGAAGGATTATCCCCGTCGAACGCTTAGCGGCGTACGGGGGCGAACCGACGAACGTCGTAAGATAGCGGTACGACGGCTCTAAAGCATGCACAACGGAGGGAAAGACGGGCGAGAAATCATCCACAACACCGGTAGTATCCAGTTTACCACAACGATAGTAGTAATCGGCACCCAAACTATAAATAATCCTGATTCGAAGGACACAAACTGTAATGGTTGATACTGACTCACGGAAGGAAAAGCGGAGCCGCGTTTCGCGGCGACGCTTCGTGAAGGCGACAGGCGCATCCGGAGTTGCGGTCGGTCTCGCCGGGTGTGTGAGCACCGGTGGCGGAGGCGGTGGCGGCGGTGGCGGCGGTAATCAAGAGACGGACACGCCGATCAAGACCGGCGCACCGTCCGAGGACATCACCGTCCAGTGGGCGGCGGACTCCCGCGCCGCGGACAACGCGCAAGCGACGAAGAAAGCGCTTCACGACGCCGGCCTGCCGGACAACATCACGGTCGAAATCATCGCCGGTTCGCAGGTGACGAACAACCGCCAGAACCAGTACCAGCAGTGGCTCTCCGGCGGGCGCGAGCAGCCGACGCTGATGATGATGGACAGCGGGTGGATGATTCCCTTCATCGCCCGCGACCAACTGCAGAACCTCTCGCAGTCGCTGCCGGACGACATGGTCTCGACCGTCGAGAACGATTACTTCGAGGCCTCCGTCCGGACGGCCCAGAGCCCGGACACGGGCGACCTGTACGGGATTCCGCTGTTCCCGGACTTTCCGACGATGCAGTACCGCAAGGACCTGCTCCGGAACGCCGGGTACGGCGACTCCGACTTCCAGAAGTGGGCCACCGAGTCCATGTCGTGGCAGAAGTTCTCCGAGGTCACGAAGAAGGCGATGGAGGCGAACTCGGACATCCAGTACGGGTACACCTTCCAGGCGAACACCTACGAGGGGCTCTCGTGCTGTGACTTCAACGAGTTCATGACCTCCTACGGCGGGGCGTACTTCGGCAACCCCGAGAAGAACCTGTTCGGTCCCATCGGCGACCGACCCATCACCGTCGACGAACAGCCGGTCATCGACTCCATCAAGATGGTCCGGACGTTCATCAACGGCGAGGACGACAAACACTCCCTCGACGGTATCACGGGTAACATCGCGCCCGAGGCGGTCCTCCAGTGGACCGAAGAGCCCTCTCGCAAGCCGTTCCAAGGCGGCGACGCCATCATGCACCGCAACTGGCCCTACTCCATCATCGCGGCCGGTGCGGAGGACGCCTTCGGCGAGGACCTGGGCGTCATGCCCATCCCGTACGGCGTGACCCAAGACGAGGCGAAGTACCCGATGACGGGCGGCCCGGTCGCCGCCCTCGGCGGTTGGCACATGGCGCTGAACCCGAACTCCTCGCAACAGCACAAGCGGGCGGCCGTGGAAGTGATGAAGGCGATGATGACCGAGCAGTTCCAGCTCGACATCTTCGGCATCATGGGGTGGATTCCGCCGCGTCCGCAACTGCTCGACTCCGACAAGGCCCAACAGGTGGAGGTCATCGGCCGCTACCTCGAGCAGCTCAAGGTCGCCGGCGAGAACGCGATTCCGCGCCCGGTTACAGTCGTCTGGCCGCAGCAGTCCAGTCAGATAGCGAGCGAGGTCAACGCCTCCTACGCCGGGGAGAAATCCCCGGAGCAGGCGATGTCCGACCTCAAGTCCTCGCTCGAACAGATCGAACAGAGCGCTTAAACGAAGCGCATAGACATAAGCACCACAACCACGTTACCATTTATCATGGCGACCGAACAGGAGTCAGGTGAGGCACTGCGGGAGAGCACCCGGGGTGGGCCGTACGTGGCGTTTGTCCGATGGATGGAGTCTCTGTCGGAAACCGCGTTCGCGTACTTCCTTCTGGCGCCGGCGTTACTCCTCATGACGGTCATCGCCATCTACCCGCTGATTCAGACGTTCAGCTACTCGCTGTTCGCCGATCAGTTGGTAGGTGCCGAACGGCTCGGAGAGTTCGTCGGACTCCAAAACTACGTTGCCCTCTTCACGGGGACCCGCGACGCATCGCTCCCGTCCAGTTTCCTCCCGACGTTCACGTCACAGTTCCCGTTCGTGACCGGCATATTCAACAGCGCGCTGATGGTGACGCTTATATTCACCATCTTCAGCGTGCTGTTAGAGACAATCATCGGGTTCGGTCAGGCGCTCATCCTCGACCAGGACTTCCGGGGTCGGCGGTGGGTGCGCGTGGCCATCATCATCCCGTGGGCCGTCCCCATCGTCATCCAGGGGATGATCTTCTTCCTGATGTTCCAGCCGAACATCGGGTTCCTCGTCGGGACGCCGCAGGACCCGGCGTTCCTGAACCAGATCGGTCCGCTGAGCATCAGTTACACGCCGCTTCGGAACACCGCCGACTCGTTGTTCCTCATCATCATCGCCGACGTGTGGAAGACGACGGCGTTCATGGCGCTTCTCATCCTCGCGGGTCTGCAGAGCATCGACCGCTCTCTGTACGACGTCGCGAAGGTGGCGGGCGCGACGAATTGGCAGCAGTTCAAGATGATAACGTTCCCGCTCATCCTGCCGACGGTGCTGGTGGCGATGCTGTTCCGCACCATCGCGGCGATGCGCGTGTACGGTATCATCGAGACGATGGCGGGATGTACGACCGTCCCGTCGCTGTCGTGTCTGGTGGTGTCGACGTTCAACAACTCGCTGTACGCCACGTCCGCGACGATAGCGTTCCTCACGGCGGCGCTCATCGGAATCGTCGTCTCCGTGTACATCGTCAAGTTCGCGGACGCTGAAGGAGGGTTCTGAACATGTCCAGAAAGCAAACCGACGGCGGAACGAACGTTGGCCGAGTGGAGGACGCGGACATCTCGAGAGGTCCGCTCGAGCGCTGGGCTAACAAGGCCATCAAGAACCCGAAGCGAGTGTACCGGGCGATGTTCTACGTCGCCACGTTCTTCTTCCTGTTGACCACGCTGTTCCCGTTCTACTGGCTGTTAGTGCTCGCGCTGACGCCTAACAACCTCATCTCCGACATGGGGCTGGTGCCGAAGGGGTTCAACCCCGAGGTGTTCATCACCATGTTCCAGCGGGTGCCGTTCCACTGGTTCATGTTCAACAGCTTCGTACTCGGCGTCGTCACGACGGTCATCGTGCTGTTGCTGGCCAGTCTGGCCGGGTACGTCTTCGGACGCCTCCGGTTCCCCGGGAAGTCGGTGCTGATGCTCGCCATCCTCGCCATCTCGTACTTCCCGCCGGCGGCGTTCTTCCTGCCGCTGTTCGAGCTGTTCACCGGCAACCTGGCCGTCTCGCTCGGCCCGGTTACCGTCTCCAGCCCGGACCTGTTCAACACGCCGGCACCGATGGTGCTGCCGTTCAGCGCGCTGTTCATGCCGCTGTCTATCTTCATCCTCACGACCTTCTACGGGCAGATTCCCGACGGGTTGGAGGATGCGGCGCGGGTGGAGGGGACGACGCGACTCGGAGCCCTGTTCCGGGTCATCATCCCCCTGTCCGCGCCGGGCGTCGCGACTGCGGGCGTCCTCACGTTCATCAGCGTCTACAACGAGTTCTTCTTCTCGTTCCTGATGAACAACGGCGAGGCGTCGTCGTGGGCGCCCATCGTCGCTGGTATCCTGAAGTACCAGGGCCAGTTCGACACGCCGTATAACCTGATGGCGGCGGCGAGCATCGTCGGCGTCCTCCCGGTCGCCATCCTCGTCATCATCGCACAGGAGAAGATCGTCAGCGGACTAACCGCCGGAGCACTCAAGGAGTAAACCAATGGGAGAAGTCAAACTCGAAAACGTAACGAAACGATACGCGGACGTAACGGCCGTAGACGACATGAACGTCGAGATCAGGGACAACGAGTTCGTTTGCCTCGTCGGTCCCTCGGGCTGCGGAAAGTCCACGACCATGGAGATGATCGCCGGACTCACCAAACCCACCGAGGGCAAGGTGTACATTGCCGGCCACGACGTGACGAACCTGCCGCCGAAGGACCGCGGGATAGCGATGGTGTTCCAGAACATCGCGCTGTTCCCGCACATGGACGTCTACGACAACATCTCGTTCGGTCTGCGCCTCCGCGACTTCGACAAGGAGGAGATAGACCGGCGAGTCGAACGCGCCTCCGACATCGTCCAACTCGAAGGCATGCTCGACCGCATGCCCGACGAGATGTCCGGCGGCCAGCGACAACGCGTCGCCATCGCCCGCGCCATCGTCCGGAACCCGGAAGTGTTCCTGATGGACGAACCGCTGGCGAACCTCGACGCGAAACTCCGCGTCCACATGCGGACGGAACTCCAGCGACTCCACAAGGAACTGGACACGACCATCATCTACGTCACCCACGACCAGGCGGAGGCGATGACGATGTCCGACCGCATCGCGGTCATCGACTCGGGGCAACTCCAGCAGATAGACCCGCCGTTGACCTGCTACAACGAACCCGCGAACCTGTTCGTCGCCGGCTTCATCGGGTCGCCGGCGATGAACTTCGAAGAGGGGAGAGTAACCGAGTACGGATTCAGCAGTGACAACATGGAAGTGGAGTTCGACCCGGACAAGCACGGACTCTCGGTGGGTGACGAAATCACGCTCGGGATCCGTCCCGAAGACATCTACCTGTCGCGAAACGCCGACATCGCGATGCCGTCGAAGTCGATAGACGCGAAAACGGACGTGCTGGAACCGATGGGCGACGAGATATTCGCCTACCTCCTCTTGGACGAGGAGGCGGGGACGGACCTCGACGACATGGCAGGCGACGCATTCGCAGGCCAACTACTGATGAGCCTCCCGCCCGACTCGGAAGTCCAAGAAGAGGAGGACGTCAACGTCGTTCTCGACCGCTCGCGCGTCCACCTCTTCGACACGAACTCCGGCGAAGCGATCCTGCACGGCATCACCTCGGATATGCCGACGGCGGGCGCGGACGAGACGCCCGCCGAGGGCGACGACTGAAACGGAACGACGCGCGAATCGACCCGGCACGATAAGTGCCACCAATCCCTCCTTCAGAACATGGTCAACGAACTCGGGTGGCTCTATCTCGGCGGGATGACCGTGCTGTTCTTCTTTTGGGCGTACGGCATCGTGTCGTTCGTCCTCGACCTGAAGAACACCATCGTCCCGAAGACGAGACAGTATATCCGCGGCCGCCGCCGCCTCAAGGAAGAAGAGGAAAGAGAGAAGGACCGGGAGGAGCGTGAGAAACAACTGTACTGACACCACTTCGGGGAGAGCGCCCGAAGCAGGACGGAACGAGCCACTTAACAATACGAGTAGTAAATGAATTCACCATGAACTCCGAGACCCCCGTACGCGTCGGTATTATCGGCCTCGGCAACATCGGCCACTACCACGCTGACAGACTGCTGGAACTTGGTGCCAACCTGGTAGGCGGGTTGGACATCCAAGCCGATGCTCGCCGTCGCTTCGCCGAGAAGTACGACGTGAACACCTACGAAGAGAAGGGACAGCTGTTCGCGGACGTGGACGCCGTCATCATCACCACGCCGAACCGGTTCCACGAGGAGTACGCCGTCGCGGCGTTGGACGCCGGTCTGGACGTGCTTCTGGAGAAACCGCTCGCGCACTCGCTCGAATCCGCCGAGAACATCGTCGACGCCGCGGAGGCAGCAGACGGCTTCTGCATGGTCGGGTTCAACAACCGCTTCGGAAGCCCGGTGGAGGTCATAAAGCACCACCAGTCGCAGGGCCGGTTCGGCGAGATGCAGCACATCGAAGCGAACTACATGCGCCGCCGCGGCATCCCCGGACGGGGGTCGTGGTTCACGTCGAAGAACATCGCCGGCGGCGGGTCCGTCATCGACATCGGCGTCCACGCCATCGACCTCGCCCTCTTCTTCCTCGACTTCCCCGAGGTGGAGGAAGTCTCGGCGGTCACCCGGTCGCAGTTCGGCAACCGCGACGACTACGCGTTCGTCGAGATGTGGGGCGAAGACGTCGGCCCCGAGGGGTTCAACGTCGACGACTCCGCCTCGGCGTTCATCCGGTGTGCGGACGGTAAGACCATCTCGCTCGAAGTCGCGTGGGCGACGAACCGACCGACGAACGACGAGTTCTTCCTCCGCGGAACCGACGCCGGTGCGCTGTTCGACCGGGGCAACCACGAACTGACCATCTACGAGTCCGGCGTCGGCGGTCGGAACCACCTCACCGAGAGCAAAGTCGAGACGCAGTCGAACGACACCCACAAGTCCGAACAGCAGATCTTCCTCGACGCCGTTCGGGAGGGCGAAGCGCCGGGCGTCAACACGCCCGAACAGGGTCTCGAAGTCCAACGCGTCATCGACGCCATCTACCGCTCCTCCGAGATGGGACAGGCCGTTCAGCTCGACGGGACGAACGCGACGGCCGAACCCACGCCGAGCGACGACTGACGACTCCGGTTCGCTCTCCGTTTTCCTCTTCTCTCCTCTCACTCCGCTCCGTTCTCCTCGGCTCTCTTCCGCTCTCCTCCCCGTTCTTCTCGCCGCCCGAACCGGCCGCCGCCGGCGGGAAAGGCTGAAGCGTTCGGCCGCTCCACGGTGTGGTATGTCACTACTCGACTCGGTCCGTCGGCCGGAGTACACGGGCGAAGGGCGCTGTTGGCCGTGTACCGCCGTGAACGCGTTCGTCGTCGTCGTCGCGGCGGGCGTCCTCTCCGTCCTCTCCGTTCCCGTCGGCGTCCTCGCCCTCGGCGTCGGTACCGCCCTCGTCTACCTTCGGGGGTACGTCGTCCCCGGCACGCCCGCGTTCGCGCCGCGCCTCGTCGCGTCGCTGGGCCTCCAGTCGCTGTTTCCCCACGCCGACGGGGAGGCGCGGCGCTCCGACGACCTGACCGACGAGGAGGTGGACGGCGAGGAACTCATCGTCGTCCTGTTGGAGACGGGCGTCTTAGCGGAGGCTCCGGACGGCGCGCTCGAACTCTCCGCGGAGTTCGCCGAGTCGTGGGAGCGAGAGATGGCGGCGCTGCGCGAGTGGTCCGACGAGGAACTCGCCGAAATCGTCGCCGACGCCGCGCCGTTCGAGGCGTCCGGCGAACACGCCTACGGCGGACTGAGCATCGAGGGGCCGACGCGCGCCGTCTGGCTCTCGCGGGTCCACGGCATCGCCGACGCCGCCGCGATTCGCGCTCTCGCGGCGGCGGGCGTCCCGGAGCGATACCGCGCCTACGCGACGACGCCGCTTCGGATGTTCGTCGAGACGTGCCCCGACTGCGGCGGCGACGTGGTGGAGACGACGAGAAGCGACTGCTGCGGCGGTTCCGGGAGCGTCTACGACTCCCCGATCGACGAGGTGTTGGCCTGCGAGGACTGCGGTGCGGTCGTCTACCGGTTCGACGAGACGGTGGACGACGAGTCCGCGAGCGAGGAGGAGGGCGGCCCGCAATCGGTGTGATGGCGGTCTCAGATGGTGTGTTCTCGGTCCGGCACCGAGTCGCGGCCGAGCAGAATCTCCTGCGCTTCGACCTCTTCGAGTGCGGCGACGAGGCCGCCCACGGAGACGACGCCGTCTTCGGTCTCTACTTCGAGCGAGGCGACTTCCTCGCTCTCCTCGAACTGCGTCTGGTGGATGCGTCCCTCGACGACGACGGGGTCGCCCGTCTCTATCTCCCTGCCCGCGACCGAGACGTAGAACGGCCCGCCCAGTTCGCGGACGTCCTTGACGGCGCGGCGGATGGAGGCGTATCGGCGCGGGAACGGCCGGCGCTTCCCGTTTGCGGCCAGCGTCTCGGCCGTCGTCCAGAGGACGGTGCCGAAGAACCCCGAGATGAGGAACCCGAGCGCCGACCGGTTGAAGATGACGCCGTAGCGGTCCCGGTCGTCGCGGAGGGCGTCCTGCGTCGCGTAGATGGAGTACTCGCCGTCGGCGACGGCGAGGACGGGCGTCGTGATGCCGCGACGGGCGCGGGCGCGGGTCGCGACTTCGAGGTAGTCGAACTCCTCGGGGGAGGGCGCGCGCGCGGCGGGCGTCACCAGCAGGTCGATGCTGACGCCGCCGTCGATGGCCTCCGCGAGGTCGTCGCGGAAGCGACGGAGCAGGTCCGGCGTCAGAGAGAGGACGAGTTCGTACTCCGCGTTGTCGATAATCTCCTCGATGTACCGGAGGATGGTCGAACGCGACTTCACCAAGGAGACGGCTTCGGTGTCGCGGGCGGGCGCGGTGTACCGCGCTTCGAGTTCGTCTATGAGTTCGCCGAGCGACGTTTGGATGTTCCCGAAGGCGTCCTCCGGGTTGACGGCGACTATCTTCATCGGACGGGACTCGCGGAGTTCGACCAGTCCCCGGTCCGAGAGGCTCCGGACCGTGTCGTACACCCTCGGTTGCGGAATGTCCGTTCGGTCTGCGATTTCGGAGGCGGTGAGCTCCCCGTGCTCCAGAACTGCGAGGTAGGCGTCTATCTCGTACTCGCCGAGGTTGAACCGGTCCCCGACGCGTTCCATCGTCAGCCGAAGGTCGTCTGCCATATCACGTAGTATTCTTCATGGACCTTGATGTTTACTATGGTTCGAGTAGCACCAGTTTTCGGAACACCGTGGTAGTTAACGGTTCCGAACGGCCGCTACATGTACATCCGGTCTTCCGGGAGGTCCGCCTCCTGCTCCTGCATCCGTTCTTCGAGTTCGCTGTAGTGTTGGCGTACCTCCGCGGCGAACTGTTCGAGCGGTTCGGCGTCCACGCCGAGTTCGTAGACGGACTCGACGGCTTCGACGAGTCGAATCGCCGCATCCACGTCCGGCGCTTGCGCGTGGACGGGCGTGACGTAGACGCCGACTTCCAGCGGGGAGGTGAGGCCGCGTTCGACGAGCGCTCCGTTCACGCCGTCGAGGAAGCCGTTGCCCATCGGCGGGATGTCCGTCTCGCCGAGTCGCCGTTCGCGGTAACCGTCGGTGGCGACGAAGTACGTCCGGTGCTCGTCGGGGCCGTGCGGCATGGGCACGCCCGCGAGGACGGCCACGTCCTCGACGCCGTTCTCCCTCGCCCACCCCGCGACGGCGTCGGCGAACGTCTGCCCGACGGGAGCGGGGACGAACAGGTCGCCGACGAGGACGGTCACGTCCGTGTCGTCCCGCGAGAACAGCCGAGTGTGGTGGCGGGGGCGTCCGTTCTCGAACGGCGTTATCGACGGCAGGCCCTCGACTTCGAGGTGTCCGCTCTCCTCGAGGTCCAGGTGGTTCACGAGGTAGTCCGCGGCGCTTCGCCCCGCGAATCCGAACGAGGAGAGGCCGAGGAGAAGCGTCTCGCTCGGCTCGCTGTCGTGGGCGATGCGAAAGTCGGGCGACTTCTGGAAGCGGCCGAACATCGGTACTCCGTAGACGGCGTCTCCACTTATTCTTCCCTCGGTTCGCGTCCGGGAGCGGCGGTTCGTCTGCTCTCGACCGGATGTGAAACGAGGAGTGACGTGAGCGCCAGCGAACGGACCGACCGAAGGCGCGAAGCGACCGAGTCGTGAGCGGTTCGTCCGTTCGCCTCGCCGTGAACCGCAACGTATCGACCCGCCCGGACGCCGCCGCGAGTGGTGGCCTTTTTTCTCCCGGTAGCGCCGAGGGTGTCGGTATGCAGTCGGGCACGACTACGGGAACGGCGGGAGCACCCCCCACGGGCACGCCCGGCGGCCCCGTGCAGACGCCGCCCGGCGACGCACAAGAGGCGTTGGGGGCGTTCCTCCCCGAGTGGCTGTTCGTTCCGGGGTGGCAGTACGTCGTCGCCGCCGTCGTCCTCGTGGTCGGGTACGCCCTCTCGCAGTACGCGAGTCGGGTGCTCGGGCGGCGCGTCGCCCGGCGGTTCCGCCGACAGAGCGTCGCCCAGACGGTTCTCAGACTGATTCGGTTCTCGGTGATGGCCGTCGCCGTCGCCGTCGCCGTGAGCGTCCTCGGCTTCGAGTTCGGCGACATCGTGCTGTCGGTGACGGTGTTCTCGGCCGTCCTCGGTGTCGTCCTCGCGCCCCTCGTCGGCAGCATCATCAGCGGTCTGTTCATCCTCGCCGACGAACCGTACGAAATCGGCGACATGATAGAACTGGAGGACGGGCGCAAGGGGTTCGTAGACGAGATAACCATCCGTTACACGAAGGTTTACACGCTCGACAACACCTCGCTCGTCGTCCCGAACGCGAACATGCGCGACCGATTCGTGACGAACTACTCCGCCGAGGACGAGCGCATCCGCCTGACGCTGAAGATTCTCGTGACGTACGAGTCCGACGTCTCGCGGGCGCGAACGCTCCTTGAGAACGCCGCGAGCGACGTCGGGGAGGTCATCGAGGGCGGTCCGGACATCCGCGTCGGAAGCGCGCGCTACCCCGCGCAGCCGACGGCGTACATCGACGAGTTCGCCGACAACGGCGTCCTCATCGCCCTCCGGTACTGGGCGAAGAAGCCGTACAAACTGCTCACGGTTCGCTCCCGCATCCAGACGAAGCTCTGGGAGCGATTCGACGCCGACCCCGACGTGGAGATGGCCTACCCCCACCAGCACGTCGTCTTCGACGACACCAGCGGAACGCTCCGCGCCGAGATGGCGCCGAACGGCGAGGCGGAGACGCCGATAGACTCGGGCGCGGACGCCGCCGGGAACGGCGACGAGGGCGTCTCCTCGCCCCCGCAGACGAACTCCGGCGACGCCGACGGCCGACCCGGCGGCCCGTCGGACGGCGTCTGACCGCGGCGCGCCGGACGACCTGTCGGTCGAACGCACGACAGATTGGGACGAACGCACGGCAAGAAGGAGGGGCCGTATACTCGAAACGCAGTTCTTTCGACCGTCGGGGGCGCTACTCGCCGGCCACCTGCCCGGGTCGCACCGTGATGACGGTGCAGTCGAGTTTCTGTCTGAGGTACGTCTCGATGTCCGGGTCGTCGAGGAAGCGCCGGAGCATCCGACGCCACCGACTCGCCTGTTTCGAGCCGATGACGACGATGTCGGCGTGTTCGGCGGCCACCTCCTCCAAGATAGTCTCTTCGACGAGGAAGCCGCGGCGGACGACGTAGCGCGTCCGTTCGAGCGATCCGAACTCCCGTTCGACCGCGCGCTTGAGTTCGGCGCGAGTCACCCCCCGGTTCTCCTGATACAGGTCGACGTGGAGGACGGTCAGTTCCGCCGTTCGCTCCTCGGCGATTCGGATAGCTTCGGTCAGCGTCGCTTCGGAGTGTTTCGTCAACGGGTACCGGACGGGGACCACCACACGGGTCATCGATTGATGAAAGCACCCGTCTGTTCTCAACCTTTCCCTCCGGAGAGCGTCTTCGCGGCTCAGTCGTCGTCGGCCGGCGCGCCCCGGACCCGGCGCATCCGCCCCTCGACTTCGGGGCTGACGCCGCACTCGCGGGCGTACTCCGCGAGTACGTCGTGGAGGATGTCGCCCTCGCCGACGCGGTGGGACTCCTCGATGGTCGGGAACTCGTGGTCGGAGTGGAGGACGTAGTCGGAGGTGGCGACGGTGTACGTCGCGTCGGGGTCTACGGGTTCGCCGCCGACGCGGGCTTCGAGCACCGCCGCCGTCTCCTCGTCTAAGACGAACGACGCGCCGCTAACGTGGCCGTGCCACCAGTCGGGTTCGCCGAAATCCACCGTCGCCGACGAGCACTCGCTGAACACGCGCGTCAGTTCCCGCCCGGTGAGTTCGACGGTGACGAGGGGTTCCTCGAACGGGATGAGGCTGATGCAGTCTTTCAGCGTCACCTCCCCCGAGATGGCGGGGCCGTCGCGGATGCCTCCGCTGTTTTGAAGCCCCACGTCCGCCCCGGAGGCCCACCGGTAGGCGTCCGCGACGAAGTTGCCGACGCGGCACTCCCCGCGGTGGACGGCTTGGTCCGATCGTTCGATGGGCGTCTCGACGGTTGCGACAACCTCGTTCAGCCCGGCGGCTTCGATTCGCCCCCGTAGCCGGGACTCGACGGCGGCGACGGGTGCGGCGCCCGCCGTCTCGCGTCGCGTCGCCTCGGCGCCGTCGTCGCCGAGTTCGACTTCGTAGACGGCGTGACCGTTGACCCCCGGGCGGAGCAGAAGCGTCCCTGCGACGCGCTCGCGCCGCTCAGAGTGGACGTGTCCGCCGAGGACGACGTCCACGTCCACCCGGCGGGCCAGTTCGTCGTCGCCGCCGCCGAGATGCGAGAGGGCGACGACGTAGTCGGCCCCCTCGTCTCGAATCGCCGCGACGGCGCGTTCGGCCGCCTCGTAGGGGTCGGCGAAGGCGAGGTCCGCCGCCATCGGGTTCAGCGAGGGCGTCGCGGGGTCGGTGACGCCGAAGAAGCCGACGCTGTCGCCGTCCGCTTCGAGGACGGCGTAGGGGGTCACGTGGTCGGCGGCGAACCGACCCCCGTCTTCATCGCGGACGTTCGCGGACACCCACGTCTGCGGGGCGTCGGCGACGAGGGACCGCGCCGCCGCCGGGCCGTAGTCGAAGTCGTGGTTGCCGAACGTGGAGACGTCGGTGCCGACGGCGTCGAAGAAATCGAGCGCCTGCCGCCCCCGGTCTACGAGGGGCAGGACGCCGGGCGACGTGTTGTCTCCGCTCCCGCAGACGAGGGCGTCCTCGCCGTCGAGTTCGCGGATGCGCCCGGCGAGGCGGGCGACGCGGGCGGGGTCGTCGTAGACGTTTTCGATGTCGGAGTAGTGGAGGAGACGCGGCATCCACGTGTGGTGGCCCTGCAACGAAAATGAATTCGTCGGTTACTGTCAGAACGACGTTCTATCGTCCGAGCGGACACGTCTCCGGACGGGACCGTTCGGTCGGCGTCGGTTCGAGGCCCGTCCGGTCGCAGGGGTGGTTACTCCTGCGGGGATTCGAGTTCGAAGGCGACGGTGACCTCCGCTTGGTACTCTCGGTTCTCGACGGCGGCGATTTCGACGCCGAGTTCGTCCACCTCCAACCACTTCACGTTGTTCAGCGTCTCGTCGGCCCGGTCTATCGCGTCGTCCACCGCGCGGTCGAAACTCTCCTCGCTCCGCCCGATGAGCGTTATCTTCTTGAACACCATGTCAGCGGTATTGTTATCGGTCTGTTATGATAAAGAACGGGGCCGACTCGCCTGACCGCGGCCGCCGGGAGCGGAGACGTCGCGGGTCACCCCTTCCGCGGACGCGACGATTCCAGCTTCGTGACGAGGTGTGCGACGACGGCGCTCAGTTGACTGCTCCCCCAGAGGGCGACGGCGACGCCGCCCACCATGTCGAACACCAAATCGAGCATCGAGTCCCGCAGGCCGTACTGCGTGAGGACGGCGTCAGCGCCCATCAGTTCCGCCGTGAGTCCGATGAGGAACTCCAGTACCTCCCAGAAGACGCCGGCGGCGACGACGAAAAGCAGGATGAACACGAACATGAACTCGTCGGGGAGGTAGATGCTCCGGGTGTGTTCGTCGAGGGCCCGCGCGACGGAGTAGCCGACGGCCGCCACGAGGGTCGCAGAGAGGGTGTGGGTGAGGTGGTCCCACCCGGGGACGTTGGCGTAGAAGCTCCCGATGCCGGGGAGTCCGACCGTCCCCCACGCGTGGAGGAAGACGGCCCCGGTTATCCAGACGACGAGTCCGGCGTCGAGCGGAACCGAGTAGTCGTGCTCGAAGAGGCCGGGCAGGAACGTCACGCCGAGTGCGAACAGCGTGTTGACGACGACGCCGACGTTACGCTCCCAGAGGCCGATAAACAGGAAGCCGACGAGGGCCGTCTGCATCGCGCCGGCCACCACGATCTCTTGGTCCGAAGAGAGGTCGAAGTGGAAGACGTCGCGCCACTTCATCGCGACGCCTCCTCGTTGTCGCGGATGCGTTCCGTCTCGGGAAGCCGCCGTTCGAGGTGCGCCCGGCGGCGGAAGTAGTACTCGAAGAGGACGCCGCCGAAGACGCCCGCCACCGTCGCCGCGACGAAGTCCCACATCAGCATCTCCTCGATTACCTCCTCGGGGCGGCCGTCGTAGAGGAACGACGTGCCGACGAGTACGTCCGAGAGCCATCGGGCGACGGCCCAGATGCCCGCGGCGGCCATCGTGGCGACGACGACGAAGACGAGCGCGAAGGTGTAGTTCATTCGAACCGGCGTGAACACGTCGAGTTCGACGGCGACGATGAGCGCAACCGCGGCGACGGCGACGTACGTCAGCACCCGCCCGGTGAACGTCATCCCCCCGACGGTTTCGCCGACGACGAGCGCGCGTCCGAGAAACGGCAGCGCCGCGATGAAGAGCACTTCCCACGGGAGCATGGCGCTGGGGTCGCGGAACGCCGCCGCGGGGACGACGGCGACGACGGCGACGGCCACCGCGAACCCGGCCCACTCCAGTTCGCCGGCGAGGAACTGCGTCGCGCCGACCGCTACGAGAGCCGCGACGAGAACCCATCCGAGCGCCGCGTTGACGCGCCGACTCTCGACGACGCTACGCAGTCCGGTGTCTGGCATGACTTACGGTTGGTCCGCTCTTACAAAAAAGAGTTACCGCATGGCGTCACCGCGCTTCGGGGTGGACCACGTCGTAGTCGCCGCCGTCTTCGACGCCGATGACCGCCCACTCGAACGAGGGGTCGGCGCCGCGAAGTTCTTCCGTGAGATTCCCTGTCGCCTCCTTCCAGGTGACGAAACACCGGAGGCCATAGCCGTCGTCGGTGTCCGCCGGCGACCCGCCGTCCGCGATGGCGCGCCGTGGTAACTCTACCGTATCGGTGTCGAGAGCGGTCACGCGGACCGTCCGCCACTTTCTCTCGGCGACGAAATCGGAGCCGTCGCCCGAGACGGTGTACCCGAGGCCGCTGAATATCGACCGGGCTTCCTCCGCGAGAGGCATGCTGACAGGGGGCATGTATCCGACCGTACTACTCCCCGTAGCATAAGTCTTGCCACGGTTTCACATACCGTACCGAACCCCGCACCGTCCGTTCGGCGGTCACTCGTGGGCGGCGTCCCACTCGTCGGGCTTTCGGATGTTCCCGCAGACGTTGCACTCGATGCGACCCATCGTGTCCATCGCGTTGTCGAGGGAGTCGCAGTTACCGCAGAAGTAGCCCCAGCGGTTCTCCCTGTCGGGGTCGGTGTAGACGACGAAGAACGGCCCCTTCGCGCCCCTGTCGGCGTCGCTCCGGTCGAGAAACAGCGTCTCTCCGTCCTCGGTCCGCACTCGCTCCAGTTCGGTCTCCATGCCACCGCCTTCGGTAGCCGGAGGTTTAGGCTTGACTTCCCCGCCTACGTCCGGAACGACTCGCCGCACCCGCACTCGCTGACGACGTTGGGGTTCTCGACGTGGAAGCCCGCGCCCTGCAGGCCGCCCTCGAACTGCAGGGTCGAACCGCCGATGTAGTTGATGCTGGCGGGGTCGACGAACACGCGGAGGCCGTTCTGTTCGACCACCGTGTCGTCCTCCTCGGGTTCCGCCTCGAAGCGCATCCCGTAGGAGAGACCCGCGCAACCGCCCTGCTGGACGAACAGGCGGAGGCCGCCCACGTCGGTGTCCATCCCCTCCGACTCCATGAGGCGGCGCGCCTCCTCCGCGGCCGATTCCGTGACCGTCACGCGGGGACCGGACCCGCTCTCGGCCGATTCGGTACTCATGGATACCGATACCGGATGGAAGATGTTAACGTTGACGCCGACTCGACGCGGAGGCGCGTCCGCTGTGAACGCTCGGAGAGTAGAAAAAGCCCCGAGAGCACCCATGGCAGGTCGCTTGTGGGGCTTCCGCAGGGAGACCCCTGCACGGGAGCGTTCGCTCGGGGGTACAAAAACGTTCTCCATCGGGTGAAAGTTCCACGATCCGACTCCATCCGGCGTCCCGTCCGGCCACTCACTCGCCCGTCTCCACCGCGCGGACGGCGCTGGCGACGAACGCCCCGTCGCCGCCCGCGTCGACGCACACCTCCGCGTCTTCGAATCCGGCCTCGCGGAGGACGCGTCGGACGCCCTTCGGGTCGTACGTCCGAAGCCGCCGTCGCTCGGTCGTCACCGCCGTCTCGCCGGTTCGCCGGTCGGTGACGCGGTAGTCCGACCGGACGACGACGGGGTCCCGCGCTACGTCCACCGCGCGTTCGAGGTGGTACCGCCCGTTCCGGAACGTCTCGACGCCCGAGGCGTCCACCGCGCGGGCGTCCGACGGCGCGTCGAAGACGAGGATGCCGCCCGGACGGAGCGACGTCCGGGCCGCCTCGCAGAACTCCGCGAGGGGGACGGACGCGACGCGGTAGTCGAACGAACAGGCGGCGTCGAACGCGCCGCGGAACGGGAGGCGAGTCACGTCGCCGAGGACGGCGTTCAGCGACCGCACGGCCGCGAAGGCGAGCAGTCGCGGGTACGAGTCGACGCCGACGGCGTCGTACCGCGCCGAGAGGCGAGCGAGGAGTTCCCCGACGCCGCAGCCGAGTTCGAGGACGCGCGACACGTCCGCCGGCAGTCGCGCGTCGAGGATGCGTCGCCGCGCGTCGAGCGTCTCGTCGTCGCCCGCTTTCAGACGCGCGTACAGGGGCGCGAGCGTCGTGTACAGCGAGTGCTCGCCGTCGGGGTCCGAGAGGATGGCTTCGCACATGTCGCCGAACGAGGGCGGGCGGGGCCGTGAGGGAGTCACGCCGTCACTCGCCCGCGCCCTCCGAGTCGTCGCCGAGGCGCGTCCGGACGCTCTCCGCGTGCGCGTCGAGTCCTTCCGCCTCCGCGAGGGTGGTGATGGTAGGAGAGAGGTCCGAGAGCGCGTCCTCGTCGAGTCGCTGGACCGTCGAGGAGCGCAGGAACGTGTCCACCGAGAGGCCGCCGTAGCGCTTCGCGCCGCCGGAGGTGGGGAGGACGTGGTTCGTGCCGGAGGCGTAGTCGCCCGCGGCGACGGGCGTATACGGGCCGAGGAAGACGCTGCCCGCGTTCGTGATGCGGTCCAAGAGCGCTTCGTCGTCGTCGGCCTGAATCGAGAGGTGCTCCGCGGCGTACTCCTCGGCGAACAGCACCGCCTCGGACATCGACCGGGCCAAGAGGACGCCCGAGGCGTCGTTCGAGAGGGCCTCCTCCACCACGTCGGCGCGTTCCGCGTCGGCGGCCCGCGCCGCGGTGGCGTCCGCGACGTCCTCGGCGAGTTCGGCGTCGGCGGTGACGGCGACGACGGAGGCGTTCGGGTCGTGTTCCGCCTGCGCCACCAGGTCGGCGGCGACGTACTCCGGGTTCGCCGTCTCGTCGGCGACGACGAGAATCTCCGAGGGGCCGGCGAGGAAGTCGATGTCCACGTCGCCGCGGACTTCGGCCTTCGCGGCGGTGACCCACTTGTTTCCGGGGCCGACCACCTTCTGGACGGCCTTCACCGTCTCCGTGCCGTAAGCGAGCGCTGAGACGGCCTGCGCGCCGCCGACGCTGTAGACGGCGTCCGCGCCCGCGACGTGTATCGCGGCGAGCGTCACGGGGTGTATCGGTTCGGCGGGCGGGGTGGCGACGGCGACGTGTTCGACGCCGGCCACCTTCGCCGGAATCACGCCCATGAGGACGCTGGAGGGGTAGGCGGCGGTGCCGCCGGGGACGTAGACGCCGACGCGTTCGAGGGGGCGGAAGCGACGCCCCAACTCGCGCCTCTCGAACGACTCGCGCCAGTCCTCCGGCATCTGGCGTTCGTGGAACTCGCGGACGTTCGCCGCGGCCGCCTCGATGGCCTCCCGAACGTCGTCGTCTATCTCGTCGTAGGCGCGTTCGGCGGCGTCGGTCACGTCGAGATTGCCGACTTCGACGCCGTCGAACTCCCGGCAGAACTCCCGCACCGCCACGTCGCCCTCCGTCCGGACGCGGGAGACGATGTCGCGGACGTCCCCGCGAACGTCGGCGACGCCCGCGTCGCGTTCGAAGAGGGACGCTCGTTCGTCGGGCGAGAGTTCGGCGACTTCCCGAACGTCGAGGTTCATGCCCCGCGATTCGACGCGCCGGCCTAAGGACGTTCCGGAACCCGAGGCCGGAGCGTCTGCGACTCCGTTCCACGGGGTTGACGTACCTCCGCGACGTTGCGGCCCACATGCTTCACTCGTCCGTGCGGGTCATGAGTTTCAACGTCCGCTACGACACCGACAGCGACGGGCGAGACGCGTGGCCGAACCGCCGAGACGCCGTGGTCCGCCTCCTGCGGTACCACCGCCCGGACGTAATCTGCCTGCAGGAACCCCTCCCGCACCAGTTCGCGTCCGTCCGGGAGGCTATCGACCGCTACGAGTGGTTCGGCGTCGGGCGCGCGGGAGGGGGCGAGGGCGAGTTCGTCCCCGTCGGCTACGACGCAGACAGGTTCGAACGCGAGGACGCGGCGGCGTTCTGGCTCTCGGAGACGCCCGACGAACCGGGGAGCGTCGGGTGGGACGCCGACTACCCGCGCGTGGTCACCCGCGTCACCCTCCGGAACCGGGAGACGGGCGACCGGTTGCACGCCGCCAGCGTCCACCTGGATCACGGCGGCGCGAGGGCGCGCGCGGAGGGGGCATCCCTGCTCCGACGACGACTCGGCGAACTGGACGGCCCCCTCGTCGTCGCGGGCGACTTCAACTGCGAACCGGACTCGACGCCCTACCGACGCGTCGTCGGCGACGACGGGGGCGGGAGCGACGGCGACGGCACCGACGCGCCGCCCCTCCGGGACGCGAGGACGCTGGCCGACGAGGGACACCACGGCCCCGAGCGGACGTTCCACGGGTTCACCGGCGATCCGACGGAGCGAATCGACTACGTGTTCGTCCGCGACTGCGACGTGTCGCTGACGGCGACGCTCACCGACAGGCGAAGCGACGACGGCGACGAACGCTACCCGTCGGACCACTTCCCCGTCGCGGCGGACGTCGTTCCGCGCTGACTCCCGACTCTACGGCGGCCCGGCGACCCGGCGGTACTCCCAGTCGTCGGTGTACGCGTCCACGAGGCGGGAGCGCATCGTCGGGTTCGCGGCCAGTTTCGCGAGCAGGACCGGACGCCTGACGAGGCGCGAGAAGGCGTACTTCGGCTCTCTGTCGACCGCCTCCACGTCGATACCGGAGACGGCGTCCATGACGCCGCCGAGGATGTCCGGGCGGCCGTCTTCGAGTGCGCCGCGGACGAGGTACGCCAGACGGTACTCGTCGCGCATCCGCCGGTACAGTTCCGCCGGGTAGTCGTCGATTCGCTCCTCGGCGACGAGGCGGGCCAGCAGGTACGACGACTCGACGGCCTGCGAGATGCCCTTGCCGGTGAAGCGGTTGGCGATGCCCGCGGCGTCGCCGACGCGGGCGACTCGCCGCCGGGGGTCCCACGTCCGCGAGGGGTCGAGGCTCGGGCCGCGCGGGATGGTGTAGACGTTCATCGCCGACCGCTCGGGGACGGGCCAGCCGTTCCGTTCGCAGGCGTCGACGAACGCCTCGAAGTAGTTCTCGGGGAGGGTGCCCTCGGCCCACCCGATGCCGACGTTCGCGCGCGTCTCGGACTTCGGGAACGCCCACGAGTAGCCGAGGTAGTTCTCGAACAGGATGTGCGCCCTCGGGTAGAGCTCCGAGAAGTCGCCCTCCACGTCGGCGTTCAGCGCGGTCATCCGACCGGCGTACTCGCTCGTTCGCCCCTCGGCTTTGCTCGCCATCGAGGGTTGGCCCGCGGCGTCGACCACCAGGTCGAACTCCTCCGTGAACGCGCGGAACTCCGCCTTCGTGACGCCCGCGCCGTCGCGCACGTCCACGCCCCCGTCGGCCAACTGCTCGGCCCACCGGCGTTCGACGACGTTCCGGTCGGTCACGTAGCCGTCGCGGGAGGGGAAGACGCCGCGCCCCGCCAGCGTTCGTCCGGCCGTGTCTTCGGTGTAGACGCGCACCTCGAACTCGGGCGGCCTGTTCTCGAAGCCGTACTCCGAAGTTTTCGGGAGCGGAATCGCGGCGGCGTCGGTCATCGCCTCGCCGCAGTTCACCCGCTTTTCTTCGTACCGCTGTCGCTCGTAGAGGACCACGTCCCACCCCAGTGCGGAGAGTGCGTGGGCGGCCGCCAGACCGGCCATCGCTCCCCCGACGACGACGGCGCGACCAGCGCGTTCGCGCGCCGCCCGGACCGTCTCGCGGTCCAGACGCTCCAGAAACGGGTCGCCCGACCCGTCGATTCCGTTCATGTCGGCTGTTTTGACGTACTCCTCAAAAAACACTCGTAACCGACCGGTGCCGTCGCCCCCGCCCCTCGAAGGTGTGATATTCATGCGTTCGCGAAGCGAAGACTCGCCCGGAGCATCCGAGATGAACGAGAGACAGGCGGCGGGTTCGGAGGCCGACGCGGACGACCCGCGGGCGGCGGAACGCGGCGAGGGGAGTCCGGTCGTCCGAGTCGAGGACCTCAGGTTCACCTACCCCGGTGCGGAGGCGGAGACGCTTCGCGGCCTCGACTTCGAGATACGGCCCGCCGAGGTGTTCGGCTTCCTCGGTCCGTCGGGGGCCGGGAAATCGACGACGCAGAAGGTGCTCGTCGGCCTCCTCGACGACTACGAGGGGACGGTGTCGGTGTTCGGCCGCGACGTTCGCTCGTGGGGCGGCGCGTACTACGAACGGGTCGGCGTCTCGTCGGAAGCGCCGAACACGTACCTGAAACTCACCGGCCGGGAGAACCTCGCCCTGTTCGCGTCCCTGTACGAGGGCGAGACGCGCGACCCGGAGGAACTGCTCGAACTCGTCGGTCTGACGGACGCCGCCGACCGGCGGGTGTCGGGGTACTCGAAGGGGATGAAGATGCGCCTGAACTTCGCGCGGTCGCTGCTTCACGACCCAGACCTGCTGTTCCTCGACGAACCGACGACGGGCCTCGACCCGAGCAACGCGCGGCGCATCAAGGACATCGTCTCCGACCTGCAAGCGGGCGGGACGACGGTGTTCGTCACCACCCACGACATGGCCGTCGCGGACGAACTCTGCGACCGCGTGGCGTTCATCGTGGACGGCGACATCGCCGTCATCGCGCCGCCCGAGGACCTCAAGCGGCGGTACGGCTCGAAGCGCGTCCGCGCCGAGTACGTCGCGGAGGACGGGACGACCCGAACCACCGAGTTCGACCCCGAGAACCCCGCCGACGGCGACGCCCTCGCCGACCTGATTCGTTCGGGGCGCTACGAGTCGCTCCACACCGAGGAGGCGACGCTGGAGGACGTCTTCATCGAGGTGACCGGGAGGGGCCTGCGGTGACGCTCTCGGCGGCCCGCCTCGCGACGCTGATTCGCTCGGACGTGACGCTCCAGCGTCGCTACGGCTTCTACGCCGTCTACGCCTTCGTCACCGTCGCGTTCGCCCTCGGCCTGCGGGCCGTCCCCGACGCGGAGGTACCGCGCTTCTTCACGCTCGTCGTCCTCTCGGACCCGGCGCTCTTGGGCTTCTACTTCGTCGGCGCGCTCGTCCTCTTCGAGAAGGGCGAGGGCGTCCTCGACGCCCTCGTGACGACGCCGGTGTCCGTCTCGGAGTACCTCCTCTCGAAAGTCGTCTCGCTGACGGCGCTGGCGCTTCTGGTCACGTTCGTCATCGCACTCCTCGCCGTAGGGACGGCGTTCGACCCGGTGGTGCTGTTCGCCGCCGTCGCCCTGACGGTTCCGTTCTACGTCCTCGTGGGGTTCGTCGCAGTCGCCCGGTTCGACACGCTGAACGCCTACTTCATGTCGGCCATCGTCTACATGACCGCCCTCTCGCTTCCCGTCGTCGGCCTGTTCGGACTGGTCGAGTCTCCCCTCTTCTACCTGTTTCCGGTGCAGGCGTCTCTCGTCCTCCTCGCGGCCGTCTTCGAACCGGCGTCGGCGACGATGCTCGCGTACGGCGTCGGCTACCTCCTCGTCGCCACCGCCGTCGCGTGGGTCGCCGCGCGCCGGGCCTTCGTCCGGCACGTCGTCCGCGGGGGCGACGCAAGCGGCGCGAGCGAACCCGCCGCGCCCGGCGGGTTCTCGCGCGTCCTCGGCGACCGAACCCTCGGCCCCGTCGGGACGATGGCCGCCGCCGACCTGAAAAAGTGGGTGCAGGACCCCCTGTACGTCTACATTGGCCTCGCGCCGGCGCTTCTGGCCGTGGTTACCCGCTTCGGCACCCCGTACGTCGCGGCGCGACTCGCCGGGACGTTCGATATCGTGCCGTACTATCCGCTGGCCGTCGCCTTCGTCGTCGCGTTCGTCCCCGGCATGTTCGGCTTCGTCGCCGGCTTCTTCGTCCTCGAAGAACGCGACCAAGGCCTCATCGCGGCGTTCCGGACGACGCCGCTGACCGGCGAGGGCTACCTGCGCTACCGCGTCCTCTCGGTGACTCTCGTGAGTTTCGCCGTCACCGCCCTCACCGTTCCGTTGGCGGGCCTCGTCTCCATCTCGCCGGCGGTGTTCGTCCCCGTCGCCGCCGTCGCGGCGCTCTGGGCCGCCGTCTCCTGTCTGCTCATGGCGTCGCTGGCGTCGAACTCCGTCGAGGGCGTCGCCGTGAGCAAGGCGCTCGGAATCCTCGTGACGATTCCGCTGTTCGGCATCGTCTTCGTCCAGGAACCGTGGCAGTACGCCCTCGGCGTCTTCCCGGCGTTCTGGACGGCGAAGGCGTTCCTCGTCGGCGCGGCGTCCGGCCTCTCCGTCGAGTTCGCCGGACTCCTCGCGGGCGGCGTCGTCGCCCACCTCGTCCCCCTCGTCGTCCTCGGGCGTCGGTTCCTCGCCCGCGAGGACTGACGATTTGTTCGCCTCCGCCGTTCGCGAATCCTGATAAAAAGTTGATTATAGTTCGGCGAGAGGCCGAACCATGTCGGGTGAACACAACCTGCACGATTACGAGGAGTTCCGCGAGTCGTTCGAGTGGGACGACATCTACGCGGAGGCGGACTGGGACGCCCCCGACTCGCTGAACGTCGCCCACGAGGTGTGCGACAGACACGCCGAAGACCGGTCGCGCGTCGCCCTCTACTACGCCGGGACGGACGGGGAACGCGAGACGCTGACGTTCTGGGAACTCGAAGAGCGGTCGAACCGGTTCGCGAACGTCTTAGAGGGCCTCACGGACCCCGGCGACCGGGTGTTCTCGTACATGCCGCGGGTTCCCGAACACTACGTCGCCCTCGTCGGGACGCTGAAACGCGGCGCGGTGTGGGGGAGCGTCAACGAACGGTTCGGCCCCGACGGCATCGCCTACCGCCTCGACGACTGCGACGCGAAGGTGGTCGTGACGACGGCGGAGAACCGCGAGACTATCGAACGCGCCCTCGAAGACGTTCCCTCCGTCGAACGCGTCGTCGTCGTCGGAGGCGGCGAGGAGACGTCGGCGGACGACGTAGACTTCGCCGAGGCGACGCGGGCGGCGAGTCGGGAGTACGACGCCGCCGACACCGCCGGCGGGGACGACGCCCTCCTCTACTACACCTCGGGGACGACGGGCCCGGCGAAGGGCGTCCTCCACGAACACCGCTGGGTCGCCGGCGTCGCCGCCACGCAACGGTTCGCCGTGGACCTACAACCCGGCGACTGCTACTGGAGTACCGCCGACTTGGGATGGCTGACCGGCCCGATAAACACCCTCGGCGCGTGGTTCTGGGGAGCGACGCTGTTCACCTACGAGGGCGAGTTCGACCCCGAGACGTGGGCCGACCTGTTGGACGAGTACCCCGTCTCGGTGCTGTTCTCCGTCCCGACGGCCTACCGGATGCTCCGCGCAAACGAGGAGGTGTTCGACGGCGCGGACCTCGACCTGCGCCACGCCCTCTCCATCGGCGAACCCCTCTCGGCTGGCGTCGTCGAGTGGGGCGAGGACACCCTGGGCGTCACCATCCACGACACCTACGGTCAGACGGAGACGGGGAACATGATAATCAACAACTACCCGACGATGGAGGTGCGCCCCGGGAGCATGGGCAAACCGCTCCCCGGCATCGAGGCGGCCGTCGTGGACCCCGACACGGGCGAACCCTTAGACCCCGGCGAGACGGGCGAGATAGCCCAACGGCCCGACTACCCCTGCTTCTTCGCGGAGTACTGGAAGAACCCCGAGAAGACCGACGACTGCTTCGAGAACGGGTGGTACCTCTCGGGCGACTTGGCGCAGATGGACGAGGACGGCTACTTCTGGTTCGAGGGGCGCGCCGACGACGTGATAATCAGTTCGGGCTACCGCATCGGCCCGTTCGAGGTGGAGAGCGCACTCGGGGAACACGCCGCCGTCGCGGAGGCGGCCGTCGTCCCCAAACCCGACGAGGAACGCGGCAACATCGTCAAGGCGTACGTCGTTCTCACCGACGACGCCGACCCGAGCGACGACCTGAAGGAGGCCATCCGACAGCACGTCCGAACCGAACTCGCCGCCCACGAGTACCCCCGCGAGATGGAGTTCGTCGACGACCTGCCGAAGACGGTGACGGGGAAGATTCGGCGGACGGAACTGCGCGACCGGACGGCGGACCCGGCGGCCTGAGGCGTCTTACTTCCCGCCCTTCCGGGCCGCCTCCGCGACGGCGTCGGGCGCGTATATTATGCCCGCGCCGATGTCGGGACTGCTCGACCCGTTACTGAAGCGGGCGGTTCGCTCGATTATCTGTTGGACCTGCTTGGCGTTCAGGTCGGGGTTCACCTCGCGGACGAGAGCCACCAACCCGGCCACCTGCGGCGCGGCCATCGACGTTCCGGCGTACCAGTCGTACTCTGTCCCCTCGTTCAGTTCCGCGGGGACGGTCGAGAGGACGAGGTTCGTCGGGTACGGGTACTCGGTATCCTCGGACAGCGACTTCTCCAGCGTCTCGTATCCGCCGCCGGGCGCGCCGACGTCCACGTCGCTGGTTCCGTAGTTCGAGTAGAACGCGAGTTCGTTGGTCGGTCCGGTCGCACTGACGCTGACCGCCCCCGGGACGCTGTTCGGGAGCGTGTAGTATCCCCCCTGCTGGAGGTTCGACTCCGCGTTGCCAGCACTCGCGGTCACGACGGTTCCCTGCTGGACGGCGCGTTGCACGACGGTCTGGTACGCGACGTGTTCGCCCGACTTGTGGGCCGACCCTCTGATGACGTCGCCGCCGAGGCTCATGTTCGCCGCGTCCGCGCCGAGTTCCGCGGCGTAGTCGATGGCGCTGAGAATGTCGAAATCCGTGGTGAAAAGCGTCGTGACCGTGAGTTCCTCCTCCGTCCCGTCGTCGCGTTCGTGGACGTAGCCGGTCACCTTCGTCCAGTAGAACACCCGGAGGGGGACGACGTCCGCGTCGGGCGCCATCCCGGCGATACCGGTCGTTCCGTCGTTCTTCCCGGTGGCGATGCCGGCGCAGTGACTCCCGTGAGACTGCACGTCGTCGGCGGCCGCCTGTTCCCGCGTGGTCGGCGCGCCGCGGTAGACGTAGGGGTCGAGTTCCTCCGCGCTCCCGTCCGCGAGTCCCTGCGGGAGTTTCGCCTCGATGGTCGTATCGCCGGGGACGAACGGGTCGCCCGACGGACTCGTCTCGCCGTCGGCGCGGAACAGGCCGCCGCGTCCGGCGCGCGTCCGAAGGTCGGGGTGCGACGTGTCGATTCCCGTATCGATGATGGCGACGGTCGAACCCTCGCCGGTCGCCTCCTCGTGGGCGGCGAACGCGCCCGTCGTCTCCTCCGTCTTGTCCCACTGGAGGTCGGCCAACTCGTCGTCCGTCGACGCCGCCGACTCTCGAACCGCCGGGCCGACCGGCCGATAGCCCTCGTTCGGTTCCACCGTGCGGACGCCGCCCACGTCGGCCACCGCCGACCGGGACTCCGCGGCGACGAGGAACACGTCGCCGCCCGCGGTTTCGCCCCGCACCTCGATTCCCTCCCGTTCGAGGCGCTTGCGGATTCCGTTTCCGGGGGCGGTCACGACGTACTCCTCGCGGCCGTCCGCGGCACTCGCCACACCCATCGAACTCAGTACGACTGCACCACCCGCGATGCCCTTGAGGACATCCCGTCTGCTGTGATTCGACATACCACACGGCCGTTCGACGGAGGGCGACAAATCCGTTCTCGTCGACAGCAATCTATGGTGAATGTTCTCACATAACGGGAAACGAGACGTTTCGGAGCGGTGATGCCTCGAACGCGAGTTTCCGGCGAGTTCGGTGCGTAGTCAGGCCGATTCGGCCGCGAGCAACTGTCCGACGCCGAACGCGGCGGCGAACGTGACGGCGACGCCCGCGACGCCGGAGACGAACGTTCCGGCGTACGGCCCGACGCCCGCGACGCGGTAGTCCGGGAACAGACCCGGCACCGTCCGGTAGACGTGCGCCTCCGCGCCGAACCGCGCGGCGAGGTTCCCCATCGGTTCGGCGTACCCGACGACGCCCGCCGCCCACGCGAAAAGCGGCGAGAGCGCCACGAGGCACCCGACCAGGAGGAGCGTTCGCCGCGTCCAGCCGGCGGCTACGTTCACGCGGCCACCTCCTCCTCGGCGTCGCGGCCGAACGCGGCGGGCGCGCCGACGGCGCGGAAGAACCGAACCCCGCCGACGGTCAGCAGTCCCTCAGCGAGGCCCAACGCGGCGTGCGAGAGCGTCATCGTCGAAACCGTCTCGACGAGGCGGTAGTCGAACGCGGCGGACGCGCCGAGTTGGAGTCCCGCGAAGAAGGCGGCGGCGGTGACGCCCACCGCCCCGGCGGCGAAGACGGCGGCCGTCTCGTTTCTGTCCGCGAGGAGGCGGTACGCGGCGTAGCCGACGAGGACGTTCACGACGGCCATGTTCCAGACGTTCGCGCCGAGGACGACGAGTCCGCCGTCGGCGAACACGACGGCTTGGACGGCGACGACGACGGTCATCGCGATAACGCCCGCGGCGGGGCCGAGCAGGATGCCCGCCAGCGCGCCGCCGACGAAGTGAGCGCTCGTTCCGCCGGGAATCGGCCAGTTCAACATCTGGGCGGCGAATATCGCCGCCGACGCGAGGGCGAACAGTCGCACTCGCTCCCCCGAGAGGGTGCCGCGCGCGCGGCGGAACGCTTCGCCCACCGCGCCCGTCGAGGCGACGGCGAAGAGCGTTGCGACGAACGAACTCAGCATTCCGGTGAGGATGTGCATCTGTATCCGATCCGACAGACGAGCGGTCGATAAATAATGGGTCGGGTTCGGGGGCGGGGTTCGTCCGCCGGACGCCTCAGACTTCGACGCAGACGGAGGTACGCGGCACGCAGAGGTGGCGTCGTCGGGCGGACTCGCGCCGCCGGAGTCTCCGACCGGCGGTCACCGCCACCGCGGCAGTCGCCGCGACGGTCACTGCGGCGGCGACGGTCGGTAGCGGTTCGCTCGCGGCCCACAACGCGAGGGGAATCGCGGCGGCGACGAGGTACGAGACGACGAGGCTCCGCGCCGTGATCCGGCGGTCGTACGCTTCGGCGGTCGTTCCGGGTGCGCTCCGTTTCATCACGGTCGGAGAGACGGCCGCCGACCCCATAACCATAATCTGAATTACATTTTTGTAACGGCGGTTACCGAAACGAGGATACGTTGGAATTCCGATGTGGGGCGAGGGAGGCGGTCTGACCGCGCTCAGACGCCCGGCGCGGACTCGGCGGACTCGGCGGATTCCGCCGACTCCCGCGTCGTCTCCACCACGTCGAGTTCGCCGTCCACGGTGACGCGGAGCGTCTCGTCGTCCAAGCGGATGTCGACGCGGAGTCGCCACGGGTCGGTCGATTCGACGGTGACGGGGGCGTCGCCGACGCACCAGTCGAGTCGCCAGTAGGGGACTTCAGACAGCGTCTCGCCGTGGTCGGCGTAGAAGTTGCCGACGGCGGAGTGGTCCAAGAGCGCCAACCCGACGGCGGCGCACCGTTCGTGGGCGCACTGACGGCAGACGTGACTCGCCCTGAGCGTCCCGCCGAGGCAGCACTCCTCGCCGCGTTCGATGCTCGTCTCCATGCGCCCGTTGCACTCGGGGCAGACGCCGTCCTTCGCGAGGCAGTTGAGGTGCCGCACTCGCTGGTCGAACGCGTCGAGAACCTCCGCGTCCGTCCTGTCGTGGAGGCCGCCCGGCGGGAACGAGTACTCGCCGTGGCCGTGCCCGCAGGCGGGGCAGTCGATGCACAGCATCTCGTCCTCGTAGTGCGCCGAAAGCGTCTCCCCGCACCGGACGCAGGGGTCGTCGATGTCGAGTTCCCGGCGGGGGTGTTGGGTGAACGACCCCGCGAGGACGGCCTGTACGACCCGCCGACCGGCGGTTCGGAGTTCGTACCCCTCGTCGGTCTTCCGGACGAACTGCCCGGTGAGTTTCCCGAGGTGGTAGTTGAACTGCGCGCTGTCGCGCATCTGTATCTCGCTGCGAACGTCGGAGAAGCGCGCCGGCCCGTCGAGTCGCCACAACGCCTCCAGAATCGACAGCCGCGTCTCGTCGCCGACCAGCGAAAAGGCGTCCGCCGGTTCCATACAGTCGTCGCACGATTGGAGTTCGTCCGCCCTACTCATGCTCGGACAGACGGAACGTCGAATCTAAAGTGTTCGCTAAGTCGCATTTTTGTTCGAAATCCGAGGGGTCTGACGACGGCGGAGTCGGCGGCGACGGCCCGCGGGGGCGGCGTTACTCGCCCAACGCCTCGCGCATCGCGGCGAGGCCGGCGTCCACGTCGACGTCCGCGCCCTGCGCCTCCAACGCCTCGCCGAGTGCCGGCAGGAGGAACGAGACGTTCTGCGGCCGCGCGGAGTGGCCCATGCATCCGATACGGAAGATGTCGCCCGACAGTGCGCCGAGGCCGCCCGCGATTTCGAGGTCGTACTTCTCGAGGAGGTAGTCGATGGCCGCGCCCGCGTCCACGCCGTCGGGGACGAGGACGGCGTTGAGGCTCGGAAGCCAGAACTCGTCGTCGGGGTTGAGGCCGAGGCCCATCGCCTCCGCGCCGGCCTTCAACGCGCCCGCGACGTGCAGGTGCCGGTCCCAACGCTCCTCGATGCCCTCCTCGGCGACGAGGCGGAGGGCCTCGCGGAGGGCGTAGACGTTCGTGACGGGCGCGGTGTGGTGGTACGCGCGTTCCTCGCCCCAGTACCCCTCCAGAAGCGAGACGTCGAGGTACCACGACCGGGGTTCCGTCTCGCGGGAGAGCACCTTGTCCATCGCGCGGTCGTTGAGCGTCAACGGACTCGCGCCCGGCGGACAGGAGAGGCACTTCTGCGGGCCGGAGTAGGCGACGTCGATGCCCCAGTCGTCCACCTCCAACTCGACGCCGCCGAGGGAGGTGACCGTGTCCGCGATAACGTAGGCGTCGTGGTCGTGGGCGATGCTCGTCAACTCCGAGAGGTTCGGCTGCTTGACGCCCGTGGAGGTTTCGGCGTGGACGAAGCCGAACACGTCCGGTTGGTGTTCGTCGAAGGCGTCCTGCACGTCGGCGGCGTCGAGCGGTTTCCCCCACGGGGCGTCCACGGTGACAACCTCGCCGCCGGCGCGGCGGGCCATCGACGCCATCCGGTCGCCGAAGTAGCCGTTCGTCGGGACGAGCATCGTCTCGCCCGGTTCGACCACGTTTCCGATGGCCGCCTCCATCGACGCCGACCCGGTGCCGGAGACGGGAATCGTCCACTCGTTGTCCGTCCGGAACGCGTAGCGCAACAGTTCCTGTACGTCCTGCATGATGTCGATGAACGAGGGGTCGAGGTGGCCGACCAACGGCGTGGACATCGCGCGGAGGACGCGTGGGTGGACGTCGCTGGGTCCGGGGCCCATCAAGGTGCGGTTCGGGGGCGTCAACTCTCCGACCTCTGGTGCGTCCGTCATACTCTGTCAGTATCACGCCCCCCGGACGGGATAAAAGCGGACGGTTCGAAGCGTCCGCGCCGTCTGCGGCCCTCACGTCCGCCGTCGGCCTACTTCACCGTCTCGGCCACCTTCTCTATCGGGTGGGGCGGTCGCTCCGCGTCCTCCCTGTCGCCGAGTTGCGTCCGGCAGGACGCCCCCGGCGCGACGACGGTGTCGCCCCGACTCGCATCGACTTTCGCGAACAGTATCTCGCCGATGGACTGCGAGAGGTCGTAATGTTCGTCCTCGTAGCCGAACGACCCCGCCATCCCGCAGCATCCGGAGTCGAGGGGGTCGACGTCGTAGCCCACCCGCCGGAGGACGCCGACGGCGTGGTGGTCCTTGTTCAACGCCTTCTGGTTGCAGTGACCGTGGTACGACAGCGATTCCGCGGGTCCCCCGTCGGCCACCGCCGCGTTCGCGCCGCCCGTCGCCGCCGTCGCGCCCGCGTCGGCGTCGGCGGTCAGTTCCTCGTCCAGTCGGAACACGTCCATGAACTCCAAGACGCCGTAGGAGGCGGCGCTGAGGTTACGGACGGACTCGCGGTCCAACAGGTCGAGGTACTCGTCTTGGAACATCACGGCGTCTGAGGGTTCGACGAACACCACCGACCACCCGTCCTCGACGTACGGGGCGAGTTCGGCGGCGTTCCTCGCGGCGCGGCGGCGCGCGATATCGAGGAAGCCCATCGAGAACGCCGCGCGACCGCTGGGAGCGACGTTCTCGGCCAGTCGGACGTGGACGCCCGCCGATTCGAGGACGCGCACGGCGTCTTTCCCCACCTTCGGATACGAGTAGTTCGTGTAGGTGTCGGGGAACAGCAACACGCGGTGGGTCGCCTCCGCCTCGGAGACGGCCGGTTCCCGTTCGCGCATCCACTTCTCTAAGGTGTCGCGCGTGAACGTCGGCAGTTCCCGCTCTCCTGCGATGCCGAGCGTCCTCTCCATCGCCGCCCGCGCGCCGGGCACCTTCGACGCGGCGTTCGAGAGGGGCGCGAGGGCGCTTCCGAGTCGCGCCGCCAGATCGACGTTGGCGAACAGTTTGTCTCGGAGCGACGACCCCTCCTCGCGGTGGTACTCGTGTTTGACCTCGGCCTTCAGTTTCGCCAAGTCGACCCCCGTCGGGCAGTCGTTCTTACAGCCCTTACACCCGACGCAGAGGTCCAGAATCTCCCGCTGGAACCGCTCGGAGTACATCTCGTCTTCCGAGAGGTCGCCGCTTATCGCCGCGCGGAGCATGTTCGCCCGGCCGCGGGTCGTCTCCGCCTCGTCCTTCGAGGCGCGGTACGTCGGGCACATCGTGTCGGACCCGGTCTGACGGCACGTCCCGCACCCGTTGCAGAGTTCGACGAGGTGGGAGAACCCGCCCTCGTCGGAGAAGTCAAGCGTCGTCGCCGGTTCGAGCGAACTGTACGCCGCGCCGTAGCGGAGGTGGTCGCGCATGTCCGTCGGGTCGTCCTCGCGGTAGACCACCTTCCCCGGATTCATCAGCCAATCGGGGTCGAACGCCGTCTTCAGTTCCTGGAACGCCGACCACAGGTCCGGACCGTACATCTTCGGGTTCCACTCCGTCCGGGCGAGGCCGTCGCCGTGTTCGCCCGAGAACGCCCCGTCGTGGTCGAGAACGAGGTCGGTCACGTCGTCCGTAATCTCCCGCATCGTCTCGATGCCGTCGGCGTCCTTCAGGTTCAGGATGGGCCGGATGTGGAGCGTTCCGCTTCCGGCGTGCGCGAAGTACGCCGCGGAGGTGCCGTGGTCTTCGAGGACCTCCTCGAACTCCGTGACGTACTCGGCCAACTCCTCCGGCGGCACCGTCGCGTCCTCGATGAACGGGTACGGCTTCGGGTCGCCCTCCAAGGACATCAGGAGAGGAATCGCCGCCTTCCGGAGTTTCCAGATGTCTGCCTGCGCCTCCTCGGTGTAGGCTTCGATAGCCTCGAAGGCGCGTCCGCCCGCGACGGTGCCGTCGGGACTCCCCTCGCCGCGGAGGAAGTGGTCGTTCGTCTCCCGTATCGCCGCCTCGAAGTCGTCGTGGAGTTCGGAGTCGAACTCGAGCATGAGGGTGGCCGCCGTCCCCTCCGGGATGGGCTCGACGTACTGGGCGTACTCGCCGGACTCCGCGGCCATCCGGAACACCTCGTCGTCCATCAGTTCGACCGCGCTGGCGTCGAACTCCAAGGCGTCCGGCACCGCGGCCATCGCGTCCACCAAGTCCTCGTACGCGTAGAGGACGAGTGCCGTCTCCTCGGGGACGGTGACGAGGGAGACGGTGGCTTCGACGATGACGCCGAGGGTCCCCTCGGCGCCGACGAACAGCTTCGTGAGGTTCATCACCGTCTCGCCCGCCTCGTTCTCCCGAATCACCTTGTGGAGGTTGTACCCCGAGACGCACCGCTTCAGTTCGGGGTACCGCTCCGCTATCTCCGCCTCGTTCTCCTCGACGAGTCGGCGCACCGTCTCGTAGATGTGCGCCTCCCGGTCGTCCTTCGAGACGATGTCGTCCCACTCCTCGCTGTCGACCACCACGTCGCGGGTGTGAATCACCGACCCGTCCGTCAACACGACGCGCAGTTCGTCGGTGTAGGCGTCGGTGATGCCGTATCTGACCGAGTGCGCGCCCGTGGAGTTGTTCCCGATGCCGCCGCCCACCGTCGCCCGGTTCGAGGACGCCGGGTCGGGCGCGAACTTCAGTCCGTACTCGGCGAGTCTGTCGTCTAAGTCGTCCTGCACGACGCCGGGTTGCACCGTCGCCGTCCGCCCCTCGGGGTCTATCTCCACCACCCCGTCCATGTACTTCGAGAAGTCAACGACGACACAGCCCGGTCCGACGGTCTGTCCCGCCAGCGACGACCCCGCGCCGCGCGGGAGAACCGGCACGCCGTGCGCTGACGCTATCCGCACCGTCTCCCGGACGTCGTCCTCGTCGCGCGGGATGACGACGCCCGCGGGTCGCGCGCCGTATATCGACCCGTCGGTGGCGTACAACACCTGCGCGTACTCGTCGAATCGAACCTCGCCCGAAACCGCCTCGCGTAAGTCCGACGCCACCTCCGCGTACTCGTCTACGTCGTCGACGTCGTAATCGCCCGCGTCTTGGAATGCCTGAAAGTCGTGTGAATCGACGCTATCGGCGCTGTGCCCGTACCGCGTCTTCGGTCGGCGTTCCTCGGAGGCCATTAGGATGAACTATCATGTGGGTTTTGATAAAGCTGTGTGCCGTGTGCGAACTGTGAGCACAGACGCGCCGCGCGGTCGGGCGTCGGTTCCGGGGAGGGAAACGAAGAGAGGGGAGTCGGAGAGAGCGAGCCTCGGAGACGGCGCGCCGCGGGTCAGGACTCGGCGTAGAGGACGGCGAGGACGACGAACAGCGCGACTTCCGCGGCCTTCGAGGCGGCGGCCCAGAGGTCGGTCGTGAGGTGGGAGACGACGTTCTCCAGCGGCGAGAGGCCGTGCAGGAGCGGTTCCCGGCCGGGCAGGAAGCCGCCGTGGCCGGTGAAGTGCCACGCGAAGTAGCCGACGACGTAGACGGCCGAAAGAAGCATCCCCGCGAGGTAGTAGGGTCGTCGGTCCGGCGCGTTGCGACTCAGCGAGACGCCGACGAGGAGGGCGACGCCGGAGAGGACGAACGCCACCGGGCGGGGGTCGAACTGGAGGACCCGCCAGTTGCCGTTGAGCGCGGCGAACAGTTCCACCATCCCGTGACTCGGGTGCAGGAGATGGAGGAGGGCGACGAGGACGGCCAGCCCCGCGCCGGCGTACGAGATCGCCCTCGTCGCCCCGTCTGAGTCGTTCGCGGACCGCGAGGCCGTCGAACTGTCGGACGTGTTCATTACCGGTCGGAGGACGGCCAAGTATAACTGTCTCATCCTTTCTCCCCGCGGTACGACGGACGCACCACACGCCGCGAACGGGGGCGCGACCGGTCCGCGGACGCTTCGAGTCGGGTCGGACCTCACAGTTCGACGTTCGGGACGAACTCCCCCGTCTCCCGGCGCACGCCGCCGAGTAGCAGCATGGCGGCCGCGAGCGGGAGGAGCGCGCAGGCGAGATACACCGGGAAGAAGCCGACCGCCTCTATCAACGGGAGGGCGACTATCGGGCCGAACCCGCCGCCGATGTCGCCGAATACGTTGTTCGTGCCGACGGCCCGGCCCATCCGGTCGTCGGCGACGAGGTCCGCGAGGAGGGCCATCAACGGTCCGCTGGTGCCGCCCTGCCCGGTGCCGACGAAGAAGCAGGCGACGGCCAGCGTCGCCACCGAGTCCGCGAACGCGAGGAGCAGAAAGCCGAGCGACGTGGTGCCGAGGAAACACAGGAGGACGGGGACGCGCGACTGCCGCCGGTCGCTGACGTACCCGCCGACGTACATGGAGACGCCCGCGGCGACGACGGTGACGGCCATGAAGATGCCCGAGGACCCCTGCGAGTCGAACCCGAACACCCCGAGGCCGTTCCGGTCGAGAAACAGCACCAGCGTCGCGAACAGCGCGCCGATGTAGACGAACAGGACGGCGAAGTTCACCGCGCCGACGGTCAACGCGGGGAGACTCGTGTCCACGTCCCACGGCTTGACGGACTTCGTCGAACGCTCCTCGACGTGCGTCTCCGGCACCGTCGCGTACGCCACGACGCTGGCGAAGAACGCGAAGGCGGTGGCGACGGCGAACGCGGGGACGGTGCCCCAGAACTCGCTGACGACGCCGCCGACGACCACGCCAGTCGGGAAGCCGAACAGGACGCCCCCTCTGATGAGGCCCATGCTCGCCCCGCGGGAGCGGTTGGTGCTCACGTCGGCGGCGATCGTGTACGCCGTCGCGAAGACGAGTGCGCTCCCGACGCCCCAGAGGATTCTGGCGGCCATGAACCACCCCTCCGGGAACGGCGCGAGCATCGCGGCGACGTACCCGGAAGTGGCGAACCCTTGGACGAACATCCCGACGACGAACGGCGTCCGCGTCCCGATTCGGTCCACGAGGACGCCCGCGGGGGCGTTCGCGACCAGTCGAGAGAAGCGGTTCGCGCTCAGGATGAGGCCGACGAGGAACGGCGAGATGCCGAGCACCGCGCCGAGATTGGGTAAGATCGGGAAGATGACGCCGCCGCCGAAGCCGATGAAGAACGTGCTGACGATGACCGCTCCCACGACGACGGACCGGTCGCTCGCGCCCCCGCGGACGCGGTTCGACAGTCGCTCGATGGAGTTACGTGGCGACACGAAAGACGCCCTCAGACGCGCGCTCCGCGCGTTCGCGGTACTGCACGCGCCGGGGGGACGCCCCCGGCGGCCCGACTCGCTCGCGGTCTCTCGGAGCGCACCCGTAGCGACGGAGAGAGACGGGGAGAGGCGGTAGAACCGGTGATATACATTCCTAGGTAGTTGGCAAAATTTTCTCTAAAGGGTTTGGATACGCCGAGGCGTTCGCCGCTTCCCGCCCCCGGAGTTGCCGCGTCGCGCCGTCGGAGGCGAGTACCGCGTCCGGCGACGGCACAACAGTTTTGCCGAACCGCCAGACACTGACTGTTACAACCGATGAATACACAGGTGGACACCTATCTCGTCACGCAGACGAACCTCTCGGGCGACCGTTCGACCGTGGAGGTCGTTCGGGCGGCCATCGCCGGCGGAGTCGACGCCGTTCAACTCCGCGAGAAACACGCGACCGCCCGCGAGCGATACGAACTCGCCCGGGAACTCCGACAGATGACCGCCGACGCGGGCGTCACCTTCGTCGTCAACGACCGGGTGGACATCGCCGTCGCCGCCGACGCCGACGGCGTCCACCTCGGGGACGACGACCTGCCCGTCTCGGTGGCCCGCGAACAGTTGGGTCCCGACGCCGTCGTCGGCCGGTCCGTCTCGACCGTCGAGGCCGCGCGGGATGCCGAGGCGGCGGGCGCGGACTACCTCGGCGTCGGCGCGGTCTTCTCGACGTCCTCGAAGGACGTGGACGACGACGAGGCCGAAATCGGCACCGAGACGGTCGCCGAGATAGTCGAGGCGGTGGACGTGCCCGTCGTCGGCATCGGCGGCATCACCCCGGAGAACGCCGCGGACGTGGCCGCCGCCGGGGCGGACGGCGTGGCGGTCATCTCGGCCATCGCCGGGTCCGACGACCCCGAGGAGGCGACGCGACGTCTCGCGACTGCGGTCCGCGAAGGGAGGGCGAGTCTGTGACCTCCGACGTGACCCTCGCGGACGCCCTCTCGACGGTCCGGGAGGAACAACCGCTGGTCAACTGCCTCACGAACGTGGTGACGGTCAACGAAGTCGCCAACGTGACCCTCCACTGGGGCGGCCTCCCCGTCATGTCCGACGACGAACGGGAGGTGGGCGACATGGTCGCCATCGCGGACGGGTGCCTCCTGAACATGGGCACCGTGAGCGAAGACGGCGAGGAGACGATGATGACGGCGGGCGAGGCGGCGAAGGAACACGGCGTCCCGGTCGTCGTAGACCCGGTGGGCGTCGGCGCGACGCCGACGCGCGACAGGGTGGCGGACCGACTCGTCACCGAACTCGACCCCGCCGTCGTCAACGGCAACTACGGCGAGATATCCGCCCTCGCGGGCGAGGACGCGGAAGTCCGCGGCGTCGAATCGGTCGGGGAGTACGCCGACATCGCCGCGAGTGCGACGGCACTCGCGGACGAGACGGGGGCCGTCGTCGTCGCCTCCGGCGAAACCGACATCGTCGCCACCGCCGAGGCGGCGTACCGGGTGGAGGTGGGCCACGAGATGCTCTCCACCGTCGTCGGCACCGGATGCATGCTCGGCGTCACCCTCGCCGTGTTCGCCGGCGCGATAGACGACGACGTAGAGGCCGCACTCGCCGGAACGGCGGCGTTCGGTCTCGCGGGCGAGGCGGCCGCCGCCGGCGAGTACGGCGACTACGCCGGCCCCGGCAGTTTCGAGACGGCGTTCCGCGACGCGGTGGCCGATTTCGACGGGGAGGCCGCCGACGCGAACGACCGAATCGAGGCCGTCGCCACCGAGTGACCGCCCCCGAGAACCCGGCGTCCGAGCCGTACCTCTCTGTCTTCTGACACACGACGAAATCGCCAGACGGGAGGGGGGCGAACGCCGGTGCGATTTTTAGGTGAGGCGAAAACATGTCGGGCAAGCGTAAGGTTTGAGTACTCCGGGCGCCTACGATGTAGTGATGAGTTCTCAAGAGACCGCCACCCGGAAAGCAGGAAGCATCGAAGACAACCCCGTTCGCCTCGAACGGGAGAAGGCCGAACAGATTATCGGCGCGCTGAACACCGACCTCGCGGACGCGTACGTCCTCTACCACCAGCTCCACAAGCACCACTGGAACGTCGAGGGTGCCGAACACCTCGGCCTCCACCGGTTCTTCCAGGAGGCGTACGAGGACGTCGAGGAGGCGGCCGACGAGATAGCCGAACGCCTCCAGACGCTCGGTGGCGTCCCCCACGCGAGCATGTCCACCCTCTCGGAGGCGGCGACGGTCGAACCCGAAGACGAGGACGTCTACGACATCCGCACCTCGATGGAGAACGACCTGGAGATGTACGGCGACATCATCGAGAGCTACCGCGAGCACATCACCCTCGCGGAGGGTCTGGGCGACCACACGACGGCCCACATGCTGCGCGAACAGCTCGAGGAGTTAGAGGAACACGCGCACGTCATCGAGCACTACCTCGCCGACGACTCCCTCAAGCAGTAAGCGACCTGCCACGGAACTCGGCGGTCCACCCCGGCCCGTCACGGTGACGGGTCGGCTTCGTCGCTGAGAAGCACTTCGGCCAACCGTTCTGCGACGTCCGGACTCACCGTTCCGACGAGCGCCGACGCCTCCGCCTCGTACTCGTCGATGCGGAGGACGTCCCGACAGAACCGACAGAGAATCTCGTACGTCCGGGCGAGTCGGTCCGCGCGGGACTCTCCTTCTTCGGTGAGGACGACCCCCTCGTACGGTTCGTGCTCGACCAACCCGCGCTCGTTCAGTCGTTCGGCCATCTCAGTCGCCGCGGCGGGCGAGCGACCCAGTTCGTCGGCTATCGAACCGGTCGAGACGGGCGTCGTCTCGTTCGGTCTGAGGGTACGGATAGCGAGGAGATACCGCGCGTCGGGGACCATCTCGGCGTGGGAGCGGACCCGCCGAGTTACTCCCGCGGTTCCACGACCGTATCGGTCCCTATCCACCCGTCGGAGTTCCCGGACTCGATGAAGACGTACTTGCCGGGAGAGCCTTCGCAAACCCCTATTTCGGTGTTCTCTTCCGATTCACTCGACCGCTCGTCCTCCGGTTGGGAGAGTGGAGGCGTCGCCATTGAGAGTTGTTTAGGCAGACCTAAAATAAAAGCGGTTCGGTCTCGCGTGCCACGACGTTACAGGGTGCGGACGTATCAGCTTCACGGACGCGTTCGCGGGTCGGTCGGCGCGGCGGGGTCACGCCGAGTCGCCGACGCGGACGGACGACAATCCGCGCGGCCGGTCGCGACTCCGCACCGTCACCGTCACTCGCCGGGACGACGCGGGTCCTTCCCCCTCGGAGACGGACAGAGAGGGGTAGCCGTCGCCGAACTCGCCCCGCCCGCCCGACGGACGTCGCCCGTCGGCCCCCCTGAGGAGTTCGACCACCAACGGAAGCGTCGGGACGGCGCGGCGGTCGTCGCGGAGTCTGTAGCCGTCGAGGGTGATGCGGCGAACCGAACCTTCCGCGTCGCCCGCCGCTATCGTCTCCACCTCGTAGGCGTCCACGACCGATTTCGCCCGGAGGCGCGCGAGTGCGGCCTCCACCGGTCGGTCGGAGGCGTCCACCGACGAGAGCGTCGCCGCCGCGGTTTCTAACACGCGGGCCTGTTCCGTCGGCGAGAGGTGGTCGTCGATGTCGCGCGCCATGCACCGCAACAGGGCGACGCAGAGTTCGTCCCTGTCTGCGACGGTTTCGGCGGCGTCGAAGTACGAGTCCATCACGGCGTCCTCGACGGTGCGGTGACCGTGCACCGAGAGGGCCTCGAAGACGGCGGCGGCGACGTCGTGGCAGAACTCGACGAGTTCCGATGGGATGGCGCCCGCCGCCGTCGGTTCTCCCGGCGTCGCCCGGTCCGCGCCCGCGGGGGACGACGCGGACGCGTCGCGGACGATGGGGTCGTGGACCATCACCCGCGGGTCGTACCGCCTGAGGGCCGCGCGGTACTCCTCGGCCAACTTCGCCGCCTCCGCCGCCGCCGCGCGGTCCTCGAACCGGGCGTCCGCGACGGGGACGATTCGCTCGCCCGTCCGACCGCAGACGATGCCGTACCGCCCGTCCTCGTCGGCGAGTTCGTCGATGCGGTCCCGTATCTCGCGCAGCGACCGACCCACCATCACCGACCCTCCGAGGGTCCGGTCTCGCTCCCGGCAGTCGGTCGCAGTCGCGCCACCTCCGAGTTCATCGTGCTCGTTTTAGGATGGCCTAAAATAAATAAGTACGTCATCGCCGCGACGGCGGCGCTTCCCGAAACTACTATGATGTTTTAGGCTAGCCGAAAACTATGGGCGACGAACGACGGCACTACGAGGTGGTCGTGGTCGGCGGCGGGCCCGCGGGTTGTTCCGCGGGGGTGTTCACTGCTCGGTACGGCCTCGACACCGTCGTCTTCGACCGGGGGAACTCCTCGCTCCGTCGGTGTGCGTACCTGGAGAACTACCTCGGCTTCCCCGCCGGCATCGAGATAGACGCGTTCTACGAGTTGATGCGCGCCCACCTCGCGGAGGCCGGGTGCGAACGCCTCGCGGAGATGGTGGAGTCGGTGACCCGCGAGGACGGGGCGTTCGTCGTCGAGACGCAGGAGGGCAGGACCGTCACCGCAGACCGGGTCGTCGCCGCGGCGCGGTACGACGGGTCGTACCTCCGTCCGATGGACGAAGACCGGATGACGACGACGACGGAACACCTCGGCGAGACGCGGGAGCAGTTCGACCCCGACTACGCCGACGCCGACGGGCGGACGCCGATAGACGGCCTGTACGTCGCCGCCCCCGCCGGCGAGATGAACGCCCAAGCGATACTCTCGGCGGGTCACGGCGCGCGCGTCGCCCGAAATCTCATCGCGGACGCGCGCCGGGAGGCGGGGTATCCCGACGAACTCGCCGACTACTGGGACTGGGTCCGCCCCGAGGCCGAACGCGCAGAAGAGTGGGCGTCCCGCGACCGGTGGCGCGAGTGGTTCGACGACCGAGTGCCCGACGACCACCCCCTCGACGGCGACGAACTGGCCGCACTCCGCGAGGCGGAGGTGGACCGCAGGTTGGACGCGTACGTCCCCGACGACGAAATCGACCGCCGGGCCGAACGCGGGTACGACCGACTCCTCGAACGGATCCCCGACGACCGAATCGAGGCGTACCTCCGAGACCGAACCGCCGCGGGCGACGCCGACGCGGCCGACGACTGAACGTCCCCGACGGCCGCGACCCTTCGACGGACGCCCCGCCGAACGCTTCGGCCCTCCGCCGAACGCCGAATTCGCGCACGCCCTGCCCTGCGTCTCCCGCAGTTCGGCCCTCCGCACGCCTTCGACCGTCCGCCCTCCCCGCCGACGACCCTCCGCCCTCACTCGATATCCGGCGCGTCCTCGAACGCCGCGAGCGTCTCCGCCAACCTGTCGTCGAAGAACGCGACTCCCTCCTCTCGGTCAGACCGGGCGCGCCACTCCACGGCGTCGCCCTCCGACGGCAGTACCACCGAGAACGAGGCCCACGCGCAACACTGCGACTCCTTCCGCGCCAACTCCGTCGCCGCCGCGTAGGACTCCGCGTTCCGGTCGAACACGAACGAGAACCCGTCGTCCAGTTCCTCGACTCGCGTCAGGTGCGGGACGAGGTTCTCTCGAATCCACGCCCTGCGCCGTTCCTTCCCGTCGCCGTCCAACGTGCAGGTCACCGCCGACGGTTCCCCGTCGGTCGGATCGGTGGTTCGTTCGCGACTCGATGCGTCGTCTCTCGCGTCGTCGTTCGTTTCGGACATGATGCGCCTATAGTTCGAGTAGCAAAGTAATTAAACTGTCAAGTCCGAAGTGTAGAAGGAGGTGCCGCGAACGGAACCTATGGAGGAAAACGAAGCGACGCCGGAGGAGACGGGCGTTTCGGCCGAGAACGACCCCTCGTGTTACTGTCGGTTGGGTGGGGTGATGGACCTGCTCAGTCGCCGGTACGCGATGCAGGTCGTCTGCGTCGTCGGCGCAGTCGGCCCGGCGCGGTACGGCGAAATCGAATCGGCGTTCGGCGACGTGAGCAGTTCGACGCTCTCGACGCGACTCGACGAACTCGTCGAAGCCGGACTCCTCGCGCGGGAACAGTACGCCGAGATTCCGCCGCGCGTGGAGTACGAACTCACGTCTGAGGGCGAGGAGCTGTGCAGTCGGTTGGACCCCCTGCTCCGGTGGGTTCGAGAGCGAGAAGGGTCGTAGACGCCGCCGTCGGTCACTCCTCGGCGGCGTCCGCCTCCCAACCCTCGGTGTAGATGTGCTCGTCGTCGACGCCCGCCGATTCGAGGATGTCGCACGTCTCGACGACCATCGCGGGGACGCCGCAGACGTAGAAGTCCGTGCCGTCGAGACCGACCGTTTCGTCGAGTGCGTCGGGCAGGTGGTCCTGCACGTGTCCCGTCCGGCCGTTCCACGCATCGTCGTCGGCGCGAGAGAGGACGTAATCGGTCGAGACGTTCGCGTGTTCCGCCCGGAGTTGGTCGATGCTCTCGCGGAAGATGACGTGCGACTGGTCGCGTTCGCCGAACAGGAGGTGGGCGTCCCCCCTCCCCTCGGCGGCGTACTGCTTGAACATCGGGTAGAGGGGCGTGATGCCCGTCCCCGTCGCGACGAACGCGGCGTCGCGGTCGAAGTCGCGGACGTAGAGGTTACCGTCCACGGGTTCTATATCTATCTCGTCGCCCGGCGTCCGGTCGTGCATGAAGACGGAGGCGTTCCCGTCGTCGTATCGCTTTATCGCGAGGACGAGTTCGTCCGTCCCCGGGAGAGTGGCCGCCGTGTACGGTCGAGTCCCCGATTCGTCGTCGTTCTCGAAGTGGACCGCCGTGTGCTGGCCCGGTCGGTACTCGAACGCGTGGTCGTCGGCGACCAGTCTGAACTGCTTCACGTCCGGCGTCATCTGATGGACGCCGGCCACAGTAACGGGAATCGACATATCCGGTGTTCGGAGAGGCGTCAAAAATGCGTGCTGGCGGCGGGCCGCGCGGCGAGGCGATGCGACGCCGGAGAGTCTCGCTCAGTTCTCCGACGCTTCCGCGCCGATGGCCTGCGTGATGTGCGTTAAGGTGACTAACCCGAGTCCGCCGACGAGGTTGCCCGCCGTGACGAGGCCCGTCGTCTTCGCCAGTTCGACGAAGCCGATGGGCGCGCCGAACAGCATTCCGAAGACGACGTGCAGTATCGTGACGACGACGTGGTCGAATGGCCCGAGAGTCAACAGGACGCCGACGATGTACGCCATCACGATGCGGCTTCCGACGCTGTTTACGGCTTCGAGGAGGAACGAGAGCAGGACGACGAGTGCGCCGCCGACGATGGCCGCCGCGAACTCCGTCATCGGCGGGCGGCGGATGAACTCCTCGGCGAACGTGCGGAGGGCCTCGACGGCGCTGTGCGGCAATACGCCGTGAACGGAGAAGATGTACGCCATGAGGACGCCGCCGACGAGGTTGACTGCGAAGGTGACGGTCCACAGCCGGAGGAGCGAACCGACCATCCACGAGTCGGCGTCCACCGCCTTCGCCACCGGGTCGTAGAAGTTCTCGTTGAACAGTTCCGCCCGGCCGACGACCAGAAACACGAGGGCCACGCCGAACGCGAGTGCGCCCGCGATGGTGGCTATCTTTCCGAACTGCGGTTTGACGAACGCGTGGACGATACCGAGGGCGACGATGCCGAACACGACGGTGAAGCCGGCGATGAAACTCGTCGAGACGAGTTCGAGCATCGACTGGTCGAGGCGGCGTTCACCCTCCTCGATTGCTCGTTCGAATATCTCCGCAGGGCTGGGTGCGACGGGCACTTCTCAATTATCGGCTGACGCGATGAAAAGCGGCGTGGCCGCCGTTCGGAGGACGGAGCCTCTCGACCCGCCTCAGTCGTCGAGTCGCCTGGGAGCGCTTTCTCACCGGGCCGATTGATTTCGGGACCGACAGGTCTCTCCTCGGCGGCGACCGTAGAACGCGGGGCCGACACGTATGGACAAAAAACCGGCAAAAGTTATTTGACAATTGGTATCGCATGTCATACCGCGCCGGCGCCACCGGCGCGACGCGGTGACACCGAAACCTTCCAACCATGCGAATCGGCATCGAAATCGAGTATTGGCTCGTCGATACCGACGGCAACCTCCGCCCGGCGGACGAGGTGATAGCCGCCTGCGAGGGGGTCGACTCCGAGATGGTGACCCCGTTACTGGAGGTGAAGACGCCCCCCTGCGATTCGCTCGCGGAACTGACGGCCGTCCTCGGGGACCGACTCGGCCGCGTCCGCGACGAAGCGCGGGTGCGCGACAAGCGCCTCGTGCCGTTGGGCACGCCGTTGAGCGACGAGCGACTGCCGCGGCGGACGAGCTCGCGACTCGCCGTCCAACACGCCGTCCTCGGTGACGACCTCGGCCACGCCGGCTACTGCGCCGGCGCCCACCTCCACTTCGAGCAGACGAGCGTCGCGGACCAACTCCGGGTCCTCACGGCGTTAGACCCCGCGTTCGCCCTCGTGAACACCACGCCGTACTACCGCGGTCGCCGGGTCACGGCGTGCGCGCGACCGCTCGCGTACCGGCGACTGTGCTACCGGTCCGTCCCGGAGTACGGCCAGTTGTGGCGGTACCCCGAGTCGGCCGCCGAGTGGCGCGAACGCGTCCGGCGGCGCTTCGACGCGTTCGTCGATGCCGCCGCGGAGCGCGGAGTCGACCCCGACACCGTCGAATCCGAGTTCTCCCCCTGCGACGCCGTCTGGGCCCCCGTCTGCCTCCGAGACGACCTCGGAGCCGGGACCGTCGAGTGGCGGACGCCGGACGCCGCCTCTCCGCTGGAACTGTGTCGGCTCGCCGCCGACGCGGTTCGCATCGTCGAAACCGCCGTCGAGGACGGCACCCGAATCGGCGACGGCAACGACGGCGACGGTTCGCTGTCGCTCCCGCCGTTCGCGACGCTTCGGGCGCGCGTCGATGCGGCCATCGAACGCGGACTCGCGGCCCCGCCCGTCGAGGAACACCTCTCTCGGTTCGGCTTCGACCCCGACGAGTACCGACCGTTCGGCGAGGAAATCGGCGGAAGAGAGCGCCTCGACGCCGACGACGCGAGACGAATCCGCCTGCGTGCCGCGGACCGTCTCGAACGCGACGTCGAACGCCTCCGCGGGACGGCGACGCCGCAGACGGGGGTCTCTCGCGGGTGAACGTCCGGGCGGTTCGAGACGACCGCTCGGATGCCCGCGGCCGAATCAAAAGTACCATGGGACCACGCCGCACAGAGGACGTTACTTAGGTGTTCCACGTGACCGAGAAACGCGAATACGGAGACGACTACCCCGACAAGACGCTGTACATCCCCGGTCCGACGGAGGTGCGCGAGGACGTCGTCGAGGCGATGTGCGAACCGATGTTCGGCCACCGCATGGACCGGATGACGGACCTCTACACGACTATCGTCGAGGATACGAAGGAGTTCCTCGGCACCGACAACGACGCGATAATCCTCACGGGGTCGGGCACCGAATTCATGGAGAGTTCCATCCTCAACCTCGTCGACGAGAACGTCCTCGTGACGACCTGCGGGAGTTTCAGCGAGCGTCAGGCCAACGTCGCGGAACGGTTGGGGAAGAACGTCGATACGCTGGAGTACGAGTGGGGGCGAGCGGTCAAGCCCGAGGACGTGCGCGAGGCCCTCGAAGCGAGCGACAGCGACTACGACGCCGTCACCTGCGTGATGAACGAATCCTCGACGGGCGTCCGCAACCCGATAGAGGAGATCGGCGACGTGGTCGCGGAGTACCCGGACACGTACTTCGTCGTGGACGCGGTGTCGTCCCTGGGCGGCGACTACGTCGATATCGACGAACACGGCATCGACGTCATCTTCACGTCGGTCCAGAAGGCCTTCGCCATGCCGCCGGGCCTCGCGGTCTGCATCGTGAGCGACGAGGCGTACGAACGCGAACTGGAGAAGGATTCGGCGTCGTGGTACGGCGGCTTCCAGCGTTCGCTCGACTACTACGACCGGAAAGGACAGACCCACTCCACGCCGGCGATTCCCGTCATGCTGGCCTACCGCAAGCAGATGAAGCACATGCTCGACGAGGGCCACGACGCGCGCGACGAGCGTCACCGGGAGATGGCCGAGTACACCCGCGAGTGGGCCCGCGAGCACTTCGAGATGTTCCCCGAGGAGGGGTACGAGTCCCAGACGGTGAGTTGCATCGAGAACACGCGGGGTATCGACGTCGCCGCGACCATCGAGGACGTCTCCGAGGAGTACGACATGGTGTTCTCGAACGGGTACGGGTCGGCGCTCGGCGAGAAGACGTTCCGCATCGGTCACATGGGCGAACACGACGTCGAGTCCATCGAGAAACTGACCGACGCCATCGAGGACGTCGCGGACCTATAAGTCGACGGTCCGAGACGCCCCGAGAGTCTCGGGGCGTCGTCCGATCAGATATTCATATTGTCCTTATGGAGTTATATATAATGGTATTATTTGATGAATTTTAATATAGTAGACCGTATTGTGCCTACCACGATGCTCGATGATGAAACTCTGAAGGACATCGCCGGTGTTGTAATGATTATTGGCTTTGGTGCCGTAGTGTTCTACGTCTTCACCCAAATCCAGGCAGGAGCCCCCGTCGATCCCTCATTGATCACAGAGGCTACTCCGTTAGCAATTGGAGGTGCAGCTCTTATCGTCGGTGGCGGCGCGTTCACGAAATGGCTCGAGAACCGATAAGTAGCGCACATATCCACTCACCCTTACTTCAATAATGGAAATAGGACTACTGACTGAATGAGGTAGCTCACCCGCAGTCCTTGACGATAGTCACCCCTCGCCGACTGCGTCCGAGATGTCGTCGGCGACGTCCGCGATAGCCGTGCGCGCTCGGTCCACCTCGCGCATCGTCATGAACCCGTGGACCATATCCTCGTAGTTCTCGTAACGAGTGGGGACGCCGTCGCGGACGAGTTGTTCGGCGTACGCCTTTCCGCCGTCGCGGAGGGGGTCGAACCCGGCGGTGACGACCGTCGCCGGGGCGACGCCCGAGAGGTCGGCGGCGTTCGACGGGTCGGCGTAGGGGTTCCGCCTGTGGACGTCGCTGACGTAGTAACAGCGCTCGAACCACTCCATGTCCGCTCTCTCGAGGACGATACCGGCGTGCTCTCGGACGGACTGTTGGTCCTCGTCGACGCCGACGGCGGGGTAGAGGAGCGTCTGGTACGTGACCTCCGGACCGTCGCGTTCGGCGGCCATGAGAGAGGCGACGGCGGCGAGGTTCCCGCCCGCGGAGTCGCCGGCGACCGCTATCTCTCCGGTCCCGTGGACGGCGTCCGGATTCGCGGCCGCCCACTCGACGGCGGCGTAGGCGTCCTCGACCGCCGCGGGGAAGGGGTGTTCGGGGGCGAGTCGGTACTCGACGGAGAGGACGGCGCATCCGCTCTCCCGCGTGAGGTGCCGGCAGAGCCAGTCGTGCGTGCCGATGCTCCCGAAGACGAACCCCCCGCCGTGGAAGAACACGACCGTCGGGAACGGCCCCTCGGCGTCCGGGAGGTAGAGGCGGGCGTCGAGTTCGCCCGCGGGACCCGGAATCGTTCCGTCGACGGTCGACCCGACGGTCGGCGGGTTCCGATTCCGTATCCGCGTCAACGGGCGGGTGAGGAGGCGGAAGAGTCGTATCCCGCGGCGACTGTGGGGGAGCGGAAGGCGGTCCTGCCGTTCGACCGCGGCACGGGCTTGCGGGTCGATTTCGTCGGCGTGCATCACCGACTGTTTAGGTAATCGACACTAAACCGCTTGTGCTCCGGGAAAATCGACGCAGAATCCTCCCGGCTAGGACCGGCATCGTTTCGCCGCCACCGACCCGAGCGGTGTCGTCTGTCACCCTTCGTCCGTCACGGTGAGTACCAGTTTCCCGCGAACGTGGCCGTCTGCGCTTCTGTCGAGCGCTTCCTGCGCCTTCCGGAGCGGATACGTATCGGTAATCGTCGGTTCGACCGCACCGGATTCGATTCGATCGGAGACCCGTCGGAGCGTCTCCGGGTCCGAATCGGTCGTGACGTCGAAGAAGCGAACGGTAACGTCGTACTCGTCTTCGAATTCCTCGACTAGCGTCTCTGGCGGTCGATTCGGGAGCGTGACGACGACACCTCCCGGTCGGACGACCGCCGCGGACCGTTCGAGCACCTCCCCGCCGACGGCATCGACGACGACATCCACGGGGTCGATCACGTCTTCGACTCGGTCCTCGCGGTAGTTGACGAACGTATCGACGCCGAGTTCGCGGAGGTACGCCTCGTTGCGTTCGGACGCCGTCCCGACGACGTGTGCCCCCGCGTCCGCCGCGAATTGGACAGCCACGTGGCCGACGCCGCCCGCCGCCGCGTGGACGAGAACGCGCTGTCCGGCGTCGAGTCCCGCTTCCTCGAAGAGGGCGTGAAAAGCGGTCTGTCCCGCCATCGGGACGCCCGCAGCTTCAGTGTGCGTGAGAGAAGGCGGCTTCGGCGCGACTTCGTCGGCCTTCATCGCGGCGTACTCGGCGAAGGTCTCTCCGGCACCGGGAAGCCGAACCATTCCGTAGACGGCGTCACCGGGCTCGAAGCCAGTCGCTTCCGTCCCGACGGACTCGACGACTCCCGAGACGTCCCATCCGGGAATCCACGGGAGCGGCTTATCCAGTAGCGACGGGAGGTCCCCGCGGCAGACGAGCCAGTCGAGCGGATTCACTCCGGCGGCGCGGACACGAACGAGCAGCTCGTCGCTGTCGAGTTCCGGTCGAGGGGCGTCTTCGTACGTTACTGCTTCCGTCCCGTCGGTCTCTGAGATTCGAACAGCTTTCATGGATGTGTGGAATCAGTCGTCGGCTTCTCGCTCCGTCGGGGGAGCGGAACTTCGCCCGACGGCCGCCGGATAGTTCGCTACGCCCGCGTATTCGACGAGCTCTCGCCCGAGTCTGCGCGTCCGCTCTGCGATGCGGGGGTCGGCGATTCCGTCGTCGGTGACGACCGAATGCGAATCGGGAATCGCGACCTCTGTCGGTAGCGTCCACGCGCGTAGCGTCCGGCTGACGGTCCGGAGGTGAACGAGGGCGGACCCGGGAAAATCTCCGCCCGCGACTTCGAGCAAGCCGACGGTCGTCGCCTCGAACTCGTCTCTGCCACAGGCGTCCAGCGCGTACTTCAATGAACCCGAATAGGAACCGTGGTAGTTCGGCGTGCCGAGCAGGACGCTATCCGCCGCTTCGATGCGCCCTCGCAGGACCTCGGCGTCCGGAACCGCAGCGTCGACGCCGTCGACGCTCGGTAGTTCGTAGCGCCGCAGATCGACGAGTTCGACCGTCGCACCGGCCTCCTCGGAGACGGAGAGCGCCTCGTTCAACGCGACACGCGTCCTACTTTCGTCGCGGAGACTGCCGCAAACTCCGACGACGTGAGGGTCGGTTGAGTCTGCCATCGACAGCAGATGGGACGAGTGGCCGCAAGTAATTTACCTGAATTGACATTTTGTAGCGTCAGCTGCAAAAACTCGTTTTCGAAAGCGTTCTGTCAGATATCGGGCCGCGTTTCCGGTCGACGGCGAGTCTGTGATATCCCTCGGCCCGAACCGCGATAGCTATCGAACGGGCTCTCGACGTATCTGCGACTAGCCGAATCGTGTGCGGAAATGTCGCCCGAGACACTAACGGCCGGCATCATCCCGAGGCGGCGTGCCGCGTCAGCCGGGAAACCCTCGTGTCAGGCGGTCCGTCTTTCGGGCGCGGACGTTCCACTCCGCCGGCGACTGCCGCCGTCGGCGGAGTCGTCGCGTAAGCGACTCAGTACGGTCGCGTCTGCACCTGCATTCGCATCCGACCGCATAGCGGCAGAGTGCGGAAAGACGTGCAGACGCGACCGTAATGTCGCGCACCCGGGTTCTCCGTTTCCTCATCGCTCCCTAGCGGGACTACTCGGAACGGGGACTAAAGGTGCGCAGTTGAACTAACGCGCCGGGACAAAAGAGGGTTCCGACCCGACCGGTGCGCGGCCGGTTCAGACCGTGTACTCGGACTCGTTCAACTGGACGTACTTCCCCTTTCGGTACTTGAACTTCGCCTTCTTGTAGGACGTGACGAGGCGGGCGGCGTTGAGGCCCGCCCCGATTTTCGACGTTTTGAACAGTTCCGGTCCCGACTCCACCTGCAGTTTCTTCGCCGTCGAGAACGCCCAGTCCCAGTCGTCCGGGCCGTAGTCGCGGACGATATCGGCGAAGGAGACGTTTCGCAGGACTTCCTCGCCGATGGCGTCCTTCCAGCGAGCGTTGTACGGAGTCAGGTCGCCCTCCGCGGCGAGTTCGCCCGCGATTGCCCCCGTCCTGACGGCCACGTGGTCGCCGCCCTCGTGGAACGCCGAGGTTGCGCCCATCGCGCCGCCGACGACCGCGATTCCGGCCGTCGTCGGCGAGTCGATCGGTCGCGTCGAGGAGATGGCGTACGTCTCCGTCCCCTTCGTCTTCCCGCGGTCCTCGACGAGGGGGAAGTCCTCGTCGACGTCGTACTCGTCGCCGTACTCCTGTTCGAGGAGGCGGCGGACGTACTCCTTCCCCTGCGGGATTCGCTCGTCGTCCTCGCGGAGGAGGGCGTACTTCTCTCCGTCCTCGATTTCGTCGATGTCGAGGCCGATGGGCATCGTCAGGCCGACGCGGGCGACGTTGCCGTCGTTCGGGAATATCCACGGGTAGGCGGTGTGGCCCGGCATGTACCCCCACCAGAACTTGATGGCGCCCGACACCTCGTCGTACACCTCCTCGGGGAGGCGTCTGTGCTCTTGGTAGGCGATGTGGTTGACCTTCGTCGTCGCCAGTCGGTCCGTGATGTCGAACGGGACGAACCGGTCGAGTACCTTGTTCGTCACCGTCCGTTGGGGACCGTCCGCGAGGACGACGAAGTCGGCGGCGATATCCTCACCGGACGCGAGGCGGACGACGTGGCGCGGGCCGTCCGAATCGCCGTCGGGGTCCGTCTCCACGTCGCGGACGGACGCCTTCACGCGGTACGCCGCGCCCGCCTCCTCGGCCCTGTCGCGCATCCAGTCGTCGAACTTCGCGCGGTGGAAGCAGTAGCCGAACTCGTCGTACGACGACTCGATGCCCGTCTTCCGCAGGACGATGGACTCGTTGGGACCGACGAACTCCGCGCGGTCGAGGTGGCTGAGCACGACGTCGTCGGGCATCTCGTCGGGATGGATACCCATGATATCCACCCAGTAGTCGAGGATTCCCGCCGCGTCCGTCGAGTCGGGGCCGAGTCGGTCGGGCCGGTCGGCCCGGGGAACCCCCTTCTCTAACACCACCGCCGACGCGCCCCGCGACGCCGCGGCGTGCGCGGCGGACGACCCTGCGGGGCCACCGCCGACGATGGCTACGTCGAATCGCTCCATACCGCTAACCGAACCCTGCGGCGATAATAAACCCCCTGAACTGGCACGCGTACTGACGGGTTCGGCCCGGACGACGCCCCCGGTCGGCGCGTTCGAGGGAGGGGGTCGCTCCGACGGGCGGTCGGTTCGGCGAGTAGTCGGTTCGACGGGCGGACGCCGTTCGCCCGGGGTGAACATTTACCACCCCTCCCGGAGCGTATTCTACCCGATGAGCGACGCCGACATCGTCGTCTTACGGCAGAAGATTCACGGACTGTCCGCCGAGGGCTACGCCGAGGAACTCCGCGCGCGACTTCCCGAGAAGAACGTCGTCCTCGCGCGCACCCCCGCCGAAGAGCGCGAACTCCTGCGCGAGACGTCGGTTGCGACGGGCCTCTCCCTCGAGGAGGGCGCTCTCGCGGCGGCGGAGAACCTGCGCCTGTTCGCGTGCGTCTACGCCGGGACGGGCCACCTCCCGATGGACGCCCTCGAAGAACGGGGCGTCGCCGTCACCAACGCTTCGGGCGTCCACGGCCCCAACATCGGCGAACACGTCGTCGGAGCCATCCTCTCGTTCACGCGCCGGTTCCACGTCGCGTGGCGGCAACAGCAACGGCGTCAGTGGCGGTCGTTCCACACCCGCGAACTGCAGGGCTCGACGGTGACCGTCGTCGGACTCGGCGCACTCGGGCGGGCCATCGTCGAACGACTCGACTCCTTCGGCGTCGAAACCATCGGCGTGCGCTACTCGCCGGAGAAGGGCGGCCCGACCGACGAGGTGGTCGGCCTCGAAGACGAACGGGGCTTCCACGACGCCCTCGCCCGGAGCGACTACGTCGTCGTCGCCTGCCCCCTGACGGAGACGACGCGCGGTCTTATCGACGCCGACGCCCTCCGGTCGATGCCGCCGGACGCCGTCCTCGTCAACGTCGGGCGGGGCCCCATCGTAGAGACGGACGCCCTCTTGGACGCACTCCGGTCGAACGCCGTCCGCGGCGCGGCACTCGACGTGACCGACCCCGAACCCCTCCCGGAGGACCACGAACTGTGGAACTTCGAGAACGTCCTCATCACGCCCCACAACGCGGGCCACACGCCGAAGTACTGGGAGCGACTGGCCGGCATCGTCGCACGAAACGTCGAACGCGCCGACGAGACGGGCGCGTTCGAGGAGTTGGAGAATCAGGTGATATAGCGTCGCCCGCCGCCTCGTAAACGCAGGGAGACGCCGCTCACGTCGCGTTCCGCGACTCGGTGAACACGAGCACCACGTACAACCACGCGAGAACCATCCCGGCGAGCAAATCGACGCGAACGTACGTCTCGACGCGCAACGGGCCGCCGATGAAGAACAGAAGCCCCGCGAAGTAGACGAGTAGGAGGCCGACAGCGGCCGCGATTCCGAACTTTGTGTCTTCGCGTATTTGTCGAATATCTAAATGGATACGTAAGTTCTTACTCTATTGTCAACTGAGTGTCGTAACATGGTAGTCGCACCCGAATCGATCTGGGAGATGTTCGAGGACCTCTTCGTCCGCGAATACGAGAACGCCGTCGTGTACGCGGATTTCGACCGGGAGACGGTCCTCCACGAGGGGGAGGTGCGCGTCCTCGCGAACGGATGGGTCGAACTGCCGACCGGTCGCGTCCTCTCGCCGGAGTCGGTCCACCACATCGACGCGAAGTGAGGCGGCCGTCGGGGCGGCGCGGTCGGACGCGGTGACGGCCTCATCTTATCCGTCTCACGGACGAGATAACGGTATGGACGAGCACACGGCGACGTTCGAGATCGAGTCGAAAACGGACGCGAGAGCCGTCGAACGACTGCTGAGTCAGCTCTACGACTCGGTCCGCGAGGAATCGAGGACGGTTCGCGACGAGACCGGCGATTCGACGGCGACGTTAGCCCAGTTCGAGACGCTCCGCGAGGCCGCCAAGGACGGGAAGCCCGGCACACTGACCGTCGTACTCGAACAACGGGAGGAAACGTTCGGCGGGGGCGACGACTCGTAATCCGTCGTTCGTCGCGGGACCCGACTCAGTCGGCGTCCTCGGTGAGGTTCCGGAGGTAACGGTCGCCGAACGCGACGACGAGGCCCGCGCCGACGACGTTGAACAGGAGGTCCTTGACGGTGTCGTAGGGGCCGTAGTAGACGAGTACGGGTTCGATGCCGAGGCGGTCCGACACCGAGTGGACGGTGTACTCCATCGCCTCCCAGAGGAGGCCGCCGCCGACGACGGCCGCGAAAACGTCCCGTGGGGAGTTGCGGCCGCGGCGGCGTGAGACGACGTGGGTGAGGCCGCCGAGGAGGGTCGCAGAGAACGCGTGCGTGACGTGGTCCCACCACCACGTTTCGTCGTAGGGACCGAGCATCCCGACGGCGTGAGCGAGCATCGCGGCGTCCGCGTACGCTCGCTGCCACGGCCGAAACTCGACGTCGTACAGACGTTCGGCGATGTCGGGGAGAAACGTCGCCGCGAACATCAGAACGCCGTTCACCACCGCGTTCGGGTCCCGTCGGCGAAAACCCTCGACGAACACGGCGAGCGTCGCGCCTTTGATACCCTTCTCCGCCGGGGTTCGCGTGTCTCTCGTCATGAGACTCACCGATACGAACGACGCCGGGACGGATAGCCCCGTCGGCCCCCGCGGCGCGGTTCGCGCCGCGGCGGCGGCGGGGCGAGAGACGCTTAGAGGTAGCCCTCTTCCACGAGGAGTTCGCCGTTGAGGACCGAGGCGCCGGCCGCGCCGCGAATCGTGTTGTGCGCGAGGCAGTTGTACTTCAGGCCGTCCGCCGTCTTCTGGATGCCGCCCGCCGAAATCTGCATGCCGTCGCCGCGTTCGCGGTCCATGCGGGGTTGCGGCCGACCGGGGTCCTCGAAGACGTGGATGAGTTGGTCCGGCGAACTGTGGAGGTCGACGCTCGGATACTCGCGCATCGCCTCCGCGGCCTCCTCGGGCGAGACGTCCTCCGTCGTCTCCGCGAAGACGTTCTCCAAGTGGCCGTCGAGCGTCGGGATGCGGTTACAGGAGGCGGCGACGTCCATCTCGTGGAGGTGCAGTTCCGCGCCGTCGAAGTCGCCGAGCAGTTTCCGGGACTCGGTCTCCATCTTGTCCTCCTCGCCGCCGATGTGCGGGATGGCGTTGTCGATAATCTCCATCGACGTGACGCCGGAGTAGCCCGCGCCGGAGACGGCCTGCAGCGTCGAGACGTTGACGTTCTCCAGACCGAACTGATCGAGGGCGGCCAGCGTCGGCACCATCGTGATGGTCGAGCAGTTCGGATTCTTCACGAGTGCGCCGTCCCACCCGCGTTCCTCGCGTTGCACCTCGATGAGTTCGAGGTGGCCCGGGTTCACCTCCGGGATGGTGAGGGGAACGTCGGGGGCCATCCGGTCGTTCGAGGAGTTCGAGGAGACGACGTAGCCCTCCTCTAAGAACCCGGGTTCGACGTCCGCGGCGACGCCCGACGGGAGCGAAGAGAAGAGTAAATCCACGCCGTCGGGAACCGCCTCGGGCGTGGTCTCCGTGACGGTCATCTCCGCCACGTCCTCGGGAATCGGCGTGTTGACGCGCCACTTCGCAGCCTCCTTGTACGTCTTGCCCGCGCTCGATTCACTCGCGGTCAGCGCCGCGAGTTCGAAGGTCGGGTGATCTTCGAGTAGTTGGATGAATCGCTGTCCGACCGCCCCGGTTGCGCCGAGAATACCGACTCGTACTGCCATTACCGTGAGGTACCGTACCACGGCCATAAGGCCGTTTGGATTCGGGACGTATTTCACGAACGTTCAGAACGCTCGCTCGTCGGCCGCGGAATCAGGACGTTCGTCCACCACTCTCCTGTCCGGTAGTTCGACGAACGTCGAACCCCGTTACGTACGGAACCGATAGAATGAGGTGCCGCGTTCATGAATACGTCCGTAAATGTTCAGTAAGGTTCTCGTCGCCAACCGAGGGGAGATAGCCGTCCGCGTGATGCGGGCCTGCGAGGAGTTGGGCGTCCGGACCGTCGCCATCTACAGCGACGCCGACAAACACAGCGGGCACGTCCGGTACGCCGACGAGGCCTACAACGTCGGCCCCGCCCGTGCCGCGGACTCCTACCTCGACCACGAGGCGGTCATCGACGCCGCGCGGAAGGCCGGCGCGGACGCAATCCACCCCGGGTACGGCTTCCTCGCGGAGAACGCCGAGTTCGCCCGCAAAGTCGAGCAGACGGACATCAAGTGGGTCGGTCCCTCCGCCGACGCGATGGAACGACTCGGCGAGAAGACGAAGGCGCGCGCCCTGATGCAGGAGGCCGACGTGCCCGTCGTCCCCGGAACGACCGAACCCGTCGAGTCCGTCGAGGAGGTAAAGGAGGTGGCCGCAGAGTTCGGCTACCCCGTCGCCATCAAGGCCGAGGGCGGCGGCGGCGGCCGCGGCCTGAAGGTCGTTCGCAACGAGGAAGAGGCCGAAGAGCAGTTGGAGACGGCCAAGCGCGAGGGCGAGGCGTACTTCGACAACGCCTCCGTCTACGTCGAGAAGTACCTGGAAGCGCCGCGCCACATCGAGGTGCAGATTCTCGCCGACGAACACGGCAACGTCCGCCACCTCGGCGAACGCGACTGCTCGCTTCAGCGTCGCCACCAGAAGGTCATCGAGGAGGCACCCTCGCCCGCCTTGGACGAGGACCTCCGGGAGCGAATCGGCGAGGCGGCGCGCCGCGGCGTCCGCGAGGCCGACTACTACAACGCCGGGACGGTGGAGTTCCTCGTCGAGGACGGGAACTTCTACTTCATGGAGGTCAACACCCGGATTCAGGTCGAACACACCGTCACCGAACAGGTGACGGGCATCGACGTGGTGAAGTGGCAACTGCGCGTCGCCGCCGGCGAGGAACTGACCTTCGAACAGGACGACGTGGAGATAGAGGGTCACTCCATCGAGTTCCGCATCAACGCGGAGAAGGCCGACAAGGAGTTCGCGCCCGCGACAGGCGGTACCCTCGACACGTACGACCCGCCGGGCGGCATCGGCGTCCGCATGGACGACGCCCTGCGGCAGGGCGACGAACTCGTGACGGATTACGACTCGATGGTCGCCAAACTCATCGTCACCGCCTCGGACCGCGAGGAGTGTCTCGCGCGGTCCGAACGCGCCCTCGCGGAGTACGACATCGAGGGCATCGAGACCATCATCCCGTTCCACCGCCTCATGCTGACCGACGAGGCGTTCCGCGCGGGCGAGCACACGACGAAGTACCTCGACGAGGAGTTAGATAGAGAGCGCATCGCCCAAGCCGTCGAGAAGTGGGGTCCCGAGGAGAGGGGCGGCGAGGAGGAAGACGAGGAGGTGACCGAACGCGAGTTCACCGTCGAGGTCAACGGCAAGCGCTTCGAGGTGAGCCTCGAAGAACGCGGCGCGCCCGCCATCCCGACGCCGGACGTGAGCGCCGGTGCCGCAAACGGCGGGTCGGCCACCCGTTCGCGCCCCGACGAGGCGACGAGCGACGACGGCGGCGAGGTCACAATCGAGGGCGACGGCGAGCAGATTACCGCCGAGATGCAGGGGACCATCCTCTCGGTGGACGTCGAGGAGGGCGACGAAGTCGCCTCGGGCGACGTCGTCTGCGTACTGGAGGCGATGAAGATGGAGAACGACGTCGTCGCCGAACGCGGCGGCACCGTCTCGCAGGTTCTCGTAGGGGAGGGCGAGAGCGTCGACATGGGAGACCCCCTCGTCGTCCTCGAATAGGCGCGTCGGCCCCGATTTCAGTCTAGTTCTTTCACCACTTTCGCGGGATTTCCCCGCACGACGACGTTGTCGGGCACGTCCTCGGTCACCACCGCGCCGGAGGCCACCACCGCGTCGTCGCCTATCGTCACGCCCGGATTCACCACCGCCCGCCCGCCGAACCACACCCTGTCGCCGACGGTGACCGGCTTTCCGTACTCCCTGCCGGAGACGCGCTTCTCGGCGTCCAACGGGTGCGTGGCGGTGTAGACGTGGACGCCCGGCCCGAGCATGCAGTCGTCGCCGAACGCGATTTCGCAGACGTCCAAGAACACGCAGTCGAAGTTCGCGTAGAAGTCGTCGCCGACGCCGATGTTGTAGCCGTAGTCGCACTTCAGCGTCGGTTCGACGAGAGGGTTCTCGCCGACAGACCCGAACAGTTCGGAGAGCAGTCGCTCCCGTTCCTCGTCCTCGCCGACGTCCGTCGCGTTGTAGCGGTCGGTCAGGCGGCGCGCCTCGCGCCGTTCGGCGAGAAGCGTCTCGTCCGCGGGGTCGTACATCTCGCCCGCGAGCATCTTCTCCTTCTCGGAGGACATCGTTCCCTCCACCCACGGCGGACGCGGAGATAGGTCTGGCGGAGGCCGACCCGCCGACTCCCGGCCGGAGCGAATCCCCGATATTCATCCCGTTGCGCCGGCTTCCCCCGCGTATGAACGAGACGCGACGCGCCCTCCTCGACGCCCTCGCGGACGGACCGGTCGCCGGGCCGGAACTCGCCGACCGACTCGGCGTCTCTCGCGCGGCGGTGTGGAAACAGGTCGAGGCCCTCCGCGAGGACGGATTCGGCGTCGAGAGCGGCGACGGCGGCTACCGCGTGACCGACGTGCCCGAGTACGGCGAGTCGGCCATCGCGTTCGGTCTGGACGCTCCCTTCGAGATAGAGTACCACGACTCGTTCGGGAGCACGAACGACCGGGCCCGGGACCTCGCCGTCGAAGGACGCTCGGATATCGCCATCGTCACCGACGAACAGACCGGCGCACGGGGCCGCCTCGAACGCCAGTGGACCGCGCCCTCGGGCGGCGTCTGGATGAGTCTCCTCGTCCGGCCGGACCGCCCGCCCGCGCACGTTCCGGTGTTCACGTTGGCGGCGGCGGTGGCGACGACGCGCGCCGCGCGCGAGGCGGGCGTGGACGCCCACATCAAGTGGCCCAACGACGTGCTCGTCGGTGACGGCGGCGGCCCGGACGCCGCCGATTCGGTGGCGACGGGCCGCGGCGGCCGGAAACTCGCGGGCGTCCTCACGGAGATGGAGGGGGAGGCCGACCGAGTCTCGTGGTTGATCGTCGGCATCGGCGTCAACGCGAACGTCGATACGGCCGACCTCCCGCCGGGCGCGACGAGCATCCGCGAGGAGGTTGGCGACGTGGACCGCCGCGCGTTCGTCCAACGACTCTTAGAGGAGTTTCACGCGCTTCGGGCGGACACCGAGGCCGTGCTCCCGGCGTGGCGCGAGTACGCTTCGACGCTCGGGCGGCGGGTGCGCGTCGAGACGCCCGGCGGAACGGTCGAAGGAGAGGCGGTGGACGTGCGGTTCCCCGGCGCGTTGGTCGTCCGAACCGACGACGGGGAGGAAGTCGTCCACGCGGGCGACTGCGAGCACCTCCGCTCTGCGTGACTCGAACTGGGGTTCGGACTCCGACGACTCTCCGGCGCGGGGTCAGTCGGCTTCGACGCCCGGCCCGGCGTCGGGTTCGCGTTCGCCGTCGGTCCCGACGGGTTCCTCCCCGGTGGCCCGACTCGGAGTCGCCGCTTTCTCGTCGCTCTCGCCGACGTCGGGACCGACTCTGACGGTGAGGACCGGCACGTTCGAGGCGCGAACGACCTTCTCGGCGACGCTCCCGAGCAGGAGTCTGTCGATTCCGCCGCGTCCGTGGGTGCCCATCGCGACGAGGTCACAGCCCTCCCGTTCGGCGTACTCGACTATCTCTCGACTCGGTGCGCCCTCGATGACGTTCGTCTCCACCGGGACGCCCGCGTCCGTCGCGACGCGCCGCACCTCGCCCACCGCCTCCGCGGCGTCCGCGCGGAGCATCTCGTCTAACCCCTCCCACGACGACTCCATCGGAAGCCCGGCGAAGCTTCCGCTATTGACGACGTAGAGGGCGTGAACGGCGGCCCCGTGGACGTCCGCGAGACGGACGGCGTGTTCGACCACTCGATCCGACCCCTTCGAACCGTCCGTCGGGACGAGTATCCGTTCGTACATCACCATTGTTAACTCATCTCACACTCTGTCGCTCACGGTCTTAACTGTTCGCGTCGTCGAGTTTCGAAACGAAGTCGTCGGGTCCGCGCCGGGTGCGGAACTGCGTCTCTCGGTTACAGAATCACGTCTTTCACGTCGTCGACGCCCGCGCGTCGGACGACGGCGCGGACGGTGTCCTGCGCGCCCGCGAGGTTGTCGGAGTCGCCGTCCAACACGAGGAGTTTCGCCTCCCGGCCGGGTTCGATGCACCCGTAGTCGAGTCCGGCGATGTCCGCGCCGTTGACCGTCGCCATCTGCAGAACTTCCCGCGCCGACACGTCGCCTAACTTCGCGGCGAACTCCATCTCGCGGAACATCGACGGCGAGTTCAACATCACGTTGTCCGTCCCGAGGGCGACGGTGGTGCGGTCCACCAGTTCGCGCATCGGCGGGACGCCGACGTCGGTGACGAGGTTCGACCGCGGGCAGACGACGACGGGGATTTCGCTGTCCTCGATGCGTTCCAGATGGAGGGGTTCGGGGTGGACCATGTGGACGAGGAAGTCCGGGTCCAAATCGAGTGCGGGGTTGACGTCGTGGGAGTCGCGTTCGCCCGCGTGGATGCCGAACAGTTTGCCCGCCTCCCGCGTCGCGTTACGGTGGCGTTCGAAGTCGCCGTCCCGCGCGCCGGACGCGCCGAACCCGTCGGCCTCCCGCATCGCATCGACGGTTTCGCGGCCAAGCACCACCGGGTCGACGTCGAGTCCGGCCGTCGCCTCCCGGATGAGTTCGACGCCCTCGACGCCGCCCTCGCGGAACTCGACGCACGTCGCCGTCCCGGAGGCCTCCATGAACCGGAGCGACCGGCGCATCGCCTCCACTTTCTCCTCGCGACTCGCCTGCCGAAGGAGGCGGTGCTTCAGGCCGTCCGGCGGCGCGACGAGTTCGTCGAGCGACAGTCCCGCGCCGGCCTCCTTGGCTATCGAGTCGCCGATGTGCGTGTGCGCGTTGACGAAGGCCGGAAGGACGATGTCGTCGGAGTAGACGTCCGCCTCCTCGACGGCGTCGATTCGTCCGTCCTCGACGACGACCCGGCCCTTCACAGGTTCGAGCGTTCGTCCGCGTAAGATTGTCCCCTCGACGATCATGCTCGAATCTCCCGCGGGGAGACGCTTGAAACTCCCGAATCGGCGACTCTCCTGTCGGTTCGAAGAGGGGTTTCTCGCTCGCGGAGTGCCCCCGACGCCGCGCGGGGAGGCGACTCCAAACACGCCGAACGCGGTTCCGAGGCGCTACTCCGCGAACTCGTCCAACGTCGCGTGGACGCCATGGCGAACGTCGGTGACGAGGGCGCCGTCCACGTCGAGGCCCAACGCGTCCGCCGCCGCGCGCCCGACGGCGTCCGTCTCGTCGCCGGGGGCGTACACGCCGAGTCGCCACTGCTGTCGTTGGGCCGTCCGCAACGCGGAGACGAGGGGCGACTGCTTGCCGAGTTGTCGCATCTCGCCGCCGACCATCACCCGCGTCGTCGATTCGGTCATCGACGGTCGGCCGGGCACGTCCACGATGACCGACCCGGACTCGACGCCCGCGCGGTTCGCGATTCGGCGTTCGAGTTCCGCTATCTCCTCGTAGTCGGCGTCGATGACGCGGTCCGGAACGTCCGCCATCTCGGCCCACACCGCGCGCTTGAACAGGTCGCGGCAGTCGAGTCGGCGGGCGAACTCTTCCGTCTCCGGCGTCGTGCGGAGGGCCGTTATCAGGTCGGGGTCGTCCATCCGGCGGAGTCGTTCGGCCGTCAGGTCCGGTTGGTCGAGCAGTCGTTCCGACGCGCGGCGCAGCATCGCCTTCGAGATGCGGGCGACGTGGTGCTGATAGACGGTCGGGTTCATAAGGGCGCGCGCGAGGAGGAGGCTCTCGGCCGTCTGGACGTTCCCCTCGTCTAAGACGAGTTCGCCGTCCACGAACGTCAGTTCCCGAACGAGGCGTTCGGTGTCGATGGTGCCGTAGGGGACGCCCGTGTGGTGGGCGTCGCGGACGAGGTAGTCCATCCGGTCGACGTCGAGTTCGCCCGAGACGAGTTGGCCGTACTGGCCGTCGCCCGCGACGAGTTCCGCGACGCGCGAGGGTTCGAGGCCCTCCGACCTGAGCACGTCGCCGACTTCGCCCGTCGCGAGGAGTTCCTCGACGTCGTCGTGGTACTTGCCGGTGTGGCGGTGCGTGACCGACTCGACGTTGTGACTGTACGGGCCGTGACCCACGTCGTGGAGGAGGGCCGCCGCGCGGATTCGTTCGCCCAAGATGCCGTCGATGCCGAGGTGGTCGAGGGCGCGGGAGGCGAGGTGGTAGACGCCCAACGAGTGCTCGAAGCGCGTGTGGTTCGCCGAGGGGTAGACGAGTTGCACCGTCCCCAACTGCTTGATGCGGCGCAGGCGTTGGACCTCCTCGGTGTCCAAAAGCGCCTCCGCGACGCCCTCGACCTCGATGTGGTCGTGGACGCTGTCTTTGATGGTCGTCATACCGGGGGTTCGGCCGCCATCCGATAAAAGGCTCAGGGCGAGACGGTCGAGTGCGAGAAAAGGTGTCCGGTCGGTGGTCGGCGTCTTACGCGGTGGTTCGGGTGGCGTCGTCCCTGCGGCCGCCGTTGAGGTAGCCGCCGATTGCGCCGCCGATCGCGCCGGGGATGGCCGCGATGGCGACGGCGACGAGGAGGGCGATACCCGCGCCCAGACCGAAGACGCCGGCGCCTAACGTGCCGACGAAGGTCAGGACGAGGGCGACGACGAGAGCGCCGACGACGGTGGCGACGCCGCCGTGGAGGGCGTCGCTTCCGAGCGTCCAGTTGTTGACGTACCCGGCGACTGCGCCGGCGATGAGGCCGGTGACGCCCGCCCCGATGGCGGGAAGAGTCGCGTCCGTGAGGGGGAGGCCGAGTCCGCTGACGAGGCCGATGACGATGCTGGCGAGGAACCCGTAGAGCACTGCTTTCCAGTTCATGTTACTTATAAGGACTCCTCAGGGGATAACCTGTGTTCTCCTACCCCCGGAACGTCAGGGATAACGCTCCGTTTCTCGGGACGGTGAACGCCGGCGGCGGTGCCTGCGGACCGCCGGAGGAACCGGCCGCCGAAGGAACTTTCAAACCGACGGTCGCCGTACCGCGGAGCATGACTACCTTCCTCGCCGGCGGGACGGGGACGCCCAAACTGTTGGACGGTGCGGAGGGCGTCTTCGACCCCGCGGAGACGACAGTCGTCGCCAACACCGGCGACGACGTGGAACTCGGCGGTCACCTCGTCTGCCCGGACGTGGACACGGTGTTGTTCCACGGCGGCGGCGTCCTCGACACCGACCGGTGGTGGGGGATCGAGGGCGACACGACCGAAACCGACGAGGAACTGCACCGACTCGCCGACGCCGCGGGCCTCGAATCGGGGCCGCGCTACCTCCCCGAGGAGGCCCAGACGACCGGCCGCGACATCGCGCGCTGGCGGCGGTTCTCCGGCGTCTCGGAGTTCATGGAGATAGGCGACAGGGACCGGGCCGTCCACATCACCCGCACGTCGCTTCTCGACGAGGGACACAGCCTGACGGAGGTGACGCGAACCCTCGCCGAGGCGTTCGGACTCGACATCGACCTCCTGCCGATGAGCGACGACCCCGTGGCCTCCATCGTCCACACCGACGAAGGCGAGATGCACTTTCAGGAGTTCTGGGTCCACCGACGGGCGGACCCCGCGGTGGAGGACGTGGAGTTCCGGGGCACGGACGGCGCCGAACCGACTCCGGCGGTCCGCGACGCCCTCGCGGACCCCGTCGTCGTCGGCCCGTCGAACCCCGTCACGAGCATCGGCCCGATGCGTTCGCTTCAGGGGTTCGAGGAGGCGCTTTCGGAGACGCCCGTCGTCGCCGTCTCGCCGTTCGTCGAGGACCGCGTGTTCTCCGGCCCCGCCGCCGAGTTGATGCGCGGCGTCGGGTACGAGGCGTCCACCGCGGGCGTCGCGGAGGCGTACCCCTTCGCGGACGCGTTCGTCTTGGACGACGCCGACGGCACCGAACTCGACCGACCGGTCGTCCGAACCGACACGCGAATCGACGGCCCCGAGGACGCCGCGCGGGTCTGCCGCGCCGTCCGCGAGGCGTTGGAGGTGGTGTCGTAGTGTTCGAACCGCGCGTCGCCCTCGCCAGTCTGAGCGGCGAGTCCGACGCCGAGTGGGCGCGCGTCGGGTCCGAGTTCGCGGGCGCGGCGTTCCTCGGCGGCGTCGCACTCGACGAGAAGTCCCGCGCCGCCGCGCGGAAACTGGTCGAACGCGACAGGGAGGAGTTCCTCCCCGAGGACCCCCTCTCGTTCGTCGCCGCCGAACTCGACGCACTCGGGGACGAACCGGTCCGACCCGCGGTCAACGTCCGAAGCGCGACGCTCCCGCCCGTTCGGGAGGCGGCGCGACTCTGCGCGGACCGGGACGCGATTCTCGAAGTCAACGCCCACTGCCGGCAGGCGGAACTCTGCGCCGTCGGGTGCGGCGAGACGCTTCTCCGAGACACCGACAGACTCGCCGAGTACGTCGCCGCCGCGGCCGAGGCGGGGGCGACGGTGAGCGTGAAAGTCCGCGCCGAAGTCGAGGGCGTGGACCTCGGGGAGACGGCGCGGTCGGTGGCGTCTGCGGGCGCCGAGGCGATACACGTCGACGCGATGGACTCGGAGGCCGTCGTCCGCGACGTGACCGAGGCCGCTCCCGACCTGTTCGTCGTCGCCAACAACGAGGTGCGCGACGGGGAGAGCGTCCGCGAGTACCTCGACTACGGCGCGGACGCGGTGAGCGTCGGCCGACCCAGCACCGACCCGCGCGTCCTCCGCCGCGTCCGCGAGGCGGTAGACGAGTGGTTCGCGGAGTCGAACGCGGAGCGTCCGAGCGCCGACGAGTCGAACGCAGACGGGGTGGCGAAGTGACCGCCCCGAAGGACCGAACCCCCGCCGAGAACGCGCAACTCGCACTCCTCTTGGACGTCGCCGGGACGCCGAAACCCGGCAACGTGGACCGCGAACGCGACTTGGAGGACCTCAGGTTCGAACATTTCCTCGCGGGGGCCGTCGGGTCCGGCGAGGGCCTCCGCCGGGCGGAGTCCGGCGCGCCGGTCGGCGCGGCGTTCGAACGCGCGGTGGCAGGGATGAGTCGGCAACGCGGCGGGAACACGCAGTTCGGCTGTCTGCTCCTCCTCGTCCCACTCGTCCGCGCCGCGGCCGACGGGTCGCTCTCTCCGGAAGGAGCGACGGCGGTGGCCGAAGCGACGACAGTCGCGGACGCCGTGGAGTTCTACCGCGCCTTCGAACACGTGGACGTGGCCGTCGAGGACCCCCCGGAGGACGCCGCCGAGTTGGACGTGCGCCGCGGCGGCGACGCCGCGCCGGCCCTCCGGACGCGCGAACTGACGCTGTACGACGTGATGGCCCTCTCGGAGGACGACGGCAACGCCCGAGAGTGGACCGGCGGATTCGCGCGGACGTTCGACGCCGCCGAATCGATGCTCGAAGACGACGGCCCCGCCCCCGACAGGGTCGCGCGGGCGTTCGTGGACCTCCTGGCCGAGGAGGAAGACACCCTCGTGCGGACGAACCACGGCCCGGAGGTGGCCGCGGAGGCGCGCCGCCGGGCGGCCGAGGCGCGCGGCGACCCCGAGGCGGTGGCCGAACTCGCCGAGGCGTTCGTCGCCGAGGGTATCAACCCCGGAACGACCGCCGACATCGCCTGCGCGGCGACGTTCGTCGCCCTCGAACGGGGGATGCCGGTGTGACCGACTCCCCCGACGGGTGGCCGGTCGAACTCCGCGGCGTCACGGAGTCGGTGGTGACGACGCTCGGCCCGAACGACCTGTGGAACGCCGCCGCGTTGGGCCTGCACGCACCGGACGAGAGCGAGGACGGCGACGGCGGGAACGAGGGCGACGACGGCGACTGTGGCGTCGTGACGGCGACGACGTGGGGGAACACTCGGACGCGCCGGAACTTCCACCGTGAGGGCGGCGGCGTCGTCCAGTTCGTCTCGGACCCGCGGACGTTCGTGGACGCCGCGATGACGATAACCGAGTCGGAGTCGCCCGTCTCGGACGACGCCCACGCGTGGGTCGAAGTCGAAGCCGAGCGAATCGACGCGGGCGAGTCCGGCGGTACGCGGTGGGAGCAGTGGGAACTCCGCCCCGTCGAGTCGGCCGTCGTCGCCGAGACGGTGCCGACGATAAATCGGGGGTTCGCCGCCGTCGTGGAGGCGACGGTGGCCGCCTCGCGCCTCGACGTGCCCGCCTACGACACCGGGGAACTGCTCGCCCGCCTCCGGTACTTCGCCGACGTGGTCGAGACGTGCGGCGGCGCGGCCGAACGCGAGGCGTTCGCCACCGTCGAGGAGGTGTCGGGGTGGCGCGAACGCGCGGACGAAGGGAGCGACGGGACGCCGTGAGGAGCGGTGACGGCGACGCGGGCGGAACGAATCGTTTTAGTGCGCGCTGATGGAATCGTCGGACATGGCAATCAAGCCCAAGTACGTCAAGCAGCTCGGCAACGTGCTGCTAGAGGAGTACCCGCAGGCGTTCAACACCGACTTCGAGACGAACAAAGAGAGCGTCAGCAAGCTGACCAACGTCGATTCGAAGGGCGTCCGCAACCGAATCGCCGGCTACATCACGCGAAAGAAGGGCGGCCCGAAGCAAGCGGCGTAAACCGTCGATTTTTCTCTCTCAACGCCTGAACCGTCCGATAGCGACCGCACTCTCCGTCGGTGCTCCGGGCCGGCCGTCCGCGCGGTGGACGGCCCGACCGTCGGCCGGGGTTAGAACCGGTCGGCGCGGGAGGCGGCCGTCCACGCGTTCGTCGGCGCGCCGTTCGGAACGCGCGCGGACCGTCCGGAGACGCCTTCGAGGCGGCCGGCGAACGTCCAGCGCTTGCCGTCCCACGTCTCCTCGCCGCCTTCGGCGGCCGCGGCGGCCGCGGCGAGTTCGCCGTCGCGGATGTGCGCGGCGACGGCGGCGGCTATCGCGGCGGCCTCCGCCTCGTCGGCGTCGTCGGGGATGGAGAGGTCCGCCGCGACGTCCGATACGTCCGGTCCGACGGCCGATTCGGCGCTCTCTGCGCTCTCGCCGTTCATATCGGGATGTTGCCGTGCTTCTTGTCCGGCAGGTCGGAGCGCTTCGTCTTCAGCATCTCGAGGTCCGAGACCAACCGAGAGCGGGTCTCGGTCGGTGCGATGACGTCGTCGAGGTAGCCCCGGTCGGCCGCGGTGAAGGGGTTCGCGAACTCCTCGCGGTACTCCTCTATGAGTTCCTCGCGGCGGGCGTCCGGGTCGTCTGCCGCCTCCAGTTGGTCGCTGTAGAGGATGTTGACCGCGCCCTGCGGTCCCATGACGGCGATTTCGGCCGTCGGCCACGCGTAGTTCACGTCCGCGCCGAGGTGCTTCGACGCCATCACGTCGTACGCGCCGCCGTAGGCCTTCCGCGTGATGACCGTAAGCAGCGGAACCGTCGCCTCGGAGTAGGCGTACAGCAGTTTCGCGCCGTGGCGGATGATGCCGCCGTGCTCTTGGTCGGTCCCCGGGAGGAAGCCCGGCACGTCCACGAACGAGACGATGGGGACGTTGAACGCGTCGCAGAAGCGCACGAAGCGGGAGGCTTTCTCGGACGCTTCGATGTCGAGGGTGCCGGCGTTGACGCGCGGTTGGTTCGCGACGACGCCGACGGAGTGACCGTCGAGGCGGGCGAACCCGACGAGGATGTTCTTCGCGAAGTCCTCTTGGACCTCGAAGAACGACCCCTCGTCTAAGACGCCGCCGATGACGTCGCGCATGTCGTAGGGCTTCCGGGGTTGGTCGGGGACGACGCTCTTGAGCGATTCGTCGGCGCGGTCCGGGTCGTCCCACGGTTCGACGCGCGGCGGGTCCTCGACGTTGTTCGGCGGGAGGTACGAGAGGAGGCGTCGGATGTCGTCTAAGGCGTCCTCCTCGGACTCGCAGGCGAAGTGCGCCACCCCGGAGGTGGAGGTGTGCGTCGTCGCGCCGCCGAGTTCCTCGAACGTCACCTCCTCGCCGGTTACGGTCTTGATGACGTCCGGGCCGGTGATGAACATGTGGCTCGTGTCCTTCACCATGAACGTGAAGTCGGTGAGGGCGGGCGAGTAGACGGCCCCGCCGGCGCACGGCCCCATGATGGCCGAAATCTGCGGGATAACGCCCGAAGCTTCGGTGTTGCGCCGGAATATCTCGCCGAACCCGCTGAGCGACTGGACGCCCTCCTGAATCCGGGCGCCCGCCGAGTCGTTCAACCCGACGACGGGCGCGCCGACTTCGACGGCCTTGTCCATCACCTTGCATATCTTCTCGGCCATCACCTCGCCGAGCGAACCGCCGAAGACGGTGAAGTCGTGCGCGAAGACGAACGTCTTGCGCCCGTCGACTTCGCCGTACCCCGTGACGACGCCGTCGCCCGGGAGTTGCTTTTCCTCCATCCCGAACTTGTGGTTTCGGTGCGTCCGGAACTGGTCGAATTCGTTGAACGTACCGTCGTCGAGGAAGTAGTCGATGCGCTCTCGGGCGGTCATCTTCCCCTTCTCGTGTTGGGACTCGATGCGGTCCTCGCCGCCGCCCTTCTGCGCTCTGTCGCGCTTGGCTTCGAGTTCGTCGATTCGGTCCTCCATCGTCACGTCGGACCACCTGCGTTCATTGTCACGAACGACCGGACGGAGCACAAAAGGGTTTCCGCTATGGACAAAGGATGGTTCGACAACTGTCGAAAAACTGGACTCGAACGCCGGACGGCGGGTCAGGCCGCCTCGGGTTCGCCGCGGACGCCCGCGAAGATGACCACCGCGAGGGCGGCGGCGGTAGCGACGGTGGGCCAGAAGCCGAGGCGTGCGTCCATGCCGAACGTCGTCAGGAGCGTGAAGACGAGGAAGACGGGGAGCAGAGCGCCGGCGGCGAAGAGCCACGGCGTCGAGAGCGCCGTCGCCACCTCGCCCGCGCCCGCGCGGAACTCCTCGAGGGCGTCGCGGCCCATGACCCACCCGACGAAGACGAGGAACGCCGTCAGCCCCGCGGTCAGGAGGACGTCCACGAGCGTTCCCGCGACGAAGCCGAATATCGACTGGTCGAGGGCGCAGACGGACCCGGTGACGACGACGAGTGCGCCGACGCCCGCGACGGCGGTGCGGCGTTCGACGTCGTACTCGTCGACGAGGAACGCGACCGGAATTTCCAGTATGCTGATGGAACTGGAGAGCGCCGCGAGGGCGACGACGGCGAAGAACGCCGTCGCGATGAGCGTGCCGCCGGGGAGTTGCGAGAACGCGCCCGCCAACCCGACGAACAGCGCGCCCGCGCCGGTGCCCGTCTCGCCGGGCGAGATGCCCAGCGAGAACAGAAGCGGGAAGACGACGAGTCCGGCGAGGACGCCGACGAGGGTGTTGAGCACGGCGATGGTCGTCCCGTCGAACGCGAGCGAACGGTCCTCGCCGACGTAGGACGCGTAGGTGACCATCGTCCCCGCGCCCAAAGAGAGGGTAAAGAGCGCCTGCCCCGCCGCCGGGCCGAGGACGCCGAAGAAGTTCTGTCGAATCACAGAGAGGTCGAAGCGGAGGTAGAACGCGTACGCCTCGGCGGCCCCCGACTGGGTGGCCGCCCACCCCGCGAGGGCGACGAGGAGGACGAGGACGGCGGGCATCATCACCTTCGTCCCGAGTTCGATGCCGCGGCGGACGCCCGCGAAGACGATTATCCCCGTCAGCGCGAGGAACAACACGTGGAAGCCGACGGCGTCGAACCCGGCGGCGACGCCGCCGAAGTACTGCCCCGGACTGGCGAAGTACGCCGGTTCGGTGCCCGCGAGTGCGAGGCCGCTCTCGACGAAGTACCGGAGAATCCACCCGCCGACGACGCTGTAGAAGGAGAGCAACGCGACGGCGGTGCCGACGTAGAACAGCCCCCACGCCCCCCACGCGTCGGAACCGGACAGGGAGCGAAGTGCGCCCGCGGGGCTTCGATTCGAGCGCCGGCCGATGACGAATTCGGCGAGCAGTCCGGGGACCCCGACGAGCAAGACGATGCCGAGATACACCACGAGGAATGCGCTGCCGCCGTTTTCGGCGGTGACCCACGGGAACCGCCAGATGTTCCCGAGGCCGACCGCGCTTCCCACGGCGGCGAGGATGAAGCCGATTCGTGTCGCCCACGTCTCTCGTGTCATTGCGTCGCACTCCCACCTTGGCGGTAAAGTGACTTTCGGACCGAAGATTCGTCAGACCGGTATTGTAACGGTTGTTAAGGCGTCAACGCGCCGCTATCGGTTCGGGAACGGTCGGAAGAAGAGAGGGTCGGCCGACGATTCGTAGGCTTACAGCGGCGGAACGATGGCGGGTTCCGAACCGAGGAACAGCGTCTGGATGCCGAGCGCCAGCGTTCCGAGGACGGCGAGGATGACGACGATGCGGACCATCCAGAGCCACGTCACCCCGAAGCCGTTACCGACTCCCGCTCCCTTCAGCACCTCCGAGAGCGCTTCGTCGCCGAGGACCCACCCGACGAAGAGCAGGACGAGAAGCACCGAGACGGGAAGGAGCAGTTGGTACGCGAGCGTGTCGAACCAGCCGAGCCACGCGGTGTCGAGCGCCGAGGGGAGGCCGAGGACGAACAGGCTGACGCCGATGGCCGCCGCCGTAGGCGCGCGCCCCACGTCGTAGTTGTCGATGACGTAGGAGGTGACGACCTCGAGCAGGCTGATAGCCGACGAGAGCGCCGCGATGAGGACGACGAGGAAGAAGACGAGGCCGACGATGCGGCCCGCCGGGATGTTGGCGAACGCGCCCGCGACGCTGACGAACACCGCGCCCGGACCGGAGGTGTTCGGGTCGATGCCCTGCGCGAACAGCAGGGGGAACACGACGAACCCGGCGAGGACGCCGACGAACGTGTTCAGCACGACGATGGTGCTACCGTCGGCGACGAGGCTGTCGTCGCGGTCGATGTAGGAGGCGTACGTTATCATCGCGCCCATCCCGAGCGACAGCGAGAAGAACGCCTGCCCCACGGCGAACGGGACGATGTCGCCGAGATTGCTCATCAACGCGCCGAAGTCGGGCGAGAGGAAGTAGTCGTAGCCCGCCGTCGCGCCGGAGAGCGTCGTCCCGTACACCGCCAGTCCCAGGAGGATGACGACGATGGAAGGGACCATCACCTTCGTCGCCTTCTCGATGCCGTCCTCGATGCCGAGGGCGACGATGACGACGCAGAGGAACATGAAGACGGCGTGAAGCGCCACGGCGTCGAGACCGGCCGAGACGGCGCCGAAGTAGGTCGCCGGGTCGCCGAAGTACGCGCCTTGGAGACTCCCCCAGATGTACCGAATCACCCACCCGCCGACGACGCTGTAGTACGACAGAATCCAAAAGCCGGTGAGCAGTCCCAACGCGCCGACGAACCGCCACTGGCGGTGACCGATTCTGCCGAACGCGCTGATGGCGTTGAGTTTCGCCCGCCGACCGATGACGAACTCCGCGAGGATGGCTGGGAGGCCGATACCGAACACCGCGATGAGGTAGACGACGAGGAAGGACGCACCTCCGAACTGCGCCGTCTTGAACGGGAACTGCCAGATGTTCCCGAGGCCCACGGCGGACCCGACGGCTGCGAGGATGAACCCTGCCCGCGTCGCCCACGTCTCTCGTTCACTCATGTCTCTGGACGATACCGTCCGTGTTATTGAAAAACACCCCGATGTTCTCCCGAATAACCGGTAATAAATGAATACATTAACGAGAGCATATAAAGATAGGATGACATTTATTCGGTCGAACGGTGGTCCGGCGGGGTGGCGGGCGAAGGTCGATCAGGCCTCGCCGTAGACGGGCACCGCCGCGCCGGAGGTGACTTCGGCGGCGTCGGAGCAGAGAACGGCGACGACGCGCGCTATCTGTTCGGGGGCGACCCACGAGTCGTGGTCGGCGTCGGGCATCATCTCGCGGTTCGCGGGCGTGTCGATGACGCTCGGCATCACCGCGTTCGCGCGCACCGTCCCGAGGTTCTCCTCGGCGACGGTCTCCGTGAGAAGTCGCACCCCCGCCTTCGAGGCGCGGTACGGGCCGTCGCCCTCGCCGCCCTCCAGCGACGAACGCGCCGAGACGGAGACGATGGCTCCCTCCGTCTCCCGGAGGTGCGGGAGCGCGTGCTTCGAGGCGAGGAACATCGTCTTGAGGTTCACGTCGAACAGGAAGTCGAACGTATCGACGTCCGTCTCCTCTATCGGCGTCCCGCCGCGCCACGTCCCCGCGATGTTGGCGAGGTGGTCGAGTCGCCCGTGGTCCTCGACCACCTCCTCGACGACCCGGGACACCTCCTCCTCGTCGGTGAAGTCGGCCTGATAGAACTCGATGTCGCCCTCGGGCTCTAAGAGGGCGTCCTCGTCGTCCGGTTCGACCACGTCCGCGGCGGCCACCGTCGCGCCCGCGTCGCGGAAGGTTCGAGCGACTGCGCTCCCGAGAGCGCCGCTCGCGCCGGTCACCAACGCCACCGTTCCGTCGAAGTCGAACTCGACTGACATACCGCTAGGTGGCGCACGAGTGACATAAATTGACACGGCGGGCGCGGCGCAAGCGGGGACGACGCCCTCCTCAGGGAACGAGGACGACTTTGCCGAGGAAACTCTCTTCGAGGACGGTTCGTTGGGCCTCGACGGCGTCTTCGAGGGCGTACGTCTCGTGGACGACGGGTTCGACTTCGCCGCGTTCCAGAAGCGACCCGAGTCGGGTCAGGACGGCGTCCTTCTCGGCGGTGTTGTACATGGTCATGAACTGGTAGCGCAGTTCCTTCCCCTTCGTGACGCCGATGTCGGTGAAGCCCCCTTCGGCGGTGTCGTTGCCGATGCCGATTATCCGGCCGTCAGTGGCCGCGACGTTCGCGTTGAACTGGAGGTACCGGTCCATGTGGGTGTCGAGAATCACGTCCGGCGCCCCCGCGGCGAGGACGGCGTCCGCCAAGTCGTTGCGGCGGTAGTCGAACACCTCGTCGGCCCCGAGTGCGCGCACGTCGTCGTGGAACTCCTCGGAGGCGGTGGCGAGCACTCGCGCGCCCATCGTCTCGGCGAGTTGGACGGCGACGTGGCCGACGCCGCCGTTCCCGCCGTGGACGAGGACCGTCTCAGCGGGTTCGACCTTCGCGTGGTGGACGAACGCCTGCCACGCCGTCGTCCCGACCAACGCGAGGGCCGCGGCGTCCTCGAAGGAGACGCCATCGGGGACGTGCGCGAGGAAGTCCGCGGGCGCGGCGACTTCCTCGGCGTAGGTGCCGGACATCCCGTTGCCGAGGCCGGTGCCGAACACCCTGTCTCCGGCCTCGAAGCGTTCGACGCCGTCGCCGACGACGGTTCCCGCGAGGTCGGACCCCGGAACGAAGGGGAGGTGCGGCACCGGGTACTCCCCCTCCCGGAAGTACGTGTCCACCGGGTTCACCCCGACCGCTTCGACGTCAACGAGAACCTGTCCGGGTTCGGGGTCGGGCGACTCAGTGTCGTCCACTCGCAGTACGTCCGCGTCGCCGTGTTCGTGAATTCTGACTGCGCGCATGTCGTCCGTGGTATCGGCGCGGGAGTGCAATAAATTCGGAGGCGGCCGAGCGAGGACTCGGGGACTCCGGCGGGGTAGAAGCAATTCTTGCGGGGTATTTCCCGAACGAAGATGAACGGGATTTAAGCGCGTGCCCCACCCTCCCACGGATGGAATGAAGCTTCACGAATATCAGGCGAAGGATATCTTCGCCGAGGCCGGGATTCCGGTGCCCGAGTCCCGCCTCGCGTCGTCCGTAGACGAGGTCATGGAGGCCGTCGAGGATATCGGATACCCCGCGGCCATCAAGGCGCAGGTTCACGTCGGCGGACGCGGCAAAGCCGGCGGTATCAAGATAGCGACAGACGAAGAGGAGGCCCGAGAGGCCGCCGAGGACATCCTCGGCATGGACCTGAAGGGCTACACCGTCGAGGAAGTCCTCGTCGAGGCCGGCGTCGACTTCGAGAACGAACTGTACGTCGGTATCACGATGGACCGCGGCGAGGGCAAGCCCGTCGCGATGGTCTCCACCGAAGGCGGCGTCAACATCGAGGAAGTCGCCGAGGAGACGCCCGAGGCCATCGCCCGCGAGCACATCGACCCCGCGTTCGGCCTGCACCCCTATCAGGCCCGCAAGGTCGTCTTCGAGGCCGGCATCCCCGACGACGTGGCGATGGACGTGGCGTCGTTCCTCTCGACGCTGTACGACCTCTACGAGTCTAACGACGCCTCCGACATCGAAATCAACCCCGTGATGATAACCTCCGACCGGGAAGTCGTCGCCGCCGACGCGGTCATGAACATCGACGACGACGCCCTGTTCCGGCACCCGGACCTCGCGGAGATGGAAGAGGACGCCTACCAGAACGACTTAGAGCGAAAGGCCGGCGAGTACGGCTTCGACTACGTCCGCCTGTCGGGTAACGTCGGCATCATCGGCAACGGTGCGGGTCTCGTGATGACGACGCTCGACATCGTCGACCACTACGGCGGCGAACCCGCCAACTTCCTCGACATCGGCGGCGGCGCGAAGGCCGAACGCGTCGCGAACGCCCTCGACATGGTGTTCTCCGACGACAACGTCGACGCGGTCGTGTTCAACATCTTCGGCGGCATCACCCGCGGCGACGAGGTGGCCAAGGGTATCAACGAGGCCTTAGAGCAGTTCGACGAGATTCCGAAGAAGGTCGTCGTGCGCCTCGCCGGCACGAACGCCGAGGAGGGCATGGAGATACTCAACACGGACCTCGTCGAAGTGGAGAAGACGCTCGAAGACGCGGTCCAACGGGCCGTCCAGAACGCGGAGGAGGCAAGCCAATGAGCATCTTAGTCGACGACGACACTCGCGTGGTTGTACAGGGCATCACCGGCGGGGAAGGAAAGTTCCACACCCAGCAGATGATGGAGTACGGAACGAACGTGGTCGCCGGCGCCGTCCCCGGCAAGGGCGGCCAAGAGGTCGAAGGCGTCCCCGTCTACGACACCGTAGACGAGGCCGTCCGCGAGGAAAACGCCGACGCCTCCGTCGTGTTCGTCCCGCCGGCGTTCGCCGGCGACGCCGTCTTCGAGGCCCTCGATACGGACCTCGAGTTCGTCGTGGCCATCACCGAGGGCATCCCGACGCAGGACATGGCCAAGGTGAACAAGCGACTCTCCGAGGTGGACACGCGCTTGCTGGGTCCGAACTGTCCCGGCATCATCACGCCCGGCGAGTCGAAACTCGGCATCCTCCCCGGCAACATCTTCGAGTCCGGTAACGTCGGTCTGGTCTCCCGGTCGGGCACCCTGACGTACCAGGTCGTCTCGAACCTCACCGACCGCGGCATCGGCCAGACCACCGCCGTCGGCATCGGGGGCGACCCCATCATCGGCACGTCGTTCATCGACGCCCTCGAACTGTTCGAGGAGGACGAGGAGACGGAGGCCGTCGTCATGTGCGGCGAAATCGGCGGCGAGGACGAAGAGCAGGCCGCGAAGTACATCGCCGAGAACATGGACACGCCCGTCGCGGGCTTCATCGCGGGCCGCACCGCGCCGCCGGGCAAGCGCATGGGCCACGCGGGCGCCATCGTCTCGGGGTCCGGCACGGGCACCGCCGAGTCGAAGATTTCGGCGCTGAACGACGCCGGCGTCCCCGTCGGCGACACGCCGGAGGAAGTCGCAGAACACGTCGAAGACTTCCTGTAACGGCGCCGAAACTCCCGTTTTCTTCTATTTCGACGCTTCCGAGTCGCCGTCGAGTGCCGAGAGGCACGTTCCGCAGTACGAGGCGTACGCGGGGTTCGGCGCGCCGCAGACGCCGCATGCGACCGTCTCGGCCGCCCGTCCGCCGTCGCTCACCGCCGAGGTGAACGGGGCGCGCCGGTACGTCGGCGCGGTCGCGTCGTCGTCGTCCATCCGTTCGAGAACCTGTTCGACGAGGCGGTCGTCCCGGAGTTTGTCGAGTCCCCTGACGAGGCCGACGAAGAGAACCGAGGGGGCGACGACGCAGAACGCCGCCACGAGGAGTCGAACCGCTACCTCTACGTCCATGGCCCGGGTACGGATGCGAGCGCCTTACCTCTGCCGCGGGTTAGCGCCCGAGAGAGTGTTCCTACCGGACGGATTCGGCCGCGACGGCGCGCGAGGACCCGATTCGGACGACGGCGCGGCGACCGAAACATGACGTGTTTCGTACATCTCCCGAGAGCGTTCCTGCGGCGGTTACAGGGTTTATATCCCGTCACCCCGTCTCGATATACCATGCACGAAGAGCTACTACCGCAATCCGCTGGGGGTTCTCTTGCGACTACGCTCGTCTCTCTCGTCGCCGACGTCTCCGGCACCGACGCCGTCGACCTGCCGCCGTTGGCGGCCGTCGTGGACCCCGACGCGCTGAGTTCGCTAGTGGACGGCCCCTCGGCCGTCGAGGGTCTCACCGTCTCGTTCGACTACGCCGGATTCCACGTCGTCGTCCACGGAAACGGCCGCATCCACCTCACCGAGGCGGACGCGATTCCCCAGCGAAACTGACCGCCTCCGTCCGTCTCCTCTTCTCTCGGTCGAAGCGAACGACTCGAACGTCCCGTCGTTCACGATTGTCACGATTGTAACGAGATAATGTTGAACCACCGTCGGGAGGAAGCAACGAGTGCGCGTCGTCGTCGGCCCCGACCGCCGACCGGTCCCGTGCCGGGGTTTCCCCGGTAAGTCGGCGATGCGACGGCGCGCGCGCCGCGGACGCCGCCTCGGTGCCCGCGGAACTCCCTCCGCCCTCACCGACTCCCCTCCACTCGCCCGCCCCCTCACCCCCTCCGCTTCGGCCCTCCAACCACCTCCGCCCTCTCCCTTTCTCTTCCCCCGTTCTCCTCCGGTCCGTCCGTCGGACCGTCGAATCACGTCCGAAGATTGATATACCTGTTCGCTCCACTCGTGGCATGAACGCGACACTTCCGTCGGGGCGACGCGTTCACATCGCCCCGTTGGGCTACGAACGGGACCGGGTGGTCGAACCCGCCCGCCGGGAGGCCGCGGACGTGGTGTACCTCCTCGTGAACGACCCGGGACGCGGGCCCGACGAGTCGGGCGACCTATCCGTCGATACGGCGTGGACGCCGGAGGCGGAGGCGGTGGACTGGGACGCCGCGACGCCGTACCAACTCGCCGTCCGCGAGGAACTCGACGAGTTCTGCGACGCGCGCGGAGTTCCCGTACGCATCCGCGACGTGTACGACGTGATGGGCGTCGCGACGACGATCGCCGCCAGACACGACGACGACCAGGTGTTCGTCAACATCTCCTCCGGACCGAACGTCGCCGCCGTCGGCGCGGCCATCGCCTGCATGACGACGGACGCCCTCCCCTACAGCGTCACGCCGGAGTCCTACGGCCACGACGTGGCCGAGACGCCGCTTACCCGCGGCGTCGCGGAGGTGACCACCGTGCCCGACTACCCCATCGAGTCGCCGACGCGCGAACAGGTCCACATCATGGGGTACCTCTACGAGATGACCGTCGAGAAGCCCTACTCCGTCAACAAGCGCAACCTCATTGACAGGGCCGAGGACTACGACCTACCGTTTCTCGACAACTACTCGACGGAGAGTCGCCAGTCGGAGTACCGCCGCCTCGACGCCGCCATCATCGACCCCCTGCGCGAGAAGGAGTACATCCGCCTCGAACCCGCTGGCAAACAGAAGAACGTCGTCCTCACGGAGACGGGCATCAGCGTCTACCGCGCCTTCCAGCACAAGATTCTCGACGAGTAGTCCGCAGTCCGTTCGTCGCGCCGCCGTTCGGTCCGCGAGTCGAACCGCGCGCCCCCTTCGCAAACGTCATCCCCGTCGGACCGTAAGAGGGCCCATTGGCGTCGTCCGCCGCCGCGGACGGCAGTCTCGCACCATGTCACCTAACCTCTCCCGCCGCGACGCTCTCAAGGCACTCGGGGCGGGTTCGCTCGTCGGCACCGCGGGGTGTCTCGGAACGCTCGGGTTCGAGACGCAGTCGGCGTGGCGCGACCCGCCGTTGGTCGAGGACCGCCCGAACGCCGTCTACCGGCCCGCCCTCACCGAAGGGATGAAGACGTACGGAACGACGACGACGGGACCCTACGGCGTCGCGTTGACGTACTCGTACCCGCACCGCTTCTGGACGCTCACCGGCACCGAACTGACGAAGACGGTCGTCGAGTCGGATGATTCGCTGCACCTCATGGTCTCGCTTTGGGACCGCGAGACGCGGACGGTCCTCCCCCTCGACTCGGGGGTGACCATCGAGATAACTCGCGACGGGAGTCTCGTCACCGAGGAACTCGCCTACCCGATGCTCTCCCAGCAGATGGGTCTCCACTACGGGTCGAACTACGTCTTAGAGGGCGAGGGCGAGTACGAGGCGACGGTGAGCGTCGGCGGCGTCTCCCTCGACCGAACCGGGGCGTTCGCCGGACGCTTCGAGTCGGCGCAGACGGCCTCGTTCGCGTTCACCTTCGACACGGACGACCTGCACGACGTTCCGCTGAACCGCCTCGAGGACGCGGGCGAACGCGGCGCGGTCGAACCCATGGACATGGGGTTCCCCGTCGGCGTCGTACCGAAGAAAGACGCCCTTCCGGGCCGACATCTCGGCCGGGCGACCAGCGGAGACGCCGTCTTCCACGCCTTCGCCGCGAAGAATCGGGATAGCCGGTTCGGCGACTTCGACGGTACCTACCTCTACCTCTCGGCTCGCACGCCGCACAACCGAATCGCCCTGCCGATGATGGGACTGACCGCGACGCTGACCCGCGACGGCGAGACGGCGTTCGAGGGCTCTCTCGCGCGGACGCTGGACCCGGAACTCGGCTACCACTACGGCGCGGGCGTCGGCGAGGTGCGCGGCGGCGATACGCTCGAAGTGACCGTGGACGTGCCGCCGCAGATAGCCCGCCACGACGGCTACGAGACGGCGTTCCTCGACATGCCGCCGGTGACGTTCGAGGTGAGCGAGTGAGGTGCACCCCGCCGACGAGACGAAACACCTGAGAGACGGTCGCTCCTACACCGACGCACGGACGGAAGACGACCGACGACCACATTCACAACCCATGACGGAGACGACGAACGCCACGACGGACGCGCCCGACGAGACGACCGGAACGGACGGGGTCGCCTGCCGAACCTGCGGGCGGACGTTCCCGACGGACCGACTCCGCGTCCTCCACCGCGGGGTGCGCCACCCCGCGGAGATGACGGAGGCGGAGCGAGAATCGTACCGCGAGGCGTACCTCGAAGAGGAGGCGGAGATTCGCTCGTTCCGCATCCGCGCGCTGGGCGTCCTCGTTCTCCTCTACTTCGGATTCCTCATCGCCTATGCCCTCATCGCGTGACGAACTCCTCGGACGCGCACTCGCGTGCTGTCTCGCCCTCGTCGGAACGCTCCTCGTCGCGGAGGGCGTCGCCGCCAGCAACGCCGCCGTCGGCCTGCAGGGAGCGTCGAGGGACGCGCTGTCGATTCCGCGGTGGCTCTACGTCGCCACCGGCGGCGCGACCATCGGCGCGTCGGCGCTGTTGGCCAGTTTCGTCACCGACCGGCGGTTCGTCCGCGACATCCACCGGACCCACCGCGACGTCGGCGTCCGGTCGCTCTACCGCGTCGGCGTCGTCTCGCTTCACCTCCTCGGACTCGTCGGCCTCGTCCTCGTCGCCTACAGCGGTCTGACCGGTCCGCGGGTGCCGACGGTCAACTTCGCCGTCGTCGTCGTCTTCGCCGGCCTGCGCGCGGGTCTCACGATGGTCTCCTACGCCGTCGGGAACGTCTGGCCCGCGCTGAACCCGTGGCGGACCGTCGCCGCGCGCCTCCCGAACGGATTCCTCGACTACCCGGCCCGATTCGGGCGGTGGCCCGCCGTCGTCGGCCTCCTCGGCCTCGTCTGGATGGAGACGACGACCGGAATCACCTCCCGGCCGAGACTGCTCGGCGCGGCCGTCGTCGCCTACTCGCTACTGACCGTCTCGGGGGCCCTCGCCGTCGGCGCGGAGACGTGGTTCCGGAACGTCGACCCCGTCTCGGTGTTCTTCCGGTTCTACGGCCGCGTCGCGCCGTTCTCGTGGGACGAGGGACGCCTCCGCGTCCACCTGCCGGGGATGCGACTCGTCGGCGGCGACAGCGACGACGCGTACGCCAACGGCCTCGTGACCGGCCTCGACGACGCGGCGATAGCCGTCGCCCTCGTGTGGGAACTCACCTTCAGCGGGTTCGTGACGACTCGGCAGGGCGCACAGTTCGTCCGCGCCGCCGTCGGCGTCGGCGTCCCGCCCCTCCTCGTCTACGGCGGCCTGTTCGTCCTCGGCTTCCTCGTCTTCTACGGCGCGTACCTCCTCGCCTCCCGCGCCGCCGCCGACCGCCTGCGGACGCACCGCACGGCGCACGAACTCGCGGTGGGCTTCGCGCCGCCGCTTTTGGCCATCGCGGCGGGCTATCACCTCGCGCACTACTTCGGCTTCTTCGTCTCGCTCGCGCCGTCGTTGGTCGCCGTCGTCGGGACGCCGCTGTCGCCCCCGGCGAATCCGCTGGTGCTGACGCTTCCCGCGTGGTTCAGCGCGCTCGACATCGTGTTCGTCCTCGGCGGCCACGTGCTGGCCGTCTGGGTCGCCCACTCCATCGCCTACCGCCTGTTCCCGAGTCGGATGCAGGCCATCCGGAGCCAGTTCCCGTTCGTGTTCGTCATGGTGGGGTACACCGCCGCGAGCCTCTGGCTCATCTCGCTACCGACGGCGCAACCGCCGTTCCTGCCGTGAGTCGGCGCGCGCCCGAGAGACGAGAAAACACTTATCAGACGACCGGAGACTGTCGGCGGAGATGTCCTCGAAGCGCACGGTCCGCGTGCTCCTCCTCGTCGGGTTACTGCTCCTCCCGGGTCCCGTCTACGCTATCGAGGCGGAACGACTCGACGGCCCGGAGCGACACCGCGTCGCCAACGGGTACACCGCGACGCCGATAGACGCCGAGAACGACTCCCGCTTAGCCGACCAGTACGCGGTACGACTGGCGTTCAACCCCGAGGACGTGGAGTACCGCCACGTCGCGTCGGGGCTCCGCGCGCCGAACCGGACCCGCAGCACGCTCGAACGGGCGATTCGGAACGGCTCCGCGACGGTCGATAGCCTGGCGGTCCGGTCGGACGTTCGGCGACTGCGGCGCAACTACACGTTCCTCACGGAGTCGTACGACGCCTACTACGCGTACTCGCTCTCCTCGGGGACGGTAGCGACGACGCGCGCGAACGACTCCGAAATCGCGGCCGCAGTCAGGGACGAACTCGTCGTCGAGTACGAGACGCTCTCGGCCGCCGAGCGAGCGACGTTCCGGAAGGTACGGAACGCGACGGTGTCGGAGGACGCGTACGACTACCGCCCGTGGCAGGACGAACCGATGCCCTCGGCGGCGATAGTCGAACGGAACGGCACCCACTACGCCGTCGAGACCGCCTCTCACACGGACGACTTCGACTTCCCCGACGGACTGCTCCTCGGCGTCGTCGCCTCCGCCGTCGGAGTCGTCTGCCTGCTCACCTCCGGCGGCATCTGGCTCTCCGGTCTGTGGCGGGACTGAACGACCCCGAACCGTCCGACCCGGGGTCTGAGGTATGCAACGCGACACGTGCCGAAGAGAATCCCCTCGACATCGGCGAAAGGAATAATAATGTCGTCTAAATAACAACTATGGAGATGGTCTCCGCTAGTAGTATCGTGGAAGTACTGTTCTTAGCCGCCTGCTTGACACTCGCCGGTAACAGCGGTTGGCAGGCGGTAACAGCGGACAGAAACCGACTCTGGAGAACTCTCTGCGCGTTCGGGTGGTTAGCGCTCGCACTCTCCGGAGTAACCGACGGAATCGTCGGAATCGGTGTTTGCGCCGTTTCACTCGCCGCGTTCGCTCTGGCGGCTTCGTCCCGTCGGACGGATAATGCGAACGTGGATACGGCGTAACGTCGTCCTGGTAGCGGCCGAGTCACGGGCCGACCGCCGGTTGCCGCGTCGAGATACCTCGTAACCGGAGCGGTTCCGGGAGCGATCGTTGTCGAACGGCGCTCAAACGTCGCCGCTCGCATGCCGTCGTCAGACCGTCATCGGCTGGTGAGAGACGCGTCTCTGCCCGTCCGACGCGGGTCGGCCGGACGAACGCCGCACGGCGGCGTGGAGGGCGTCTACCGCATCACCGGTCGCCGTCGCTCTATCGCTCGTCGGCACACCCCCGGAGGGTGCAGCCGATTCGGAACCCCTATCAGTCGGACTCCCCACCACCGTGAGGGAAGATGCTACTCGCCGGAACCGTCATCGCCGACTCGGCAACCGTACACGACGACGGCGCGGTCGTCGTCGAGGACGACCGCATCGTCGCCGTCGGCGACAGAGCGGCGGTCGAAGACGCCCACCCCGACCACGAGGTTCGGGAGTTCGACCTGCTCGTCCCGGGCCTCGTCGGGGGCCACATCCACTCCGTCCAGAGTCTCGGGCGGGGCATCGCCGACGACACCGCCCTCCTCGATTGGTTGTTCGAGCACGTCCTCCCGATGGAGGCGTCGCTGGACGCCGAGGGGATGCGGGCGGCCGCGGAACTGGGTTATCTCGAACTGTTAGAGAGCGGAACGACGACGGTCGTAGACCATCTCTCGGTGGCCCACGCCGACGAGGCGTTCGAGGCGGCGGCCGAGATGGGCATCCGCGGGCGTCTCGGCAAGGTGCTGATGGACAAGCGCGCGCCCGACGGACTCGCCGAGGACACCGACGCCGCGCTGAGAGAGACGGAGCGACTCGTCGAGAAGTACCACGGCGCGTGCGACGGCCGGATTCGCTACGCCGTCACGCCGCGGTTCGCGGTCAGTTGCACCGAGGAGTGCCTCCGCGGGGCGCGCGACATCGCAGACCGGTACGACGGCGTGACCATCCACACCCACGCAAGCGAGAACCGCGACGAGGTCGAAACCGTCGCCGAGGACACCGGGATGCGCAACATCGAGTGGCTCCACGAAGTCGGCCTCACCGGCGAGGACGTCGTCTTGGCCCACTGCGTCTGGACCGACGAGAGAGAGCGCGAACTGCTGGCGGAGACGGGGACGAACGTCACCTACTGCCCCTCCTCGAACATGAAACTCGCCTCCGGCGTCGCGCCCGTCGTGGACTACCTCGACCGGGGCATCAACGTCGCTCTCGGCAACGACGGCCCGCCGTGCAACAACACGCTCGACCCCTTCACCGAGATGCGACAGGCGAGCCTGCTTCAGAAGGTCGAACACCTCGACCCGGAGGCCACGCCCGCGCAGGTCATCTTCGAGATGGCGACGGTCAACGGCGCGAAGGCCGCCGGGTTCGAACGCGTCGGCGAACTCCGCGAGGGGTGGAAGGCCGACGTGGTCGCCCTCGATACGGACGTGACGCGCGCGACGCCGCTTCACGACGTGCTCTCGCACCTCGTCTTCGGCGCGCACGGCGACGACGTGGAGTTCACCATGGTCGACGGACGGGTGGTGTACGACGAGGCGGCGGGCGGCCTGCAGACGGGCGACGCCGACGAGATACGGCGGCGCGCCCGCAGCGTCGACTTCGAGGGCGCGTCCCAGCCTTGATCTACCGCTCCAGCGGTTCGTGCCGCGCGCGGTACCCCTCGTCCGTCTCAGTCACCTCGTCGACGACGTAGAGCGTCAGCGACTGCTCCTGTTTCGTCGTCACGGGGAAGTCGTACGTCTCCGACTCGTACCCGAGTTCCTCGCCCTCCTCGCGGCGTCGGGCGACGAACTCGCGGTGGTCGTCGAGTCGCCGCGTCGCAACCTTCCGGGAGAGGGCGGGCGCGTCCGCCGCCCGCCGGCCGAAGGCGTCCGCGAAGCCCGCTTCCAGTTCGACGCCGACGGAGTTCCGACCGGCGACCATCGCCGCCAGCGACGTGGTTCCCGTCCCCCAGAAGGGGTCGAGGACGGTGTCGCCGTAGACGGAGTACATGTTTATCAGGCGGTACGGCACCGCGAAGGGGTAGGCGGCGCTTCGCTCTCGCAACTCCCCGAGCGAGTCGCCCCCCTCCGAGGATGCACCGCCCGCCCCCTCCATGCGCTGGGAGGTGCCGGTCACGTCCGTCCACACGTCCGAGAACCAGCGGTTCCGCTCCTCCCAGAAGTACGCCGACTCGTACCGCGCGGTGTCGCCGGGGTCGAACCCGCGGGACTCGGACCCGTTGCGGAACACGAGGACGTACTCGTGTTCGAGGGTGACGTAGGCGTTCGGCGGAATCATCCCGCTCCCCATGAACTTCGCCGCGCTGTTCGTCGGTTTCCGCCACAGGATGTCCGGAAGCGGCTCGAATCCGAGTTCCGCGAACGCCTCGACGATGCGCGCGTGGTTCTGGTAGACGCGGAAACTGTCGTCCACCTTCCGCGTCGCGTCGCCGACGTTGACGCAGGCGATGCCGCCGGGGACGAGGACGCGCTTTACCTCGCGCCACACCTCGGTCAGAACCTCGTGCATCGCGTCGAAGGCGGCGGCCCCGTCGCCGGCCGCGAGGGCGTCGGCGGCGTCCGCGGAGAGTTCGGCGAACTGGTCGTCCCACATCTCGATCATCGGGTACGGCGGCGACGTGACGACGAGTTCGACGGCGTCGTCTTCGACGTCCATCTCGCGGGCGTCGCCGACGACGACGCGGTGGCGCGACTCCATTGCGTCCACCGTACACCTCGAAATTAAATACGCTTTCCCCGCCGCGGGCGCGTCGAGAGGAGGGACGCGCGAGTCCGACTACCCCAACAGGTCGGCGGCGGCCCGAGTCACCACGTCCGCCACCTCCACCACGTCGTCGAGGCGGACGAACTCGCCGGCGGCGTGGATGTTCCCCCCGTCGGGACCGAGGATGACCGTCGGGAGGCCCGCCCTGTCGCCGAGGTAGTTGAAGTCGCCGACGCTCGAGAAGTAGCCGTACGCGGGGTCCTCGCCCGTCACCTCGCGCGTCGCCGCCGCCAACGACGTGACGAGGGGGTGGTCCTCGTCGGTGACGTACGGCCCGTAGCGGATGTCGTCGGAGGGGGCCTCGCGGAACCCCACGTCCACCTCGCTCTCGACGCCGAGTTCGGAGACGACGCGTTCGGCGTCCGCGCGAACGTCCTCCTCCGTCTCGCCGACGACGACGTGGCGGTCCACCATCAACCGGGCGCGTTCGGGCACCGAGAGCGTCTGACTGCCGCCCTCGATTTTGAGGGGACAGACCGACCCGTCGCCGAGTTTCGGGTGCGTCCCCGTCTCCATCTCGGCGAGTCCGGCGGCCAACCGCCCGGCGTCCGCGACGGCGTTGACGCCCTCGCTCGGTTTCGACCCGTGGGCGGCCTTCCCGCGCACCTCGATGTCGTAGAGGAAGCGCCCCCGCGCGCCGAGGAGGAGGGCGGGGTTCTCGACGTCCTCCTGCGCCAGAACCGGACCGGGTTCGGTGACGACGGCCATGTCGCAGTCGTCGGTGTAGCCGTCGCGTATCAGGCGGTCCGTCCCGAGGCCGTACGGCCCCTCCTCGTCCACGACGGCCGTCAGAAGCACGTCGCCGCGGAGTTCGGCGTCCGATTCGGCGAGTGCCTCGAACGCCTTCATCACGGCGGCGAGGCCGCCCTTCATGTCGCAGGCCCCCTGCCCGTACAGTTTCCCGTCCTCGATGCGCCCCGAGGTGGGGTCCTCATCCCAGTCTTCGACGATGAGGACGGTGTCCATGTGCGCGTTCAGGAGAAGTGTCGGCGCGTCGGAGTCGGATCCCGCCAGTCGCGCGACGACGTTTCTCCCCTCGTACTCGGTGATATCCGGTTCGCTCACGCGGTGGTACTCCGGGTCGAGTCCGCGTTCGTCCAACCACTCGTAGACGAACTCGCTCATCTCGTCTTCCTCGAAGTACGGGCTCGGAATCCGCACGAGGTCCTGCAGGAGCGACACCGTCTCGTCGTAATCGACGGCGAGAGAGTTCGGTGCGTCGGACACGGAGGCGTCGCGTCCGTCAACGTCGCGTCCGTCAGTCATCGTCGGCCACCCCCTTCGTGCGCACCTGCGGGTCGTACTCGTCGGAGGGGACGCCCGGAAGCGTCGCCAAGATGGCCTCCACGTCCACCCCCTTCTTCTGTCCGCGGTACCAGAAGACGGAGAAGACGACGAGGCCGATAGCCACCCACGGCACGTAGACGGAGAGCGACCCCTGATACGCCCGCGTCAGGAGGCCGACGGAGCCGAGTGCGCCGACGAGTCCGGTCACCGAGAGGAGCGTCGGGCGGGTGAACCCGGCGCTCTCTGCGAGTCTGGACTCGGTCCAGAGGATGTAGAGGACGGTGATGGAGACGGCGGCGTAGGCGATGAGGTAGCTGAACGTCGCGATGGCGATGGCCTGACTCAGGCCGGTGCTCCAGAACGTCAGCGCCGAGGCGACGGCGTAGAGGGTCAGAAGCGACCAGTGCGGCGTTCCGAACCGCTCGGAGACGGAGGAGAACCACTTCGGGAACACCTCGTCCCACGCCCACGAGTACGGCATCTTGATGCCCGCCGCCATCACCGCGTGGACGCTGGAGGCGGTGGCGAGGAGGCCGCCGAACGCGACTATCGCCGTCGCGCTATCGCCGAGGAACGCCTCCGCCGCCGTCGCCAGCGGTCGGGCCGAGTTCGCCAACACCGTGTAGTCGGAGACGACGCCGTAGATGACCGCGGAGGTCCACATGTACAGGACGATGAGGATGGCCGTCCCGCCCGCCATCGCCAAGGGGAGGTTCCGCGAGGGGTTCTTCACCTCCGCGCCCATCTGCCCGGCGACGGCGATGCCGATGTACGCGTAGAACAGGGGAACCGCCGCGCCGAGGAAGCCGTCGAACCCGCCGGTGAAGAACGGCCGGTAGTTCGCTGGTTCGACGCTTAACGACCCCGGAATCACCAACACGAGGATGGAGAGGATGAGCACGCCGAAGATGGCGTTCTGCGAGACGCTGTACCCTTTCGTCCCCACGAGGTTGACGAGAAAGAGGACGGTCAACAGGCCGAACCCCGCCAGCGTCGGGTCCACCGCCGGGTAGAACACCTGCAGGTACGACCCGAACCCGATGGCGAGTGCGGCGTCGGCCGCCATGTACCCCAACCACTTCGACCACGTGACGACGAAGCCCGGAAGCCGACTCTCGAACGTCCGCGAGACGTACGCGTACGACCCCGCGGCCCCCGGGAAGATGGTGGCGACCCACCCGTAGTTGAGCGCGATGCTCATGGCGAGGACGCCCGAGAGGGCGACGACGAGGATGACGCTCGGCCCCGTCGTCGCACTCGCCGTCCCCAACGTGACGAACAACCCCGCCCCGAGGGTGCCCGCCACGACGGTGCTGAGTGCGCCGAACAGCCCCATGTTCCGCTTGAGACTCCGCCCGTCGTTTACGTCAACAGATGACATGCTACTTCGTCTCACTCTACTGCCGCATAGCGACCCTCCCTAGTATGAGAGGGCGGCCGCGAGGCGAGACAGCCGTCGTCTGCGAACCGCCGACGTATCGGGGACTGTCTATGAAAATGTGGGTGAAAGGTACCATTATCGGTCCGGCCCGCCTCGGAACGAAGTACAGTACCCGAGAGTACATAGTACGTGTCCGCCTCGGTTACGGACGGGAGACGGCAGCGTACCGTCCCTTCGGCGGTCCAGACGGGTCGCATACACAGTTCACACGGATACTGTGAGAGGTGATCTACTACATGGCTCCCCGACAATCGATCGACCCCGACGAGTTAGACCGGCTTCTCACCGTGCTCGCAGATCAGTACTGTCGCAGCGTCATCTTTCACTTCCGAAATTCGTCCGAGAGCGTCGCGACGGTAGCCGGCCTCGCGCGCGAGGTACGAAGAGAGGTAGAAGCCGACTTGGGGGCGATCGCCGTCCAACTCCACCACTCTGCGCTTCCGCGGTTGGACGACGTCGGTATCGTGGAGTACGATGCGAGGAGCAACACGGTCCGGTATCTGGACGGTGTCGCCCCGAGGGTACTGCTCGAAGAAGTCGAAACGCTCTCCCGCCGGCCCGGGCCCTGACGCGACGGCCTCGAACAGTATCGGTCCGCAGGACGCTACACACGCAGACGAACGTCGCAAACCGAGCGATTCGGTTTCGGACGATAGAGTCCGCGTTACCGACCCCGAGAGTCAGTCCACGTCTCCGAGCAGTTTCGACTCCGCCTTCCGAAGGTGTTCGAGCAACGTCGCCTTCGAGACGCCCGCCTCCGCCGCGAGTTCGCCCGCCGACACTTTCCGCGGCCACGTGTAGTACCCCCGCCTGCGGGCGAGGCGGTACACCTCGCGTTGCCGTTCCGAGAGGGCGTCCGTCCGGAACATCCCCGTCCCGTCTACGGGCGCGGTGATGAGTTCGACGCGCACGTCGGCGTCCATCTCCTCGCGGACCTCCTCCAACCGGTCGTGGACGGTTCGGCGCGTCTCGTGGACGAGGACGGTCCACCGTTCGCGGCCGTCCTGCATCCGAACCGGTTCGTCCGGGATGAACCCCCGCGAGACGAGGGCGTCGTTGATGCTGTTCGAGAGATCGTACCGGACGACGAGTCCGCGCGTCGCACTCCCCGCCACCGGCGTCTCCGCGCCCGCCTCCTCGTCCGTCTCCCACACCGACTCGGTGAGTTCGGAGTCGCGTACCGCCGCGACGAGGGCGTCGAGTTCGGCCGTCGAATCGGCGTACGCCGTGAATCGCCCCGTCGCCGTCCCGTCGATGCTGTGGACGCCGTGGCCGAGGAGTCCCGCGTCCGTCTCCTCGGTCACCTCGAGCGTCCAGCAGTCGGGATGCCAGATGTCCAGCGTGACCCGAACCCCCCGTTCGGTCCGTCCCCCGCCCTCGGCGTCCTCACCCTGTGTCGCCATTACGTCCCGTACCACGGGAGGCAGCGGAAAAACGTTTCCTCACGGTTCTCGACGGCTCTCGGCCGGGCGACGGCGGGCGAGTCGCCCCGGGAAAATCGCATCGTACTTCTCCTTCGAATCCGAGGTGGGCGACGGATGACGGGACGGTTCGCCATCGACATCGAGACGGTGAGTCCGACGCTCGACCGCTACGAGAGGCCCCCGGACTTCGGTGACCCGCGGTACTTCGAACTCCTCGCCGTCGTCCTCGGGTACGAGTCGCCGGCGGGGGACCGGGAGACGGAGATGCTCTTTCGGACCGCCGACTCCCCCGAAGACGAACTCGCCCTCTGCGGGCGCGTCGCCGAGTGGATGGACGCGCGCGAGGGGGAGACGTACCTCACGTACGGCGGCGGGAGATTCGACCGCCCGCAGTTGCTCGGCCGAATCGAACGGGCGCGGGAGGCCTGCGACGACGACGGGGAGGCGGCGTCGAGGCTCGCGCGGTTGCTCGAAGACGAACTCGAACACGACGACGTGCAACCGGACGCGTGGGACGCGTTCGGCGAGTACACCCGCCTCGAAGACGCCTGCGAGCGCGTCGGTATCGACCCCGAGGAGACGCGCTGGACCGACTACGAACACGGCATCGACCTCGACGAGGTGCGGCCGTCGAAGTACCGGGGTTTCGAGAAGGTGCTCAACGCGGACGTCCCCGTCTTCGGCGAACGATACGTCGCACTCGCGGACGCCGGCGCGACGGAGACGCTGACGTTCCGCGCCCTGCGTGACCTGTTGGACCACTACGGCCGCGAGGACATCGTCCACCTGTTCGACCTCGCCGACGCTCGGCCGTTCGACGGCGACTGACGCCCTCGTGCGGTCGGACTCGGCGTCTCCGGTTCGGTAGAAAATAGCGCGGGTGTGGACAGTACGCGTCGTCTCGTCCGAGGGGCGGCGTCAGGCCTCGCCCTGCAACTGGTCGTAGTCGTAGTCGTTCGCGAGGTTGACCAGTTTGGTGAGCGTCTGCTCCTCCTCTTCGAGGGTCTCGTGGAGGAGGTCGCCGGCGTCGTCCATGCCGAGTTGGTCGGCGAGTTTAGCGAGGCTCCCGTACGAGGCGATTTCGTAGTGTTCGACCTTCTGGGCCGAGACGTTGTCGAAGATTTCCAGCTCCGACGTGGAGGGGTCCTTCTGGGTGAACTCCTCGTGCTCTTCGATGAGGCCTCCTATGGCCTTGCACTCGTCGGCCTCGGGTTCCATCCCGACCTTCTCGAACACCTGTTCGAGTCGGTCTATCTGCCCTTGGGTCTGCTCGCGGTGCTGGGAGAACGCCTCCCGAAGCTCTTCGTCCTCCACCTCCTCGGACATCTCCTCCAGCGCGTTCAGAATCTGCTGTTCGGCGCTGTACATGTCCTGCAGTTCGCTCTTAAACAGTTTGTTGGGGCTGTTGGCACTCATAGAACCACCACCGAACTGAGGACGTCGTACGTCTGTAAACTGTTTGGCCAATCCGACGGATAGTACAGCGTCGCTCGATGGAAACCGTAGTTCAGTTAGAATGTGTCACTCGCGTGTGTTTCAGGCTCGAATCGGTCATCGAAGACCTCGGTCGGAGGGGGTAACCGACCGGGGGACGGACTGGTCCGCTCCGCCGCCCGACTCGGCGCGACGGGGCACACCGCAGCGAGGCTTTCAGACCGTCGAGAAGGGGTGGTCCGACCCGACGAGGTCGTCGGCCGCCTCGGTGTCGTCGGTCGGAGCGACGTGCTTCTCTCCGGACGCGTACGCGACGACGCCCGCCTCGTCTAACTTCGGCAGGTGGTTGTGGTGGAGCGACAGTTCCACCCGTTCGACGTCGCTTGCAGGGAGGCCGTCGAGTGAGACGCCTCGCGTCTCCGCGGCGACCCGTTCGGCCAACTCCGAGAGGCCGACCGAACTCCCTTCGTCCGCGAGAATTTCGACCACGGCGTCTCGGTGCTCCTCTCCGAGGACGGCGAAGTAGTCGCCGAACGCCCCGTCGAACCAGTTTCCGCCTTCTTTTGCAGCCATCGTTTCTACTTCGAGGAACGTCCTCCACCCCCCAAAGTGTTGTACCTAAATATGTTGAGAGTCGATAACTGCCTGTCAGATAGACCGTCTCTCCGAGAGAAGAGTGGGCACCGCGGCGTCGGGTGGACCGCCCCGCCTTCCAAAGGTCGAAGGGTCGTCCGGTAGTACGCCAGACGAGACTGGCATGGAACCGCTTCTCACTTTCGACGAGGACCTCCTGACGGGGACGGTCGTGGACCGCCCGAACCGCTTCGTCGTCCGCGTCCGCTTCGACGACGCGCCCGAACGCGCGTTCCTCGGCGACCCCGGCGCCCTCGAAGGTACGGTCGAACCGGGACGCGAAATCCTCTGTTCGCCCGCGGACGACCCCGACAGGGCGACGGACTACGACGCCATCGCGGTCGACGTCGAGGGGGTGTACGTGAGCGTCAGGACCGCTCTCGCGAACGACCTCTTCGAACGCGCACTTTCTCGCGACGCGATACCGGCGTTCGACGGGTACGCGACCCGAAAACGGGAACCCTCGCTCCCGGACCACGGCCGAACGGACTTCCTCCTCGATTCGCCGGACGAAGAGACCGCCTACGTGGAGGTCAAATCCTGCACGCACGTCGAGGACGGCGTCGCCAAGTTCCCGGACCGTCAGACCGAACGCGGCCGTCGCCACCTCCGCAGTCTCGACGCACTCCGCGAGGACGGGTACGAGACGCACGTCGTCTTCGTCGTCCAACGGCCCGACGTGGAACGCTTCCGCCCGTACCGCGAGGTGGACCCCGAATTCGGCGACCTACTCGCACGCGTGCGGGACGCCGGGGTCGGCGTCCACGCCGTGACGACCGCGTTCGAACCGCCACACTACCGGCTTCGGAACGACGACCTGCCCGTCGAACTCGGCTAATCGGAGGTGCAGAGAGGGTCGAGTGCCGACTCGGAGGCGTTCTCGCGGCGGACGCAGCGAATAACGACTCTACGGCGACAAACGCTCGGCACAGACGGCCTATCTCTCGGTCAGTTCCATCACGGTATCCGCGATGACGTACGACGGTGCGAGAATCATCACGGCAACGGAGACGGCAAACGCGAGAGAGCCGAATACGCTGGCTGGGAACGTAAGCGACGAGAGATCACTCGCTAGCGTCACCATCGCCAAGAGAAATAGTCCGACGACGCGGTACAGTTCGTTTCTATCCATAGGCGACGTTGACAGGATTCGACGAAGACTGTTTCCATCGAAGAACTGCTCATCGTCCACCGGTGAGGGGCCGATTCCTCGCTGAGGTGGTCTGAGCGGTGCTTCGGCGCGGAAGTGTGACTTGCCGATATCTATTCGGAGCGTCTCTTCTTCGAAACGCGGACGACGGTATACGCTGCGTCTTCGGGGTTCTCGGTTCCAAACCGAGCATTTACCGCGTAGAGGGCGTCCCCGCACTCGGCAATCGTCGTCGGTACGTCGAAATCCGAATCGGTGATCTCACACACTACTTCCCCCTCCTCTTTTCCCGATTCGAGGTCCACAACCGCGATGAGATTGTTTTCGTTTCGGACGACGTACAGCGTTTTGCAATCCAACAGGATTCCGTCCCCGTTCGTCACCGTCTCTCCGCCGAGATCGATCTCACTCGCGTCGCCCGACTCCGGATCCACTTTGTACAGTAGTCCGGTGGACGAATTCACGATGATCAGGAACTCTCCGTCGGGCGGGGCGTCGATGCCGTTGGTGTTGAACCCCTCGACCGACCGGAAATCGCCGCCCAGTGGGATCTCTTCTACCTCGCTTTGCTCGGGTAACTGCCCGGCCGGACCGAGTGGCACCTTGTAGAGGTAAGGGCGGGACGAATCGGTAAAGTACGCCGCCGACGACGTTACGACGACGTCGTTCACGAACGTTCCCGGGTCGGTGAGGGTGTAGGTAGCGACCGACTCTCCCGTCTTCGCATCGTACACGAAACCCTTCCCCGTCTCGCCCCCGGAAACGAAGAGGTTGTTGCTCCGGTGGTCGTGCGAGAGACCGATCGCGACCCGGTCTTCGGCCGCCGGTACGAAGACCTCGCCTTCCCCGGTACGCAAGTCACCCCGGTAGACCGCCCCCGAGACCCGTGACCCGACGAAAAACGTCGTCCCCCGGCCGGTGACGATCCCTTCGGGCTGGAATCCTTCGGGGAGAGGGATCGTATCCGGGAACGCAGGCTTCGCCGAAGCCGTTCCGCTACCGATTGCGACGGCTCCGGCCAGTGGAATCGCTTTCAGGAGTTTGCGTCGGTCGTAATCGATTCGTTCGCGTCCGGCCCGTTTCGGTGACATCGGTTTTCTGTTGTGGCTTTTAGGTGCTCCAACGGTCGGCGCTGGAACTGTTCTCTGGATCTATCCGGCTTCGGAACCGTGCCAGTATGTAGCACGGTGTGCACGTAGAGCCAATGGTGTCTATGATATTATAATTTCCCGTCCGTTATATTGACTTCCCGAATCAGCGGAGAATACGGTCACTTCGATACACGGTCTCCTCGCTATCGCTCGTCGGTGGTCTCGAAGAGAAGTGGGTTGGGGCGGGATACACACGGCCCTCATGCTCCACCCCCCTCAGAATCGCCGAAGGAAAGACGATCGACGTACTCACGACGGCGCTCTTCGAGGTCCTCCAGCTCGGTCGGCTTGTCGTAGTGCTTTTTCAGTACGCGAACTGAGGTGTTCACCCGTTTCGCCACCTTCTCGATTGGCACTCCCCGATTCAGCTGCCACGTAATCGAGCCGGTCCGAACCTGGTGCGGGCTTCGGGACGATGGACATTGACTGGCGGTGGAGTACGAGAGGTAGTCGCACGTCTCCGGGTTGTTCCCGTGAGGACATGCACCGTAAATACACGGAACGGTCGCGATGTACGTCCACGCTCGGACTGCGTTCCTCGACGGACGACCAACCTCGCTGGTTACCAAGGGACGCCGACCGTTGTCGTCGTGCACCGCGTGCCGATTCTCCGCGAGGTAGGTGTCGATAATCTCGCAGATGTCCGTCGGAAGACCGACAGCCCGCTCTCCGTCTTTGCCGTTCTTTAGCGGTGTATCGTCGGCCGGTCGGTGGAAGAACTGCAGGTACTCCCTCTCCGAATCGTAATCGTCGATGTCGAGACCGCGGATCGCCCCGAGACGGGCGCCGGTGTACCACTCTAATGCGAGTAGTACGTGGGCACGCGAACCGTACTCGTTCGCTTCGTAGTAGTCGAGTAGTGATTTCGCGTTATCCGAGTGGAGTCGAGTGTCATCAACGAACTCGTCTCGCGAGACGTCCGGCGGGTCGACCTTCTCCGGGAGCGAATCATCGACGAGCTCGACACGGGCGCAATATTGGAGGAAACTGCGCAACGTGAGGAACTCCTTGTTCAACGTCGCGGCCTTCATCCCCGTTGAAAGGCGGTAGTTCTTGTACTCCTCGAGGTCCCATCCCGACACATCGCTGATCGAGACGATTTCCTCCTCCTCGCAGAACTCGGCAAAGTGCTTGAGTTGATACCAATACGCTGAGACAGTCGACTCTGCCTTTGAGACGCGAATGCTGCTCAGCCACCTCTCTAATGCTTCCCGCGGTGAGAGGTCAGGGATCCGGTCTCCACTACCATCGGTTTCACCGGCGATAGGTACCTCGTAGGTCGGTGAGTCGCTCAAACCCACTCACCCCCCGTACCCCAGTAACTCTCCAAGATGCCTCTCGATACGTCCATCTGATCAGAGACGAGCTCTGACGATGTCCCTCGGCGAAGGAACCACGCCATCGATCCGCGGCGAATACTATGAGGTGAGCGCGAGCTCGGACACTTCTGGGGCGAACCAGAATCCATAGCTTCGCATGTTTTCGGATCCTGATCGTGGGGACAGCTCCCAATCACGCACGGGCGAGTAACCCGATAAACTGCGTCTCGGACTGCTCCTCTACTAACCCGGCCTTGTTGAGTCGTGATCAGAGGATTTCGATCGTATCTGTCGATGACATCACATCGATGATGGTTGATGTAGTCCAGAATTACGTTACTGGTACTACTACTGATGCTAATTGACCGCTCCGCGTCACTTCCGTTCTTTAAGGGCGTCTCCGTCTTCGGTCGATGCCGAATACGGAGTAACTGTGCTCCAGCGTCGAAATCGCCGACGTCGAACGATCGCAACGTTCCAAGTCGAATTCCTGTTCGCCAGAGAAGTGTGAACAGGGCGTGGTCACGGCTGGCGTACTGGAATTGATGAAGATAGTCCAGTACTGCCTTTCCTCGATCCGGCCCTAAGAAGTGGTTTCGTGTCTCCTCTTCAGGCTCTACTGTCGGGATGTGAACCCGCTCAGAGATCCCGTTCGGAACTACGCTTCTCCAAGCACAGAACTCCAGAAACTCTCTGAGAGTCTGCAAATGGCCCGCAAGAATTACTGGCTCAACACGCTCTTCAATCCACATACGGAAGTAGTGGATATCTCGTCCGCTGAGTGAACTCATATTCTGGAGCCCGTTCTCTTCTGCCCATTCAACGAATGCCTCCAGCCGATTTCGTTGACTCTCTATAGTCGTTTCCGATAGTTTGGACTCCCTCGCATTGAGGTACTCCTTTACAGCCTCGGCAGGTGCCTTGGGAGTTAGTCCGTTACTCATAGACTTCAACCTCCAGGTGTGCTTCTTCTGCAATGGTGGACCTGCGAGGTCTACAGCGGACTCTACTTCCACGTTGTCGGATCTGTCGTTTGGTTTTGATCTGCATTCGTTCAGTCGTTCGTCGAATTAGGGTACGACGAGGCCCAGGAACGAACGCAATAGGTTGATGGAAAACGCACTTACCGTACGCTCCCCTCTGGGAACATACGGAGCACCATCCTACTGGCTCGCTCCGTGATCGATCATTCCGATGTCCGGGGCCTGGTTAGTGGCCGTGCCCCGGACGTCGATCGGTTCTATTGTGGTCAACTGCTCGCATTGGCAGTAGACGGATTGGCACGGTAAATATATTTGCTCTGATGGGTTAAGCCAAATTGGCTTTACTATGTCTGACCGCAATGAGCGCCCTCGAGGTATACTCACCCCAAAGGATAGAGCACTTCTTAGGGGCGAAATCAAATACGAGTATACACAGCAGTATTCCAATCGGCGAAAGACCATCCGTGAACGGATCACAAACGGAATTCTCGATTTTGACACCATACAATATCTGCTCGGTGATGATGATCGTAAGCGGATTTTCCTTGACCCTTCTCGCGAGGCCAACGTAGAAGATGCTCAGTTTCATGAGGCCGTTCGTGCACTTCTATACTGGACATATTTCGGCCTCAAAGAGCAGAATTACGACTTTGAAGGGCTACTTACTGAGGCAATTGAGGAGGCTGAAGAGGAATTTGCACAGAAATACTGGGGTGAGCATGTTGACGTATCTGTGCGGTTCGATGTCGACATAGCACGGATCCATAGCACCGAGAATCTCATCGCCGCCGTAGAACAGGGGGGGCCAGTTAAGGCAAATCGGCTTTACGATTTGCTCACTCTATCGGGTGGAGTCCCAATTGATACTTCGAAATTAGACACGGTACGCGTTTGGTTCCAGTCCTCATATCCGAAAGGAGAGAAAGCAGTTCTCGAAACGCTATTTTCCCAATACTTAGACACGGAAGTCGAAATCAAAGATGCAGTAGCCCGAATCACCTCGGAAGATCTTGGTATTGACAAAAATAGCGCAGTCGTCGATAAGGGTCAATCACCGTCCAAACCAGGTGAAATCAAGAATTACAGATCCTCAACGAAGCCGGAGGTGAACATGGATGCATTAGAGGAGGAGATTCATCAACAGGCAATACTGGACGAGTTACCAGATCTAGACAGTCATACCGCCGAGGGAGATAAGTCGGTTCTGGAGTCAGCTATTGACGACATCGTTGAAGATGCAGATAGCTTTCCTCCATCGATCCGTGATATCATAGAAGACAGAAAGGATAGTGATGATCCTAATGAAGAGGTCTCTCCAGAGAGGGTGCTAGAGTTACTAGAGCAAATCCGGGATCCATTTGCAAGTACTGTTGAAATCGCTGCTGCACTTGGTTGTGCTCCAGATGCGGCTCGGCATGCCCTATCGTCTCTACTCAGCTCTGGGCAGATCAAGTGTCATCCAGTAACCGAAAAGAGTGGGGATCAAGTTCCTATTTGGTGGGTTGAGGAAAACTCCGAGTAAAGGTATAGAGAGTCGATCTCAAAGGATCTTTGACTGGGCTTGGATAGTGAGTAAACCAGATTACCACGGTCGTTAGGTGCGGACGCCGTGGAGAAAACCATCTCATATCTTGCACTACTGGCAGTCTCCAAAGAAGGGACACAATCGGTCCAAGGGTTCAAACTAGAGGCACCCCCACTATACCCATCGATGGCAATCTCGAGAGACATGGAATTGCGTATCCACGGACACCTACGTGAGATCGGACTTGTGAATGATGATCTGATCGGTGGGCGGCAAGGGTTTCCATCGTCTATTGCCGGCTATGAACGATCACTTCGCAGCGTGGCAGAGTGCGCGACTCAAGATGAAGTGGACGAGGTTGCGGAATACATCAAGTCTACGATTAGTGAGGAGGGAGAACGGCCCACGAATAGAACAGTCCGCCGCAGGGCCCGAACGATTGTCTCTAAGGCAGGGTATCCTGCGAACGAGTTCCTCAACACCGCTTAATACAGCAATCGAGCTGCCGTTCCTGATACGATGCAGCCTTTCTGAACGCGGGTTTTAAGAGGACATTCAATAGAGATGAGATAATGGCGGGTACCCCCAGTTTCGGAGAAGTGCTCAAACAAATTCTTGAACAGTATCCTTCTCCCAAACGCATTGGCAGAGGGAGAGAATATACACGAGTCAATACGGACGAGGATCTACTTGATCTCGTCACAAATAAAGCAGAACAGGCAACGAAAGGAGTTCTTGGTGACCTGGATGATACGTTCCACGTTCGACCCTCAATGGGGCAGGGGGATATGTCTGATATCCCCTATATCCCTATCCAAATACCAGAGGAAACACAGACAACTCAGAAGGGAATCTACGTCGTATATCTCTTTGACACCGATGCAGAGACGCTCTATCTTACGCTAAACCAAGGCGCGACTGAGGCACAACGAGCCTCAGGCCTTACTGGACCTCCATACTCCAAAGAGATACTCTCCCGGCATGCAGAATCCTATCGCTCACAAATTGATTGGCCAAATCGGTTCACAGGTGGTCCATCTCAACTAACGGAGGAAGTGGTCTTAGATAGTGAGGAGGAACCTGTGAATAGAGCTGACAAATATAATGCGGGAACCATCGTCTACCGGGCCTATGACATAGACGATCTTGGTGAAGATGCAAACGACACCCTCACTAAGGACTTAATTGAGATCGTTGGGCTGTATCAGAACCTGCTCGATATCTTGTATTCTGTCCCTGAATTCGAAGAGGATAGTGCGAACGTGTGGAAAATTTCGCCAGAGGGTGGTGATGACCCTTATTGGACCACTTGGCAGAAGGAGGGAATTGCATCGATTGGATTCACAAAAGAGGCGGTTTTCCGTCCAGATGAGGAAATCGATTCTCCTCCAGAAACGCACAATTCCCCGGAGCGGCAGGCATACAACGTCCAAAAGGAGATTGAAGAGGGAGACATTGTCGTCGCTGGGGCCCCGAAGACCAAGATTGACGTAGCATTCGGTGTCGGACGCGTTACTCAAGCACATTTCGAGACGATGGCTGAATTAGATGATCCCTCCGCTGTAGGGCCATCTGATTTTGATCATGAGGTTTTGATTAGTGTTGACTGGTATCCCTTTTCGGACCACGGAATTGCGGTAAACTGCCTCAAGGAGGGTAAGAAATTATTCCACAACTGGACTGTAGAGGAGTTCAATGCTCAACTTGATCACTTCGTCGGTGCGGTTGCTCGACGTATGGTAGTCCAAGAGTTAGCAGAGAATGAGGACACGGTAATCAATGAGACGGTAGATCGTTTGGATCTCACCCGAGTAGATAATGGGCACAGGGATTCCTCAACCCGTTACTTCTGGGTGAACTCAGCGAGTGAGAGTTGGCACCGCGAAGATGGTGAAGCGTTCTACAAAACCACCACGAGTGAGGGTAGACAACGGCGGAACCAGTCCGCATATAAACAAGCACGTCCGGGCGATAAAGTCCTAATATACCGGAATGCGCCTACACAGGCAATTGTCGGCCGGGGGCACATTGAGGCTGGACTCCACGAAGAGTATTCCGAGACCCGTGATGAATCAGTTGAGGGTATTACCATTGGATGGGATGACTCACTTGAGGGAGTCGACTGGGACCAAATACAGTCAATTCCGCAATTGGAAGGAAGCGAGCTCATTGAGACGAACAACAACTACGTCATCACAGAACTCTCAAAACCGCAGTATGAGTCGATCTTAGAGCTCGCAGAGGCAGGCGGGCCGAATTATTTCTGGATGACCGCAAGTCCAGAAATTTGGGATTTAGAGTCTATCGACAAAGGGGAGGAGGTCTTCTATACGGCCTATAACGAATCTGGGAGGAAACGACGGCTCTACGAAGAATTCGAGAGAGCCCGTCCTGGGGATCGAGTGCTATTCTACGAGTCCTCACCTGTCCAGCAGATAGTTGGGGAGGGAACTGTGGCTGAGGGACTCCATAAGGAACAGCCAGAACATCGCAATGAACCAGTCGAGGGAATCACCATCCGATACGACGACTCCCTCGCGCCAGTCGATTGGCAGATGCTCTCTTCACTAGATGAATTGAAAGGGACAACGGTGATCCGGGATAATGCACGAGGAACATTATTCCCACTATCTAAACGCGCGTTTGAGGCTATCCGTTCAGTATTCCCACTCAATGAGCGTATCGAGGATCTTCGAGCGCGTCTCTCATCTCTGAACGTCTCTGTCGAGCTCCCTGACGAACTCTACTACGAGTCGGAGGCTGACCTCCGACGTCAAATCCAATCATCACTCAACTCAGGGAAACACATCATATTTACTGGTCCCCCAGGGACGGGGAAGACTAAACTGGCAAAGCACGTCAGCAAGACTGTTTCTAACCAGCATGGAGATATCGTTGATGGATATCGATTCACTACAGCGACTGCTGAGTGGACCACCTTCGATACTATTGGTGGATACATACCAAACCGATCGGCGGAGGGCGACGAACTTGTCTTCCAACCACGTATCTTCCTAGACTGCTTCCGGAAAGATGGCTCTATCTGCAATGAGTGGCTTGTGATTGACGAAATCAATCGGTCAGATATCGACAAGGCATTCGGTCAACTGTTCTCGGTACTCTCAGGTGACTCCGTTCAATTACCCTATGAACGGGAGTCTCCTATCGAGATTGCTTCACTTGATGAATCAACTACTGACGATGTTCTGGAGTCTATCGTTACAAACCAAGATATCTTCCCGGTTACACCCTCATGGCGACTATTGGCGACGATGAATACCTATGACAAGACGTCACTTTACGAACTCTCCTACGCGTTCATGCGACGCTTCAACTTCGTGCACGTCGGCGTGCCGTCACTATCAAAGGATGGTCGTGTACGAACATCGCTTCTGAATCCAGACGCAGAAGAGAACTACGGGACCGTATGGACTGAGGCTGATGAATCCCTCCTCAAACCCTTAGAGGCAACGTACAAACAATTATCCGTAATCTGGCATAGGGTCAACAAACACCAGACCATCGGTCCATCGATTGTCCGAGATATGCTCGGTTATCTTGCTGCGAGTGGCCCTTCGACACTCGAAGATCCTGGTCCCGCATTGACAGACGCCGTCATCGCACTAGTATTCCCGCAACTTGAGGGGATGTCACCCCAAAATCAGCGGAGTCTGATCGACTCACTTACTGCCACGAGTGTGCAGACAGAAGCAGGCATTGTTGATCTAACGCTTGATGAATCCCGGCTAAAACAGAAAGCTGAGGACTTTTTCGACCTGCCACCTCGATCTGATGAGTAAGTTAGAGCACGCAGAATTGGTTGATGGTGTCCGGGAAGAGCTGATCACCTACCTTCAGAATGGGACGGTAAACAAGCAGGCGGTCGCTCGTACGCTCGACATTACAGAGCTAGGCATTGACGAGATTGATCGCCTCAAACGGATTCACTTCTGTCTCAGTAGCGATGTAGTCGATTTCATCGAGACGCTGCAAGGGCGACTTCGGCGTATCAAGACGGCTAACCAGCGGGATCGAGAAATCACCCGAGGAGAGGTTCGCGGCGGTATCGACTGGCAGGCAACAACCCGAGTTCGGTACACCGAGTCGGCTGGTGACCGAACGCGGTTCGCCTGCAAGACTCCCTACACCGAGTACGATATCGGAGAAAACCTCGTCCTCAAAAAATTGCTCTGGTTAGTGCATTCGACGGTACAGGAGGATATCTCTGACATCAACTATGACTGGCGGAGAGAAGCCTGGCCTACAGAACGCATCGCTATGTTTGACCGCATCTATGCTCGGAATGTCCATCTGAACCGAATCCGTGATGGAGAGGATATTAGGGTTACAAGGCGAATGCTGAATACTGCTCGGACCGCTCGGCAATCACTCTACACCGATGCTTACAGGCTCTATGATCGATACCGTCGGCTACTGGCGGGTAAGTACGAGGATGAAGACGTGTCACAACTATTGTCGAACACCCTCGTCATTCCAGAGCGGTTACCACGGTTATTCGAACTGTTCTGTATTTTCCAACTCCTGCGTTGTCTCAGCTCGCGAGGTTTGAGACTACAGCCTATCGAATCTGGGGCAAAACAGCTAGCCATCCTCGAGAGTGATCAGTATACAGTCGATATCTATCATGATCAGAATGGCGGCCTTTCATTTCACGTTCCTCTCTCGGAGCTTGAGGGAATTGAGGCAGACTACATCGACCGCTACCAGAACGTACAACGACGACACGGAGAGTTGGTCGATGCTTTCCTTGGAAACGATACACAACCATCTCTATTTAGCGGACGACCCGATCTCGTCCTCGAAGTATACGAATCTCGAGCACGAGAGGTTCTGACTGCGGTCGTCCTCGGTGAGATCAAATACAGCGATAACCAGCAGACCTTCACTCGAGGGCTGGAAGAACTGCTCAAATACATTGAGTTCGCACAGTATGAAGAGTACCTCTCTGACTTAGACATCGATATACAGGGATTGATAATTAGTGATGGTGTCGAAACGAATCGAGACTCGCCATTAGATGGGGAAGTTACTCACATCTCCGCGTCTGATTTAATCTCTGTAGGATATCCTGAGAGTTGGATACCAACCCAAATTCGTTAGCTACCTTTTCGCTGTTACCCTCGACCGGTGGCCGCTTGATTCACTTTTCTCTCCGCTACTGGGCCATTCTTAGTAGTGAAGACTACCGAACATATATGACAAAATACTGCCAACAATAGGCTATGGATGAAGTAGTGTTTGACCCTGACAATGGTCACAGAGTAGAACTTAGTGTGGATGGGTCTGTTATACCGGGCCGATACAGGGTCACCATAACCTCAAAAAGAGAGGGTTCTGCGAAAGGAAGAATTGAGCCCTCAGGAAGCGGTTCAATAAAACGTTCTCACTTTCATGACCTAAATAAAAAGAACAAACAATTGATGATGAATCTGAGAAATGAAGATGGGAATTCCTACAGGATTACGCGCGTTACCCCTATCGATATTAGCGGATCTCAGATTGAGTGGAGAGCAGACAAAATAATACAGGTGTAATCCATATCTGGCTAATTTACTATTTCTGATAAAATCCTATTCTCCGAAGCTCACCAGGGTTCAAGCTGTCACATAGATATACGTAATCACGAGTAACGCAATTCCGATTACCCAAGGTACCCATTCGTACTGGATTTCCATGTTCTCGTTTCCGAGCAGCTTGCCAAGCATATCGATCAACGAGATGATTGCACCTGAGATTAGGAACACGACGCTCCCAATACCGGCAACAAGTCCGACCGCCTGAGAGCCACTTACCTCGTCGACAGTCCGTTGGATACTTTTGAGGGTGGAGTCAGACTGAACCGCCGACTGTTGGACTGAACTCGACTCTGCTGCTTCTACGGTTTCGCCACCGCTCTTAGTTTCATCTCCGCTCTTACTTTGGTATTCCGTGGATTTCTCAGACGGTCTCTTTTCGTCACGAGACGGTGTCTGTGTCGGATTTTCTGTACTCTGGTCTTCCTCTACGGTTGCAGTCACCGTTATTGACTGCCACTCTGACTGTGACGACAACTGTTGTTCTTGGATGTACTCTCTGACTGTCGAGGCGTACTCTGTCGCCGTACTGCTCTCAATGCTTAGACGATCAACTCGTTCACGGTCGTAAACGATGAGAGCAGTTCCTTCTAACCGTGGGTCAAGTTGACTTGCGTCGACGACACGGCCCGTTACTTTGTATCTGCCAGTTTCAGGCTCAACAGGAGTATCCTGAACCGTATTTGAGACGCCGGCGTAGTAGACCAACTGGTCTGTGTTTTGGGGTGGTGAATCGAAGAGAACTCCACCGTGAACGACTCCATCTGTCGGAACGGGGAGACAACCAGTAGCCGGATTTGTGATTGAGGACGGTGCGCATTTCGCGGCCGATAATAGTGTTTCCTGAGTACTTAGTGAACTTCCGACCACGTTTGTGGTGACTGTAACTACCTCTCCTCGGTGTGCCGAGAGCTCCTCCAGGTTAGAGACCGTAGTCGATTTCGGAGTAGTCTGGCCGACAATGGCGGAGACACCACCATCTCCACCGCCAACAACGACCATATTGACTGTTGCATTGGTCGACATCCACCACCGGGTTTGTTGGCTTGCTCGACCGATGCTACTAGTAGAGAGGGGAAGACGACCAGTAAGTTCGCTACTTAGTTCGCTGTTCTGTTTGGCGAGAGAGAGGTTTACTGTTGACCACTTACCCTCCCGACCTGGGCTTTTGAATGCGTTAGACGAGGACCGCTCTTCGCCCAGTCCCAATAACGAATCTTGGAGTACCAGCTCTCCTTCAGTTGCGTCAACCGTATGTGTGATTTGGGTGACTGACGCAGAAACTTGTACGAACTCGTACTGATACTTTTCAGGGTTTTTCTCAAGTTCGTCAAGCAAAACTTTTGTTCCCTCTGGGTTGACGTTGAGGCTAGTCGCGACGAGCAGACCAGTCCCACCTTCCGGTGGCAGAATCTCAACGCCGGTTATAGATGCTTGACCAACAGCTGGATCTGATTCTGATAGCACTATGTACTTGGTCCCGCTGTCGGTGAACAATAGAGAGGCGTGTTGTATAGAATCGAAGCCATACGATTCGACTATAGATGATGTCTCAGAAACGTAGTTTGCCTCTGCTTGAGCGGAGACGTTGACGATCGCTCCTTCGTAGGTTGAAGAAGACTGTGCATGAGTTGAGGTTGGAACGGCAGAAAGAGCCAACGAGATCACAAGCAGTAAGATAACTAGTTTACGCATAAGGTTGGTTAGAACACAGTCATGTAGGGATACTAATTATTCTTCCGAAGAGTATACTCTTGAGAACCGTCTCTGGGATGCTTCCGAGAATAGCCTATCCCTGGCGGTCGTAAGATTGGGACATCTGTTCTTCAAGTTCTGACCATATCCCGTCAATGATCATAATGAGAAGAATCATAATCATCATTCCAATACCGTGCCAGAGAGAGGCCTGAACTGCTGCCATGAAATATGGTGGCTGAAATAGGGATAATTCAACTTCTGGGGCAGAGACTGCCCAATAAAGAACAATAAACGAACTATATTTCGACTTCTCTATGGCCCACTGAGTTGATTTATGAAGTCCATCTGTAGGAATATCATAGTGGCGGATGATTGTGAAATACGCAATACCCACTAGAACTGCACCAATTGAATCTAAGATTGGTTGAGCAGTCTCCTGTCTCGACAAGACGGCTTGGAATACTGCAGAGGCTAAAATAAGAAATGAGAGACCAGTAGCAGTGTACCAAAGTGACCTCAATACTTTCCCTTCTGCACTAGCCGCTCCTGCCTCACCTGAAATCCGATCTAACAATATCACTCCTGTCAGCGAGAACAGGGACACCCCACCTACTACGGCATATGTTCCTGCCGAGGTACTATCCGGTACAATTCTAGGAACAGAGGTAGTAACCGCAGCAAATATCCCAATTACCGCAAATATCTCCGAATTCTTTTGGAGAAAATCTGCAACAGGCAATGACCTCTGTCTCTGTCCGTTACTCTCAGAGTACACTCCTCGCCGTTCTCTTGATTCCCGCTTCAGAGGGTCATTCAATTTGGTCATCCGATGTATACCTTCCAATCCTCAGCTTGTTGATTAAGATATCCCTGAATTATCCCCGTACCATTACTTCCGAGAATGGCCCATACGAAGAAACATAACTCACATCTCAATTGTTCTCCCTTGATCTGGTTTAATCGACGAACTCACATCGTCGTACTTCCACTGAGCAGTATTATTCTCCGTCTGAATACGGAGTGCTGGAGCCTGATCATCTTCGATGAGGCCCCAGACCCATCCCTCGTGTGTAGTGTTTGGGCCGACAGCTGGACCTATATCTCCAACCCCGTTTGAATAGACATATAATTGTCTGCCGTAAACATTGATTCCATCAATACCCAGTGACTGGTATCCGAGATCAGGCAGAACAGCCCCTTCGTTACCCCCATACACACGGATGTCATTGATGCCAGTCAAATAGAGTGTATTTGGGTCTTCTTTCAGCGTATCGTAGTTCTGTAGATTGAACGCAGGTGCCTCATGTTCTGTGATATCGTCGTTGACAGCCGCGAGTTTGAACAGCGCAAGTTTCCCGCCGTCTGGCGCTTTCCAGGATCGGGGCTTACTACCAATGATGAATTGAGCCTCCTTAGCCGTCGCTACGTCAACCACAGTCACCGTTAGCTCACCAAACATTGTGCTCTCACCGACGCTCAGATATCCTCCAGGGAGAAGTGAACGTAATTCAGCCGGAAGCCTTGGAAGATTCCCAGTTGAATATGACCAGCCCCCAGCACCTCCAATTCCTAATAAACTCATTCCTGAAATGAGTCTCCTACGTGATACCATAATATACATTCAATACAGCTGTTAGATATGTCTTCCCCAAATCTTCCGTTGCTTAAGTTCAATCCGACCCTTTGACTAGTTCCGAGAATACCCCATTCAAGGAAGAGAAGCCTTTGGAGATGCTAAGTCAGAGACCGATTGGTGGGTTTGCTGAATACAGAGCCCATATTGGTCACCAACTTGGCACTCAATGTGAGCTAATTGAGTCGGTAAGTACGTCTGCGCTACTGAGCGGCTGATCCGGATCTCTAACGGCTAGAAAAAAAGGGTCGTGAGTTTAGAAACTCACGTAGATGTACGCGGCAATCCCGATGAACAGGACAGTCATCACCAGTCCCACGAACTGGTTCAGTCGGTACGTCTGATACCGTCCTGCGCTGTCACGGGGTTGACCGAATAGCGCATCGATGCCGCCGAGGACGAGTGCTATCGCGACGAATGCACCTGCGGCCAGTTCCACCAAGCCAGCCATATCTTTCACCTCCTCATTACAATCCTATTTTATGATATTTAACTGTTGTTGGCCGACGCTAAGCCACCGAATCCGCCCGCGTCACCTCGTTCTGTCCGCCGACTATCCTGGGGATCACGTTGGCGGTGTAGTCTCCTCACCTAGACGGCTCGCGGTTGTCTGAGACCACTGCAGCATCGTCGGTGTCGCGGACTCATGCAAGGGCATCGACTCCAGCGGCCGAACCAGCGACTCACGTACTCGCGCAACTAAATCGCAGACAGTTCCTGATCGCCAGTGGCATCGCCTCCGTCGGCGCTGGCGCGTTGTACGCGTCGCACCCAACGGTAGCACTGCACGTGCTACTTCGCAGTTAGTTCAGCGCCGAGAAGACGAAACAAACTGCATGACAGTATCAGGAGTCAACCTAGTTGGAACCGCTGCTTCCGAGAATGGCCCACTCTCGGATATCGTGCTGCCGAAATCACTGTCTCCTGACAGGCACTGGCAAGCATGCTGAATACCGGGCGCATATCGGTCACAGAATTCGCTCAGCTTCGGAGTAACATACAGAGAACAGATTTATCAAATATGCTCAAAAGTGTACGGCATGAGCACTCGGCAGATTACTGGTGAAATAGAGATCCGACAATCAATGGATGAATTGCGTAGAAACAATATGTACCCAGATATTCGACAACTCGCTATCGATTTGGGAGAAGCATCAGATTATGACGAACGTTTAGATGTTTTCGACCGTAACGGGTGGGATAAAAACCATATTGCATATATTCGAAGTAGCAAGCCACGATTCCATGGATACAATAATCGGGTGGCTGCTGAATATATTGGCAGCAAGAACCGAGCCCGAGTTCGGTCGGACATTCTTTGTTTAGAGAGTTATTCTAGAGATGATATGATTGACGCTGCTGTTATAGTAACTACGCGGGAGTCAGATGCAAATTTATCATGGCTTGATCAAGATCTAAATGACGGAATTTTAAATGACTATATATTTGACGTACCCCTATATATTATTGAAACCCGATCGATGTGATATCCACTTAACTAAATAATCACTCTTAATATTGACACAGACGCGCACTTACCAAACAGCTGTTTTACAATCAAGAGTGTGAAACGGATAGTAACCACCTGCTGAATACATCCTCTTTATTCCGGAGGACGGTAATGACAGTAACAAGAGTCAAAGTTGGTTGAACCGATGCTTCCGAGAATAACCTATTCTCGTAACCATCTGCTCCTTGATCCTGCCAAGTAGCGGGTTTACTCTCCATATCGGAGTCTCCGAACGGGCTAAGGTTCCGAGATTCGTAGCTACCTCTGTTTACCGGAAGTATGCAAGCTCGACCCTATCCTTCAAAGTCTGGTCGCCGACTCTGGCTGTCCCGGATCGAACAGCAACAGCTCCTCGACCTCGTCGACGAAGACTATCCTCGACGACGTATCGCTCTCGATCTCGCTCTTACTGGACTCCGGAGTGACGAAGTCCGAAACGTAGAGCCACGTCACTTCGAACGTCTCGATGGTAGCGACGATAAGTGGCGCCTCGTCATCCCCGACGGAAAGACCGGAACGCGCTCAACGCCAGTCGCTCGAGACCTCCGTGAGCGCGTGAAGTACCTAAAGTCGGCTGCTCGCCTCCGCGCCGACGAACCCATCATCGATGTCTCGACTAGGTCGCTCCGCGATTGGATTAGCGAGGCGCGGGAGGAACTCGCGGACGATCTTGGGGATGATCGATGGCACGACCTGGGAATGCACGACCTCCGGCGAACGTGGGCGACGGACACGTTCTATTCGCTCGCCTTTGAGGGTGTTCCGATCGCCGAGGAACTGACGATGGCATGGGGTGGCTGGGCAATGACGGACTCGGGACGCGAGACGTTCCGGCGGAACTACCTCGGGCCAGTCCCGGATCACGTCACCTCCCGAGCAATGGACCACCTACCGCTTCAATGAATAAAGGGAGAAAGGCACACCTTGTGCATCTAGGGGCGTTCTCTGGCATTGCATGACTCGGTGAGGTTGAATCCTGTTCTCTATGGCATCAGAGCTTCAGAGATTGAATTCAGATTTAATAGAGATCTCATCGGTGTCCAGGGCTCGCGTCGAAACGTCAACGAGGACAGTTGGATGGGTTCCGGAGACCTGGGTATAAGAAAGATAATTTAGTGAAAATCGCTCATCGTCATCAAGATATCCCCCAGAGACAAGTGAAGGAAGTCTTTCAACTGATGATATACCGTGCATCAACCATTCTGGAACTGGAGACTCTGCAGCCTCCTGAACCTCTTCTGGCCAATCGTATAGCGGATTATCTGTGATTAGATGGTTGTACGTTAATCCCTCATGCTCACCGATTTCCACAGGCACGGGATTATTTAGCGGTCCTAATCCATGTCCGTTAAGATGTATAAACCGTAAACCGTGCTGATGGTTGTAGTTTGGAGGTAAACTCGCATTCTCCGTAAGGAAGTCTCGTAAAGGCGAATCTTCAATCGGAATATCCGGTAGAATGAATCCGATATTTCCTCGAAGGAACGACGATGTTTCTTTTTGTAGTTCAAACCAGAAAATACCAACATCAGTTGACGTATACCCTGCAAGGACAGGGCCGTAATCCCATCCTTTTCTCGTATACTCCTCAAGGGTGTCCTGGATTTCAGCGATCCGTGAGAGATCCTCGCGGAGCCCGTTAATCGTCATCCCCATCAATTGCATATCTGCTATTCGGAACGTATAGCCTAGACTACGTCCCAAGTCTGCATTCAGACATTCATCGGCACTCTGAAGAAGAGAGATGATCTCACCGTATGAACCATGGGAGGAGACGTTAGTCTCTAGATGGTAACTGACTGATTTTCCCATTCTGTCTCCCATAACTGCATGCCCACAAACAGCTGTGTAGTTAGGATCAACTCGAGTGATAGCCCTCTCCAGAATTGTATCTGGATATTCCCGATCAAGATCTACTGGAGGGGTATAGTTTGCGTGGATAATTTGCTCAATCTTCGACTTATATGCAGAAGATTGCCGCTGTTTCCTCTTCTTGTAGAACTCTGATATCTCACCTGATGACATCTCTCGCATCCCATCTTCTTCACGGATAAAGACCCGCCACTCGCCTTCATAATCGAATTTAATTAGCTCGACAGTAGCCTTATCAATGTCAATTCGAAGTAAATTATTCCCCATATGTTCCTCGAATTTGATCTCCCAAAGGTCAGTAAGAGCAGGACTAGCATAGTTTTGGGCGATGTGGGTTAGCTCCTGTCGTATCTCACGATCAACTGAGACGTCCTGTAATCTAATATCGTCCCCTTCACGTCTTACTCCAATTATTACAGTCCCACCACCCCCGTTCGCAATAGCAGAGAGGACGCGAACCAGTTTCTTCTTTTGGCCCTTTGTATTCAAAATCTCAAGCGATTTGAATTCGAGATCTGAACTCTCTGCACCAGGACTTTTTCCAAAAATCTCTAGCAGGTCTTGTGTAGTTTCTCGTCGCTTCATTAGATAGGCCTCTGTGTTGAGGAATATAGAACCTCTGTAAGATTAGATTTGGTCTTGGATGTAACAACAGGTGTATAGCGCACGTCTCACCAACTTGTGTCTCTTCTCGAATAGGCCGTGGCCAAGTCGATGAGATGATTCGTAGTGATCTCTGACCGTACTTCTGTTCAACCCTCCCAATATAATGAACGCAATGTTCGATTCTATTCACAAAAACGAACATTCAGTCGATTGGCGCGAGGCATTGTTTATATGGTATCCATGGTCCGAACTGCGCAAAGTATGAACTCGAACATTCAGAAACTCCATTTTGATTGAGGACCTCTGTCGGGAGCCTCTAAACCGGGAGACGATAGCTGACAGTTGGTGTATTACCCAAACCGCCGTTTTAACTCCTGATACGTGAGCTTCCGAACGTTGGTCCCATTCCGGAAGTAGTAGGTGAAATTACAGGCAACGGGCTCATCTGCTTCGGGGATATCGACGATGACAATCGGTTCCCCTTCATAGGTGATTGGATAGAGATCGGCACTAAGCGGCGGTTCCATCATGTCCCACAGTATCCCCGAAATCTTGTTTTCGACTTCTTCTTGGTTCTCGACCCCCCGTACCGTTCCCTCGTCATCAACACCGAAGATCAGCACACCCCCTTTGTAGTTTGCAAGTGCTGCAATCTCCTTTCCGACTTCGATCATCGAGTCGAGAAATTCCTCTTTGAATTCCGTTCGAGTCCCCTCATCACCAGCAATGATCCGATCGAGACGCCGGTTATCGAATTCAAGCTCTTCTGATTGTGTGTACCGATCGTGAGACACCTGTTGCTCCTCCAAATACGTCCGGAGAACGTCCTCTGGAACTTCGAGCTCCTTTACTTCAATTACCTCTTGGTCAGTCAGTTGTTCAAGGAGCTCCTCCACGAGCTTGTACTGCCTTCCTCCAAATCCGGAGTAGTCGGTCGCTACCCGGACAAAAACAGCCCAGCCATGCAGGCTGCCCGTGTTGTCGAACGCCCAGCCGGCGTGTTCGACAGCATAGGAGTAGTTGTAGCCCGGCTCGTCGGGATGTTTCAGTCTCCGTATCTGGATCGGCTCGTCCGTATCAAGCTGATCGCGAATCGATTGGAGGCCTCGTAACACGAGAATGAAGCCTGCACTTCCAGACCCAACGAATACCTCGTCACCCCTATATGTGTCCTCCCAAAGAAAGATCCGATCGAGCGACTTCTCAATCCCGACTGCCGGATCAGGTGCGCCTTTTAGCAAATGGTCGACTTCGGTGGATGAGTCGGGTATATCGACTTCATAGGAGGCAGAATTGGAGTCAACGCGGTCTTCGATGGGCTGGAGAATCGTATCCCGTACCTCTCCGTACGTACGGTTTAATTCTCTCCAGTCGTCAGCGTCAAAGAGTGCCTCCTGCACCGTCAATAGCTCTGTCTCGTTCAAGGCCAGCTCCGCATAGAGCCAGCAGAGCGCCGCTGTATAACTCTCAAAATTGGCATCAAGCTCCGCTTGAGTGTAACGCCTATCAAGCCAGCCGTGTTGGTATGCCTCCGGGTAACCTCGGTTGGCATCGTTGACGGCAGGGAGAACTATTTTGATTGCCTGGTAGTCAAAGTATTCAGAGAGATCAAGTGTTGTCTTCGTTCGACCGTACTTCTCGAAGAGTTCATTGAACGGCTTGATGACATCGCTCCTAAGTGAAGCAAGCTCCCTATTGAGATACTCTCGATTGTGGGCACGGTATAGGCGCCGGTCGAACTCATTGAGATGTTTGAGTAGATGTGAAGCCTCACAATTGGCTTCCAACGAATCAATATCTGCTATCGACGATTCTGCACGGAAATATTCAAACGAAGACTCAATGTCCAGGCATTTCCTGTGAATGTTCAGCTCCTCCTGAAAAGTCCGGAAGAGTGCTCTGACCAAGATTTTGTATCCTTTAATGTGATCCTGGTCGTCACCCTCGAAGTTTTGAGTCACCCAAGATTCGAACTCGTCTAACCGAGTCACCTCATCAAGGGCGTGATGGGCACCAATTAATCGAGTAACCTTCTCCACGGTATTCAAAAGGGGGAAACGGACAGATAATGAAGTTGTCTCTATACATAAGAGATTCTTCTGTCCAGGATGGATGGCGGGAACAGCCTAGTATCGGAACTAACGGAAACCACACAATTCCGTTTATCTGTATTGCCGAGAAAACACCCGCCCAGCCATGATTACAGATGCTCGCGTCCTCCAACCGGAATTCACACCGAAGGAGGTTGAGCATCGAAACCAGGAGGTGAACGTCCTCTCGAACGCCCTCAAGCCCATTATGCACAAAGAGCCAGGCGAGACATCCCTGCTTCTCGGTCCATCGGGTGCAGGAAAGACGTGTATCGCCCGGTTTACGACCGAACGCCTTCGGGAGAACGTCCTCAACATCAACTCGCAGTACATCAACTGCTGGCAAGACTACACGCGATTCCGAGTCCTCTACCGCGTCCTGGACGGTATCGGAAAGACGGTCGACATCCACCGGCGGTCGACCCCGACAGATGAACTCCTGAATCGCCTCCGGAACTACGACGGTCCCCACTACGTCGTCATCCTTGACGAAGTCGACCAGCTCGAAGATAAGAGCGTCCTCTACGATCTATACGAAACGCGGGGCATCACGGCGATTCTTATCACGAATCGCGAGGAAGACCTATTCTCATATCTCGATGACCGACTAAGTAGCCGTTTCCAGAGTTGCGTCCGCATCAACTTCGACAAGTACCATCTCGATGAACTGGTTTCGATACTGGAGGCGCGAACCCGGTGGGGGTTAACGGAAGACGCTATCGGAAAGCCTCAATTGGCGCTTATCGCTGATGCCGCAGCAGGGGACGCACGCATTGCTATCGGAATACTTCGCAACGCTGCCCGGCAAGCACAACAGGCTGGGCAGGATCACATCACGAGCAATATCGTCGAGGATGCAGTCCCCGACGGACGGGCCGAGGTTCGTCGCAAGGCGGTCGAGAAATTACGGCAGCATCAGCGCGTCCTCTTCGAGATTCTGGAGGAAGAAGGGGAGACGAATCCGGGCGAACTCTACGACGAGTACTGCCGGCGCGTCGACAACCCGAAGACGAAGCGGACGGTCCGAAACTACTTGCAAAAGATGGAGCATTACCGCCTCGTCGTTGCCGACGGAGAGAAGCGCGCCCGGACGTACCGCCCTCGAACGGACCTCTCCTAACCCGATATCGGAAACAACGGAAACGACCCCGCGTCGCCTATTGACAGGGGTGATAGACTGTATAACGTGATGACGCGTCGAACGATACCAGAACTACCGACTCTCGACACAGGCGTGACGCTCCTCGAAATGGAAGACCGAGCATCGGGTGCGCTGCATTCGCTCGTCCTTGACCATATCCTATTAGAGAGCGGGTCGGCCGTTTGGATCGATTCGCGTGGAAACGGCACGACTCAGCCTATGGCCGAACTCGCGCCGAGCATGCGCGTTCTCAACCGAGTGCATATTGCGCGGGCGTTCACTCCGTGGCAGCACTACAGTCTGATCGATGATATCCCCGCTGAACTTCCTGACGACGTCGAACTCGTAGTCCTTCCTGATGTTGACGCGTTCTATCGTGCTGACGACCTCGGATCCCAGGAGGCCGACCAGATGCTAACGGCGGCACTTCGTCGCGTCGTCCGACTGGCCGTGGACTACGACCTCCCCGTACTGGTTACACGGACGACCGACGACGCCTTTTCGGAACCCGTCGCGGACGTGTCGACAACGGTCCTCCAATGTGAGCAGACAGCCTTCGGCCCGCGATTCAGCGGTGACGAGTTCGAGACACTAGTCTATCCGGTCGAGGATGGCCTCGTGCAGACGACGTTCGCGTTCTGGCGGCGTGTCCTCTCATCCCGCCATGCTGTCTTCGACGAGATCGAGACGCCGGCCCCGATGGAGGTGCAGATCGGTGGGCCGAACTAACCCGACGTTCCGAGACACGATTCGCGCTGTCGAAGACGACTGGAGCGACTTCCGGAGGGCGCTCCGTCGCCGTGACCAACCGCATTTCGACCGCCTGTTCGACCACGTGCGTGCCCACGCTGACGCGGCGGGCTACCTGAATCATCGCACCCCCGAGATACCGATGATCGTCTCGATCGTCCTGGAACAGGAACGCCGAATTGACGAACTTGAAGCTCACGTTGACCAAGACGATGTGGGCGACCAGAGCACCCGATGACCTACAAGATCGACTACCGAGATGGCACAGTACTCGAATGGTCGCTCACCGACGACGGAACGACGGTGACACGCAACGACTCGTACACGCCGACGATATACGTCTCCGTCCACGGTGGCGACCTCACAGAAGCCGCAGCATACCTTCGCAACCACCCTCAAGTTGAGGCGACGCAGCAGGTCGAAGAACAGGTTGGCTTTCGGCACGACCCGACGACGGTCTTGCGCGTCGATGTCGCGGACCTCGATGCTGTGACGAACGTCGCCAACGAGGTCAGAGGGTGGGGATCACCCGGCGACTACCGCCTCTACAACGTCGACTTCTCCCGAGAGTACCGATACTGTCTGGAGGCGGGCGTCGACCCGACGCCAACGCAGCGACCCTCGGTTCTCCGTCTCGCCGTAGACGAAGCCGAACTCGCCTCACCCCCGATAACGGAGATAAAAGTCGGAGATAAACTACTGTCGGGCGTCCCGGATGACGTGCTGACGGGGGTACGCGAGCAGATTCAGGAAGACGACCCTGATGTCCTGCAAGTATCGTCGAGTGAGCTGATACCCCGGCTGTTCGAACAGGCCGACCAGTACGATATCTCGGAGTTCGCACTCGGGAGGCTCCCCGGCTATCAGACGCTCGCCGGCGAGTCTACGTACGAGAGTTACGGACAGGTCGGTCACTCGCCTGCCCGCTACAATGTCCCGGGTCGGGTCATCATCGACGAGTCGAATACGTTCTTTTGGGACCAGACGAACTTGGACGGCTGTCTCGACCTCGTCTCTCGGTCGCACAAGCCGCTCCAAGAGTTGGCGTGGTCCTCGATCGGCAACGTTCTGACGGCCATCCAAATACGAGAGGCACGGTCTCGCGGCGTGCTCGTCCCGTGGCACTCGTGGCGGCACGAGCAGTTCAAGACGATGCGACAACTCCATGCGGCCGACCGAGGTGGGTTCACGTTCACTCCGGAGGTTGGGTTGCACGAGGATGTCCACGAACTGGACTTCTCCTCGCTCTTCCCGAATATCATCGTCACTCGAAACGTGAGCCCAGACAAGATTCGGTGTGACTGTCACGCCGACCGCGACGATGTCCCCGGACTGGGGTACTCCATCTGTGACGAACGAGGGTATCTCCCCGACGTTCTCGAACCGCTCATCGCCGATCGTGATGCTATCAAGGAGGAACTAGAGGACACTAAGGACCCCGACCGGCAGGCCGCCCTCGAAGGCCAGTCGAACGCCATCAAGTGGATACTCGTCTCGTGTTTCGGGTATCAGGGATTCTCCAACGCGAAGTTCGGCCGAATCGAGTGCCACGAGGCGATCAACGCCTTCGCGCGCGAAATCCTTCTCGATAGCAAGGCCGTCTTCGAGGCGAACGGGTGGCGTGTCGTCCACGGAATTGTCGACAGCATCTGGGTAACCCCCGTCGACGGCGCGGAACAGACGCCGCTTGACGAACTTGCAGCCCAGATCACTGAGGACGTGGGAATCCGCTTAGAGTACGAGGCCGAGTACGACTGGATTGCATTTGTTCCCCGTGCGGATTCCGACGCCGGTGCCCTCACGAAGTACTTCGGAAAGGTAGCCGGTGTTGATGAGTATAAGTATCGAGGTATCGAGTGCCGTCAACGAAGTACACCGACGTACATCGAGGATGCACAGCGGGAACTCATCGAGGCCCTAGACGAAACCCGCGACCCGGAAGCGGTGTGTGAGCGACTCCGCACGATGATCGATCGCCTCGAACGTGGGGCCATTGACCCGACGCGACTGGTCGTGAACAATCGTGTCTCGAAGTCGCTTGACGAGTACACGCAGAACACCCGGAACGTCGCCGCCTTGAAACGCGCCGACGGAAAGGGACTCACCCGACGCCCAGGCCAGAACGTGTCGTACGTCGTCGTCGACGACGAGAAGTCGTCTCGAGACCGTGTCGTCCTCAAGAGCGAAGAGCCCTCGGAGTACGACGGGCCGTTCTACCGCGATCAACTGATACAGGCAGCAGAAAGCATCCTATCGCCGATTGGATGGCACGAACGACGGATTGAGCGCTATCTGAGTTCACACACCGAGTGTAGTTTAGAGTCGTTCAGTTGAGGGTGATTAGGCTACGAGCAGCTCACTCCCTGAGGATCTGGACGAGTCTAAGTACCTTCTTTTACATCTATTCCTCAACCAACTCCCATCTGGGAATCATCTATCCTTGTGACCTTGTTATCATACGATGAGCGTACCGCATCAGTATGGGCTCCCAGGGACAACTAACTCCCGCTCGGAATCTAGATGTGTGGGTGGACGTAGATTGATGCTTTATCTGAGAAATATCGGTGTGGCCGAAGGCCAACTGCGGGTGCGTCTTCCTATCTACTCTGCTTACCGAAGGGCATCCGTTCCCTATCCTCTATGAGCGGTTCGTCAACGAACCGCCCAATGTCCCCTAAGGGGATATACCAGAATCGCCCTTCCTCATTGAAGCGTACCCAGTCGATCGTCTTCCACAGATGGCGGTAGGCCTCGAACTCAACGGAATCCATTTGACCATTGCTGTACCATCTAACCACGGGAGCCATCGCCTTGCCGTGCGCGGCATCGTGACACTGTCTGCAAAGCGCGACCAGATTCGAGAATCGATCTGATCCTCCCTGTCCACGAGGCACGATGTGGTGGACATCGAGGGTAGCATCAGTTCTCGGAATACGACAGTTCATGCACTGCTCTTGGTCGCGCTCAAGCACGCTTCGGCGGATGGCTTCCCAATCGCGTTCTTCCATTATGATTTTCTCACTCTCCTGGTAGGTCGTGCCGCACTCTGCTATTGCGCTGGATGGGTGTTATAAATGAAAGGCGCGGATTTTACAATCTGTAAAACCCTCTCTAATAGGTAATGGAGCTCACAGATGAGGAGCGCGAACACATTGAGCGGCATTTCACGGGTTCTCCCCCAGAGAGGTATTGGTACGACATCGATCGGACTATCGATTGGGAAGATGGCGAATTGACAGTCGCTGTTTTCCGGTTCAGTAAGGGGAGGGGAGGTGGCTTTGCTTGGGTTCGAACGCCTACTGGCGAAATGCGTTGTTTTGCTGATCAACACTTGCTTTTTCGCCGTAGTAGGCAACGTGCTCGGTTATTTGCAGAGCTTTGGTCACGGGTAGGTAAGTTCGACACCGTCTCTAAATCAAACTTCGTTCCCGTCTCTATTGCAGCTCTTGGAAAGCCCGCAATTGCTGCCTATCTACGTTCTATTCACTACTTGAGTGATGCAGAAATCGCTAATAATCTTGACATCAGTAAGTCTACTGTCCGACAGTATCTTTCTCACTTCCAGGAAGGGCGTCGGTGACTTCGTCATTCTCTTGCCCCCTCCTTTTCTCGTGCATCACTTAGAAATCGCCGCGGTGCGAGGGTATTTTCGGAGTCTGTCCCTCTTAGGGACACTCCCTAAGGGGATGTTCGCACCTAATGCGAACGACCCGAGTGGCTGCAGGCTCTTAGGACTCGAAAGAGACGACGACGACGAAAATCGAGTTCCAATAGAAACCGAGGTTCGGACGAGTTGTATATAAAAGAACGTCAGCCAGACGAGTGTTGCCACTCAGCCGTCACCGCGCTACCAGGTGATTTCTCGCCCCACAGTACCGTCGTCTCGGTTTCGTCCGATGATCTCCTTTGCGACGAACTCCAGCTCGGCGAAGACGCGCGGGTTACGCCCAGCACGCTTCCATGCGAGAAGTCCCTCCTCAAGGACTTCGTCGATGGTAGGTACTCCGTGCGACTTCAACTCCGACAGGACGGTGTCGAAGCGAATCTTCCCCTCACCGTCACCGATGTTCTCGAACGACGCCCCGTACCTCGACATCCAGCGTTGGATGGCGGAGTCGGCAGATGAACGCGTCTCAACGTTCGCGAGCCGCGCGACTGCGCCGATGCCGTCCTCGATGGAGGACTCGATTCGTTCGACGATGGCGGTGATCTCCTGACGGATCTTCTCCGAGAAGAACCGAACGAGCCCGTTTTCGTTCACGACCGCCTCGCCGATCTCCTCCAGAGCGCGGTAGACTTGAGAGACGGAGTATCCCGTCTCGTCTGCGACGTCCTTGTAGTGAGCTTCACCACCATCGGTGGCGAGCATCTCCATCACCGACCGTGCACTCGGAGAGATGTCCTGAAGTACCGTTATCACGAGATTCTCCTGTTCGGCCTCCAGTCGAGGCGTCGGGTCACCAAAGTGACCAATGGAGCGGTCGGACTTCTCAACCTGGAAGTGATAGTCCTCGACGAACGCAGTCGGATCGGCGTCGACTGGAATGCCCGCCCACCGAAGGACGTTGATCAACGTCTCCTCGAGTTCGCGGAGTAACTGCTTACGGTCACGCCACTTCACAGCAGAACCACCAGAACGGTACTCTCCAGTAATTCCCTCCGTTGTGTTGAGCGACTTGTGGAACGCAACGCCGAACTTCGGTGAGGAGAGTGGGTCGTCTCGACTCTCCTTCGAGCGGACGTACTTTGGGTGATAGCACTTCAGACGCTTCCCGAGCGAGTGATCGTCGACGAGTTTCGACGACGAGAACGGGTCAAGGGCGAATGCGTGGCGCTTGCCGACGACGTTGGTATTGTCGCCCTTGTAGATGAACTGTGAGTCCTTCTCCTCTGCGAGGAGGTGCATAATCCGATAGAAGATGCCCGTCGAACGGGTGAGCTTCTTCGCGTACTCACGCATGAGGCGGACGTACAGTTCGGTCGTGACGATGTTCGAGTCTCCTCGGGGGCGACCGAAGTATCGTCGAGAGAAGTCCGTCTCTGCTTCGTCAGCGAACGCTTGGAGCGTGGACTGCAGGACGAAGAGGTACTCGTCGTACGTGAGGTTCGAGCCCTGCACGTGGGCCTGAACGCCTTCGCCACCGCACCAAGGGCGTTTCATCTCGTCACCGTCGGGCTTCTTCTGGTCGTCCCACCGAGGCGAGAAGACGAAATCAGCCTTCTGCTCGTCCGGGCCTTCTGCGTGGATCTTGTACTCGTACGCTTTCTCCGACTCGATCGGGTCAGAGTCGCGGGGTGCAATTCCCGTCTCGGGGTTGTAGTTGATCCGAGCGGTCCACACTTCGTCTCCAATCTCGAAGGTGATCTTCCGGTAACCGTCGAACTCGCCAATACAGAGATTCGAGAGCGCCCAGTACGGCGAGAGACCGTTGTCGGTGAACCACAGGAACATGTCGACCTCGTGGAAGTGAGGTGCGATGTGGCTCACGCGTCACTACCTCCGAGGTTGGGCTCGAGATCCCAGTCTGCGGGTTGTTCAGTCGGGGGACTCGTTGACCACCTACCTGAAATCAGCTCTCGTCCTACGTAACGCTCAAATCGGTGGGACGGGTCGTCACACACGCCCGACCACCCCCATTGTGGTTGGTCGGTGTACTCCGGTTCTCCGGAGTCTTGCGCCGATGAGGGTCCAAGCCTTGGAACAGTAGACGGCCCTCCCGGCTCTCCTTCGCGTCACGGCTGACACCTCCCGTCCTTGAGTGCCGGACAGGATTGGTCATCGTCGAGAACGTAGCACCCGCAGTAGTCGCAAACGGGAGGCTCCAACTCGACCGTCCGACTCACCGCGACCACCTCTCAGAAATCAGATAGAACGGGTGAGAACGGTCCGCACGCTCACGGTGTAATCGCCTTAAGAGGATGGGTTGGGGCGGATTCGAACCGCCGGCCTGCTCCGTGTGAAGGAGCCGTCATAACCGGGCTAGACCACCAACCCGCGCACAAAATCGTATCCCGGGGCGAGACTTAAACGTTCTTCTTCGGGGCGATTCGGCTTACTCCGCGGACCCGCCGCGGTAGCGTCGGATACCGCTCTGGGCGCGGCGCATGGCCTTCTTCCCGCCGACTTCGACGCGTCGCGGCGCCCGGCGGCGGAGTTCGGCTTGCAGACGCTCCCGTCCGGACGGGGGCACCTCCTCCTCGCGCCCGAGCATCTTGCGAACGCGGCGTTCGACCGGTTCGGCTTCCTCTCGAATGCCCACGGAGAGGTGTTCGCCCGCGCGTCGGAGGTAGTACCAAGCGTCTTCGAAGTGCTTGTTCATATCTGACCGTAGGCAAGCAACAGATAAAAGGATTGTGTCGGTCGAGACAATGTTCTATCGAGGGTAGCGGAGCGCTATCGGGCGATGGACGGAAGAACGGAGGCGTGGTGTTCAGTACGTCGGGGCGTCCTCGCGGACGCCGTCGCGCTTGTTCACGAGGCGCGCGAGGGTGAACAGGGCGTCCGAGAGGCGGTTCAGGTAGGCGACGGTCTGCTCGTTCACCGGTTCCTCCGACGCCAGTTCGACGGTTCGGCGCTCCGCCCTGCGCGTCACCGCGCGCGCGTGGTGGAGTTTCGACCCGGCGTCGCTCCCACTCGGGAGGATGAAGGAGTTCAGTTGGTCCAGTTCCTCGTCGGCCTCGTCGATGAACGACTCCAGTTCCTCGACGTGGTCCGCCGTGGTGACCGGGTCGTCCTCGTCGGGGTCCGGGTTCGCGAGGTCCGCCTGCACGACGTGGAGGTGGTTCTGGACGCGTTCGAGTTTCTCGTCCACGTCGTCGTACCCCGTGGGGCGGACAGTTCCGATCAGCGCGTTCGCCTCGTCCACCGTCCCGTAGGCTTCGATGCGGGCGCTGGTCTTCGACACCCGGGACATGTCCCGGAGGTCGGTCATCCCCTCGTCGCCGCGGCCGGTGTATATCTTCATGTGGCCGCCAACGTCTCCTCGACGTACCGGAGGATGTTGTCGCTCTCGTTCATCGTCACGCCGCGTTCCTCGTCGACGAGTACCGGAACGGAGCGCTGACCGCTGACGCGCTTGACCTCGTTCCGTTCGGAGTGGAGCGCTTCGACCCACTCCGTCTCGTACTCGACGCCGCCGTCTTCGAGGGCGTCGTGGACCTTCTCGCAGTACGGGCACCCGTCGAGAGCGTACAGCGTGATGCTCATACCCGGCCGTTCGGGTCGCGGGGGCAAAGAGATTTGGCCGGCGGCGAGTCGAATCGGACCGGCGACGACCGCTCCGCCGAATCCCTCACAATCGACAGACAACGATACGACCGCATGACAGAAGCGTTATTCGGGGCGTCTCGGTAGCGAGTGTATGGTCGATCTGGAGGAGACGTACATCGAGAACCGGGTGCTGGTCCAACCTGACGACACGAACAACTACGACATGGCTCACGGGGGCAACGTCATGAAGTGGATGGACGAGGTGGGAGCGATGTCCGCGATGCGGTTCTCGGGGGAGACGTGCGTCACCGCCCGCATGGAGGGCGTCGACTTCCACCGACCGATTCCGCGCGGGGACACCGCACTCATCGAAGCGTACGTCTACGACTCCGGGACGACCAGCGTCAAGGTCCGTCTCCGCGTCTTCCGGGAGGACCCCCTCACGGGCGAGACGGAACTGACGACGGAGTCGTACTTCGTCTACGTCGCCATCGACGAGGACGGCGACCCGACGGAGGTGCCGAACCTGAGCGTCTCCTCCGAGCGGTCCCGGGAACTCCGCGAAGAAGCCCTGTCCGACGAACGAGAGGACGCCGCCCGGACGGCCTGAGACGGCGGCGCGTCCTCCGACGCTCTCGCCGCGTCACGAACCGTTTTTGTCCGTCCGGTGGAACTGGCCCCCATGCCTACGCGAGTCGCCATCCACTCGTCCGTCGAGCGAATCTTCCCGGCGGAGAAGTTGCGGTCGCTCCTCTCGGAGTACGATGCCGAGGTGAGCGACGACGTGGCCGGGTTCGACGCCGTCGTCTCGTTCGGTCACGAACCGGAGTTTCTGGAAGCCGACCTCGATTGGATTCACTGCGTCCGCGCCGGGTACGACGAATTTCCGCTCGACGCCCTCCGCGAACGCGGGATACGGCTGACGAACAGCACCGGCCTCCACGGCGACTCGGTCGGCGAGACTGCGCTGGGGTTCATGCTCCAGTTCGCGCGCCGCCTCCACCGCTACCGGAGCGACCAAGCCGACAAGGCGTGGGACCCGCCGGCGTGGGACGAGGCGTTCACCCTGAACGGCGAGTCCGTCTGCGTCGTCGGCCTCGGAACGCTCGGTCTGGGCGTCGCCCGCCGCGCGGACGCCCTCGGGATGGACGTCACCGGCGTCCGTCGGACGCCGACGCCCGTCGAACACGTCTCGGAGGTGTACACCCCCGACGCGTTGGTCGAGGCGATATCGGACGCGCGGTTCGTCGCCCTCACCGTCCCGTTGACCGACGAGACGGAGGGACTCCTCGGCGCGGCCGAATTCGACGCGATGCGGGAGGACGCCTACCTCGTCAACGTCGCCCGCGGCGGCGTCGTCGACCAGTCGGCCCTCGTCTCCGCCCTCCGGTCGGGCGACATCGCCGGCGCGGGCCTCGACGTGTTCGAGGAGGAACCCCTCCCGACGGACTCCCCGTTGTGGGAGATGGAGAACGTCGTCGTCACCCCGCACGCCGCCGCCGCGACGGTCGATTACGCCGACCGAATCGCGGCGCTCGTCCGCGAGAACGTCCGCCGGCGCGAGGCGGGCGACTCCCTGACCAACCTCGTCGTCTGAGGGAGGACCCGAAGGCGGGACGGCGACGGCCGAACGTGAGTAGGCGGGACGACGCTCGACCCGTGCTCGCGGTTCGCGGAGCGCTCTCGCGACGGACGAGTCCGTCCGTCGACCAAAATTCTAACCGAGAGCATACTGAAGGTTGATTGACACATGGAGATCGAAGCCGCGGTAGTCGAAGAAGAGGGGGGACCGTTCGACATCGAGACCGTAGAACTGGACGACCCGCAGGCGAACGAAGTCGTCGTCCGCGTCGTCGGGGCCGGCGTCTGCCACACGGACATGATCGTCCGCGACCAGTGGTATCCGACGCCGCTTCCGGCGGTCCTCGGGCACGAAGGCTCCGGCGTCGTCGAAGAGGTGGGAGCGAACGTCGCGTCGGTCGAACCGGGCGACCGCGTCGTCATGAGTTTCGACGCCGACGGACGCTGCCCCAGTTGCCGAGACGGACACCCCGCGTACTGCGAGCACTTCTACGAATACAACTTCGGCGGCGCGCGACCGGAGGACGGTACGTCCCCGATTTCGCGCGACGGCGAGGAGATAAGCGGCCGATTCTTCGGCCAGTCGTCGTTCGCCACCCACGCCGTCGCCACCGAGCGAAACGTCGTCCCCGTCGAAGACGACGTTCCCTTGGAACTGCTGGGGCCGTTGGGGTGCGGCATCCAAACCGGTGCGGGAGCGGTCATCAACTCGCTGGACCCGCAGGCGGGGTCGTCCATCGTCGTCTTCGGCGCGGGGTCGGTCGGTCTCTCGGCGGTCATGGCCGCGGATATCAAGGGCTGTACCGACGTCGTCGTCGTCGAACTCCGGGAGAACCGCCTCGAAAAGGCGGCCGCCCTCGGTGCGACCGAGACGGTGAACCCCGACGACGTAGACGACGTCGTCGAAACGGTCCGACAGGTGACCGACGGGGGAGTCGAGTACGCCCTCGAAACGACCGGCGTCACCGACGTCGCCGAACAGGCCGTCGAGACGCTCACCCAACGCGGGACGCTCGGAATCGCCGGTGCGCCGCCGTTGGGTGCCGAAGCGAGTTTCGACGTGAACGACCTCATCCTCAACGGTCGCTCCGTCACCGGAATCGTCGAGGGCGACTCCTCGCCGCGGGAGTTCATCCCGGACCTCGTCGAGTTGTACCGACAGGGGAAGTTCCCCTTCGACGAACTCGTGACGTACTACGACTTCGAGGAGATAGAGCAGGCCGTCGAAGACTCCGAGAACGGCGACGCCATCAAGCCGGTTCTCCGGGTCAGCGAACCGTAACGGAGGCGTCTCGGTACGCTCCGGGACGTTCGTCGTCGCGTTCTTCGGTACGGTCGGAGCGAGCTACCTCGGGACGAAGCTGGCCGTTCGCTCGTACCACGAAGGTATAGAACCGAATCCGTTCGAGTTCGCACCCGGCGTCGAGGACAGACGGAGAGACGACTGAGAGTGCGCTCCGTGTCCACGACGTGGCAGTAGAAAAGCACTTATCGAGAGTGCGTATTCACTGAGTGATGAGCCCTCCAGTATCCCGCCGCGAGGTGCTGGCCGTCAGTTCCATCGCCGGTATCGGCTGCCTCGCCGGCTGTCACGGGTGGACGAGTTCTGTGGCCCTTAGTAGGTCGGACGAGAGCGAAACCGACGAGGGCGACGACTCCCTCGGACTCGTCTACTCGAAGAGTCGTACATCGTTCCCGAGTGAGGGGGAGACTCACAGCGGGTGGGTTCACATCGTGAGCGACGGCGAGTCCGCGGATTTGACGTTCGACGTGAGGCTCTGTAGCGAGTTGGGAGACGTCGAACCTGAGTTGACCCGTTCTGTCGCGAACGAGTTCGTCTTGAGATTCACCGTTACGTCCGGATTCAGTAGCGAAACGTCGTCCGGCGGAAAGACCGGGGAATCGCGATGCGGTTCCGTCACTCACCTCGTCGGCGGAGCAGACGTACCGAGCGACTGGGAAACGCTCACCGTCGCGGTGAACGACGTCGAAATCCAGACGATCGAGCGGTCGGGAACGATGCCGGAACTTCGACCGCTTCCGGACCCAGTGCGCCCTCGATAGCGTCGACAAACAGCGTCAGAGCCGCCCTGCCGAGACCTGCTCGACTCTGCACACCCTCAGCGGATGGCTTCGATGCGAACCCCAACCAGAGATACATAGAGGAAGTAAGTACTTGCAGTGCGAGGACGGTGTTGGTGTATGACCACATCCTCGCTCGGCCCCGCCGATAAAGCGACTCGGACGGCCGGAGTGATGCGCCAACTTCTAGGTACGATCGTACTGTGGGGACTCTTCTGGTTCGTTTTAACGGCGAGGCTCCAGCCCCGATTCTCCGGGACTCTCAGCTACCTCCACGTTACGAGTCCACTCGCCCTCAGTGTCGGTAGCGTCTTCCTCTGGAGAGCCTTTCTTGCGTACAGAGAATCCGGCCGGTAACTTCGCTCGCTCTCCTGATCGGCCATTTCGAGCCAGCCTATACCGTAGACAGAGCACGCGCCGAACTCGTCCTCCGAGGTTGTATACGAAGCACCCTTTCATTCCGTATCGCAAAATGCGATATACGCTCCGGGAGGTCACCGTTCGAATCAGTATCTTCAACTTGGCGCGTCGCGGAACGTGCGATATGAGTCTCGAGATGGAGTACGACTGCCCCGAGTGCGACAACAGCCAGTTCTGGCGGACGGCCTACACGGAGCTTCACCTCGGAGAGAAGACGAAGTGGCGCTGTAGCGAGTGCGGCTACGGCTTCATCAACATCAACGACGGCATCTCCACCGCGGACGCGTAAGCCGCGAAAAAGTCGGGTTCTCTACTCTTCTTCGGCGTCGAGCGCGTGCCACGAGAGTCGCGGGTTCCGCGCGGCGCTGGCTTGGTCGATGCGGCGCGCCGCCGTCCGCGAGGGCGCGTCTTCGAGTTCCTCCTCGGAGTCGGCGAGCGATTCGTTGAACGCGCGCGCCAAGTCGTCCAGGGAGTCGCGGTTCTCGACTTCGGTCGGTTCGGTCAGCATCGCCTCGGGGACGAACTCGGGCCACTTCGTCGTCGGCGGGTGGACGCCGTAGTCGAGCATCCGCTTGGCCACGTCCGCGGCGTCTCTCTCGCCCGCCGTCGCGGCGAACTCGTGGTGGAACGGGCCGTACGGCACCTCCAAGTCCACCTGCTCTGCGAGGTAGTTCGCGTTGAGGACGGCCTTCGCGCTGGCGTCCGCCAACCCCTCGTCGCCGAGACGAGCGATGTAGGCGTACGCCTTCACGAGAACCAGCCAGTTGCCCGCGTAGCCGTGCACCTTGCCGACCGACCGCTCGGGTTCGTACAGTTCGTACGACCCGCCGCGTTCGCGGACGTGCGGACTCGGGAGGAACTCCGCCAGTTCCTCGACGACGCCGACCGGTCCCGCGCCGGGGCCGCCGCCGCCGTGCGGCGTCGCGAACGTCTTGTGGACGTTGTAGTGCATGATGTCGAACCCCATGTCGCCCGGGCGCCCCCGTCCCAACAGGGCGTTGAGGTTCGCGCCGTCGTAGTAGAGCAGTCCACCGGCGTCGTGGACCATCTCCGCGATTTCGACGATGTCTCGCTCGAACAGTCCCACCGTGTTCGGGTTGGTGAGCATCAGCGCGGCGGTGTCCTCGGAGACGGCGGCGTCGAGGGCCTCCACGTCCACGCGGCCGTCCTCCCCGGAGGGGAGTTCGACCACGTCGTACCCCGCCATCGCGGCGGTGGCGAAGTTCGTCCCGTGCGCGGAGGCGGGGACGATGACCTCGCTCCGGTCGTTGCCGTTGGCCTCGTGGTACGCTTTCGCGACGAGGATGCCCGCGAACTCGCCTGCCGCACCCGCGGGCGGTTGGAGCGTCACGGCGTCCATGCCGCCGATTCGACCGAGGTAGTCCTGTAAGTCGGACAGGAGTTCGAGCGTTCCCTGCGAACTCCGGGCCGACCGGTCGGGGTGAATCGCCGCGTTCGGGTCGGCGGCCACGTCCTCGGTGAACGAGGGGTTGTACTTCATCGTGCACGACCCCAAGGGGTACGGCCCCGTCTCGACGCTCCAGTTCATCTGCGAGAGGCGCGTGTAGTGGCGGGCCAGTTCGGGTTCGGACAGTTCGGGCAGTTCCACCGAGTCGCGCGTCAGGTCGTCGGGGAGGGGCGAGTCCTCCTCGTCTATCTCGACGCGCGTCGAGTTCTTCTCCGAGAGGAGCGGTTCGTACACGTCCTCGCGGGCGTAGCGTGCTTGGTCGAAATCCATCAGAGAACCTCCTCGAACGCCGAAACGAGGGCGTCCGTCTTCGAGGCGTTCAGGTCGGTGACGCAGACTTGCAGGCGGTGCTCGCCGACGACGTGGACGGCGAACCCCTCCGCTTCGAGGTCCGAGGCGATGGCCTTCGCGGGTTGGTCCACGTGGACGACGAACTCGCGGAAGTGGTGTCCGTCGTGGACGGGCGCGCGAACGCCCTTCAGGCCGTCTAACTCGGCGGCCAGCGACTCGGCGTCGGTGACGCACCGCTTCGCGAGGTCAACGAGGCCCGACGGGCCGAGGTACGCGGCGTGCATCGCCGTCCGCAGGGCCACCCACGCCTGATTCGTACAGATGTTCGAGGTGGCCCGCTCCTTGCGAATGTGCTGTTCGCGCGTCTGCAGCGTCAGGGTGTACGCGCGCTTATCTGCGGCGTCTTCGCTCGCGCCGACGAGGCGGCCCGGCACCTGCCGGAGGAACTCCTCGCGGGTGGCGAACAGGCCGAGTCCCATGCCGTAACTCGTCGGCATGCCGAGGGCGTCCGCCTCGCCGACGACCACGTCGGCGCCGACGGACGCGGGTTCTTCCAGCAGTGCGAGGGCCACGATATCCGTCCCGAGACAGAACAGCGCACCGCTGTCGTCGGAGATATCGCCGATCTCTGCGAGGCGCGGTTCGATGCTCCCGCGGACCGTCGGATTCTCGGCGTACACCATCGCAACGTCCTCGTCCACCTGCGCTTCGAGGGCGTCGATATCGACGGTGCCGTCGTCCATCGGGTACGTCTCGACGTCGAGGTCGGTTCCGGCGACGTAGTTGTCGAGGACGCGGCGTTTGCCCTCGCGGAGAATCTCGGGGACGAGGACGCGTTCGCCGGAGACGCGGCGGGCGCGCCCGGCGAGTCGCGCCGCCTCCGCGAGTGCGGTGGCGTCGTCGTACATCGAGCAGTTGGCCACCGGCAGGCCCGTCAGTTCGACGAGCATCGACTGGTATTCGAAGAGGACCTGCAGGAACCCCTGCGTTATCTCCGGTTGGTACTGCGTGTAGGAGGTGAGAAACTCCGACCGCCGCGAGAGATCGTCCACGAGGGACGGAACGTAGTGGGAGTGGTGGCCGCGGCCGAGGAACTCCGTCAGGTCGTCGTTCTTCGCCAGCGTGGTCGCTATCTCCCGTCGAACGTCACGCTCGCGGCGAGCCTCGATGCCGAACTCGCCGTCGAAGCGGACCGCCTCCGGGATGTCGAAGAGGTCCTCCTCGCTCTCTGCGCCGACGGCGGCGAGCATCTCCTTCGTCTCCGCGTCCGTGTGCGGCGCGTAGGGGCTTCCCCGCGTCATTCGGTCTGCTCGCGGTACTCCTCGGGCGAGAGCAACTCGTCGAACCCTTCCCCCTCGGTCACCTCGACCTTCAGCATCCACCCGTCGCCGTACGGGTCGTCGTTGACGTACTCGGGGTGGTCGAACAGGTCGTCGTTGACCTCCACGACGGTGCCCGAGACGGGCGAATACAGGTCGGAGACGGCTTTGATGCTCTCGACGACGCCGAACTCCTCGCCCCGCGCGACGTCGTCGCCCTCGTCGGGTAGTTCGACGTAGACGACGTCGCCCAGTTCGTCCTGCGCGAAGTCGGTGATGCCGACGGTCGCGGTATCGCCGTCGGTGGTCGCGTACTCGTGCGATTCAAGGTACTTTCTGTCTTCGGGAACTTCGAACATTTACTTATCCTCCAGGAAAGGTGGTGTGACGGTTTTCGCGCGCTTCTCTTCGCCGCGGACGACGACGCCGACCTTCGACCCGGGGGTCGCGCGTTCGACCGGAACGTATCCGAGGGCGATGGACTCGCCCAGCGTCGGACTCATCGTCCCGGAGGTGACGCGACCGATTACGTCGCCGTCCCCGTCGGTCACGTCGTACCCGTGGCGGGCGATGCCGCGGTCCAACAGCTTCACGCCGACGAACTTCTCCTCGACGCCCTCCGCCTCGACGCGTTCGAGGGCGTCTCTCCCGACGAACTCCGTGTCGAGTTTCACCGTGAAGCCGACGCCCGCCTCGTAGGGGTTCCGCGGTTCCTCCTCGGGGTCGAAATCCTGCCCCGAGAGGAGAAAGCCCATCTCGATGCGGAGGGTGTCGCGGGCCCCGAGGCCGCAGGGCTGGCAGTCGAACGCCTCCCAGACGGTCTCGGCGTCCTCCCACGGGCAGAGTATCTCGAACCCGTCTTCGCCCGTGTAGCCGGTTCGGGCGACCCACGACCGGACGCCCGCGACGTCGGCGTAGGCGGCCTCGAACTTCGAGAGGTCGGAGACGCCCCCGTCGGCCGCCTCCACCACGAGGCCCGGCGCGTCCGGGCCTTGGACGGCGAACATCGCCCACTCGTCGGTGACGTTGCGGACGGTCGCGTCGAGGTCCCACTCGTCGCGGTACTCCGTCCACCGCCCGTACATCTCCTCGTCGTGGCCCGCGTTCGGGACGAAGAGGTACGTCTCCTCCTCGGGGAGGCGGTAGACCACGGTGTCGTCGAGAATCGTCCCCTCGTCGTCGGTTATCATCGCGTACTGCGAGTCGCCCGGCGAGAGGTTCGTCACGTCGTTCGTCGTCAGCCGTTGCATCAGCGTCGTCGCGTCGGGGCCGGACACCTCTAACTCCCCCATGTGGGAGACGTCGAAGATGCCCGCCGACTCGCGAACCGACGCGTGTTCGTCTCTGATAGAGTCGAACTCCACCGGCATGTCCCACCCGCCGAACTCCGTGAACTTCGCGTCGCGCGCGGCGTGTACCTCGCGTAACGGCGGTTTGCGAAGGGCCATGGTATCAGGTTGGCACGCGACAAGTAATGCTTTGGTATGCCGGAGGCGGGACTCTCCGCCGGGCTGACAGTGTGGGTAAACTGAATAACGCGATATGAAATCCCCATCCTGCTGTTGCGGAGGTACCTCTCCGATGTACAGGCGTCACGGCGAAGAAGAGTGAAAGAAGGGCTATCGAGGATAAGCGGGATGTCGTGGTAGCGGGCGATGTCCACGCCGACCGCGGCGGCCTCCCGAACCGCGTCGCGGATGTCGGCGAGGCGGCCTTCCCACGCGCGGTAGAGTATGAAAACACGTCGCAAACCGTCGGCAGTAGTCGAGTGGGAGACGGTTATCTGGCCACCATTCCAAGTTGTATATCTGTAGTAGCGAGTGTTGAGAGACATGGGCCTCATCGCCGAATACGAGATCACTTGCGAGCATCTCCCGCTCGTGACGGTTGCAGGAGACGTTCCAGAAGCGACGCTGGATGTCGAACTCCAGCCCAATCACGGCAATCGTCCGCCGTTTATCGTTCACGCGACGCATGAAACGCCCGCGTTGATCGAGCGAGCCTTCGAATCGTCGTCGTTCGTGGCGGAGTACACTCTGGTCGGACAGGCAGGCGAAACGTCTCGGTACCAGGTCTTGCCAGCTCTCGGGATGGACGCCCAACTCGGCGAACAGATCGAGGATCTCTCGAAGCTCCGCGCGCTCGCCACCACCGACTCCATCATCGAGCAGATCCGCGTCACGCCGACCGGCTGGATTCAATCCGGGTGGTTCACCGACAGGACAGTGTTGGACGAGTTTCGTACGTTCTGGCAGCGAAACGGTGAATTCTCCCTCCGGCGACTCACTTACGATGGGGAAGCCGAAAAAGCGGGAGACGGACTCACCGACCACCAGCGTGAGGCGCTCCGGATCGCCTACGAGATGGGCTACTTCGACATTCCGCGAACGGCGACGCTCGACGAGGTAGCCACCGAACTCGGGATCACCGCGTCGTCGGTCTCCGAGCGTCTCCGTCGGGCACAGACCTACCTCATCGAGACGACTGTTGCCTCCACGTGGCCACCGCTACCCGAGTGAGACCACCGGTTCTTCGACGGGGTATATAAACTGCCGCACGAATGAGAGACAGTCTTAGCGGGCAACTCTCCGAAGTATGAAATCCCGCTATGGAGTCGCAACCTCCCCGAATGCAGGCCGATAACTCGTGCCAGTCGAACGAAGAGCAACTCGCAATTAATGCGACCGACGTACACGTTACATACGAAGATGGTACGGAAGCCGTCTGCGGTGTCAACCTCGCTGTCGAGAAAGGCGAGTTCTTCGGCTTTCTGGGCCCGAACGGTGCCGGAAAGACGACCACTATCAAGACCCTCGTGACACTGCTCCGTCCGAATCAGGGTTCGGTGAGTATCAACGGATACGACGTCGAAACGGAGCCACAGGCAGTGTCCGAATCCATCGGCTACATGGCTCAAGAGACCAGCGTCGACGAGGAACTCACCGCGCGTGAGAACATTCGGTTCGCTTGTGAGGTGTACGGTGTCCCCGACTCAGAGCAAGATAAACGTATCGAGAGACTGCTCGATTTAGTCGGTCTCACAGACGTTGCCGACGAGCGAGCGGAGAACTACTCCGGCGGGATGAAAAAGCGACTGGACGCTGCCACCGTTCTCGTGCATCGACCGCCGCTGGTGTTCCTCGACGAACCGACGACCGGTCTCGACCCCGAAGCCAGAATGCGCCTTTGGAACTACTTCGAGCGACTCAACGAACGCGGAACGACGGTGTTTCTCACGACACAGTATCTCGAAGAAGTGGACCGGCTGTGTGACCGCCTGTCCGTGATTCAGGACGGTAAAATCGTCGCAACTGACACCCCGAGGGCGCTCAAATCGGCTGTCGGCGGCGATATTCTCGATCTGACGCTGGCGGACTCGTCCGAACAGGCGACTGAACGTGCAATAGAAGTAGTGCGTGAATCGGATGCCCTCGACACCGCGACTATCGAAACAACGGACGATGGATTCACCATCACAGCCGAAGGCGCTCGGGAGGCTGTGAGTAAACTCTTCGTCGCGCTGCACGAGGCTGACGTTGTCGTCACGGGATTCGATGTCCGGTCGCCCACGCTCGACGACGTGTTCCTTGCGCTCACCGGTGAGAGTCCGGAGGCATCTAACCGAGATGGGACGAACGAACGGAGCGCTACTGTCTCCGGACGGGGGACGACCGAATGAGCAACATCACCGACGAGGGCGATGTCGCGGGAAGCGACATCGCGCAAAAAGCTCCAGGGAACGGTTTCGCGGCGGACGTGCAGATCAGCGTCAAGCGGTGGCTCGTCAAGACGTCCCGGAACCCCTTCGTGACGTTCTCATCGCTGATCCAGCCGGTCATCTTCTTCGTGCTGATGGCCGAAGTCCTCGGCGCTGTTGTCGGCGGCGCACTCGCTCAGACGCTCGGTAGTGGCGTCGACTACATTACGTACCTCACCCCGGCTATCGTGATTCAGTCCGCGCTCGCTGCGGCTGCGGTCTCCGGTATCGGATTAGTCGACGACATGGACACGGGAATGTTCGAGAAACTCCTCGCTTCACCGATGGACCGGGGTGCAATGTTCCTCGGCAAAGTCCTGTCAGAGGTGGTCCGAATTGCCGCCCAGACCGCGATTATCCTGTTGCTTGGCTACGTGATGCTGTACCTTCAGTCAGGCGCGTCGGTCGGGAGCTACCTTCGGACGGGGGTGCTGGGTTTCGTTGGCGTCGTAGCGATTGCGGTGATATTCGGTGGCGCGTTCATGGCGTTCTCGAACATCGTCGCGCTCGTAACGCACGATCAAGAGGCGACGACCATGATCGCCAACCTTCTGACGTTCCCGCTGTTGTTCGTCTCTAGCGCGTTTGTCCCGCTCGAGGTTCTTCCGGGATGGATCCAGTCGGTTGCGGTGGTCAATCCTATCACCTACGGCGTCGACGGTGTCCGAGCGTTCATGCTCGGCCAGAATGTGATGACGGTGTTGAACGTGACGGCCTTCTCGGGCCCCTGGAATACGGTGATTCCTGCTGTCGCCGTTCTCGTCGGTTTCAACGTCGTTCTCGGCGGGATTGCCGTCCACTTGCTCAACGGCGCTTCCAAAGCCAAAGTCCAGTGAATACAGTCATTTCCCCTCCTCTCAACTGCGGAATCTCGTTGGAATACAAAAGCGACGACCGAGGTGGACGCTGAGGCGATAGAATCCTTTCTGTTAGCGGTTGTGGAGGTCGAAGACGACGTGACGGAGACGGCGCTCGACGGTTCCGGCGATACCTGAGGTTCCGTCTCGATCGCTCGGTAGAGAGAGTGTGCTCGCCGGACGAAGCGGAATACCCCCACCGCGAAAAGTCCGAGTCGCCGACGCCGCCTACGGCGACTTTGCGCACCCGTTCCGGCGCTTGTCCGCGACGCCGACGTACTCGCCGTCGTCCTCGATGCGGATGGACTGCGCGTTACCGATGGTCTCGACGACGGAGACGTCGTGGCCGGCGGCGTTCAGTTCGTCGACGACGCCGTCGGGGACGCCGCCCTCGGCTTGGACCCACGTACCCGTGGCGGAGTAGACGCGCGGTTCCGCGACGGCCTCGTCGATGTCCATACCGAACTCCGCGACGTTGAGGAGAATCTGGGAGACGGTGTGGATGATGGACCACCCGCCGGGGGACCCGACCGTCAGGAAGGGGTCGCCGTCGCGCGTGACTATCGTCGGACTCGTACTGCTGAGGGGGCGCTTCTCGGGTTGAACCTCGTTCGGTCCGCCGGGTTCGGAGTCGAAGTCGGTGAGTTCGTTGTTGAGCATGAACCCCCGTCCGGGGACCATGATTCCCGACCCGAACAACTGCTCGATGGTGCTGGTCCACGAGACCAAGTTGCCGTCGGCGTCGGCCGTCGTGAAGTGCGTCGTCTGCCCGGACGGTTCCTCGGTGCCGGTCTTCTTCCCCTTGTTTCCGGAGGCGTTGCTGACGTTCTGGGCCTCCTCGACGTCTCTGGGACTCGTGTAGTACTGCCCGCCGGGTTGGTACGCGAACGGGTCGCCGGGTTCGCGCGTCGCCGCCGTCGCCTTCTTCGGGTCGATGATCTTTCGCCGTTCGTCGAGGTACTCCTCGTCGAGGAACCCCTGCCACGGGATGTCAACGAACTCCTCGTCGCCCAAGTACTCGTTTCGGTCGGCGAACGCGAGTTGGAACGCCTCTATCATCCGGTGGTAGACGTCGAACGACCGGCGGTCGTACTGCGCGAGGTCGAACGGTTCCAACAGCGAGAGAATCTGCCCGATGACGTACCCGCCGGAGGTCGGAGAGCGCATCGTCCGGACGGTGATGTCGTGCGCGTCGCCCTCGTAGGTGACGTGGACGGGGCGCGTAATCTCGACGTTGTACCGGCCGAGGTCGTCGACGGTCATGTTCCCGCCCGTCTTTCGGTACCGCGCCGCGCCTTGGACGGTCTCGGCGATGTCCTCCGCGATTTCGCCCTTGTAGAACGGGCCGATGCCCTCGTCGCGGATGGTGCGGAGAGTGTCGGCGAGGTCGGGTTGGGCGAGTTCGTCGCCCTCTTGGAGGGGGTCGCCGCCCGGCGCGAACACCTCCTTTGCGGTCGACGTGAACGACCCTTCCTCGACGTTGGCCGCGATCGAGTCCGCGAGGAACTCGTCGACGGTGACCGTCTCTCCGTCCGGCGCGGCCAGTTCGACGGCCGGTTCGATGAGTTCGCCGAGTTCCTTCGTTCCGAACCGCTTTACGGCCACGTCGGCGGCTTTCAGCGTTCCGGGGACGCCGACCGCCTTCCCGTTCGTGTGACGCTCTAAGAAGGGAACCTCCTCGCCCTGTTCGTTCAGGAACATGTCGGGCTGGGCCCCGAGGGGCGCACGCTCCCGGTTGTCGATGGCGATTATCTCGTCCTCCTCGGCGCTGTAGACGAGCATGAACCCGCCGCCGCCGATTCCCGAGGAGTGGGGCTGGACGACGTTGAGGGCGAACTGGACGGCGACCGCCGCGTCGACGGCGTTCCCGCCGTCCTTCAGAACCTCGACGCCCGCGTTCGTCGCCTGCCGGTGGACGCTCGAAACCATCCCGCCGCCTCCCTTCGCGACGGAGTTCGACTTCCCGCCGGTCGTTCCCACGGCGGTACCGGCCCCGGCCGGGAGCACGCCCGCCCCCAGTGCGACGCCCGAACCCCGCAGGAACGCCCGCTTCGTCGCCGTGAACCGCGCCGCCGTCTCGTCTGTCTCCGCGTCGTTCGATTCGTCCGCCGGACTCTCGTCGGATCGGTCCATGGCCCGTACCCTCGGCCAATTGTCATTAATATACCTCACAGTCCTCTGCGGTGGGAACTCCGTTCACGCGCAGAGTCCGACGACGGATTTATTGGGGAATTCGGAGCAGTCGAACGGCGACGGAGCTAAATCTGCCGAATCGGACGACAGTCTCTATTTCTACTATTTCCGGGCACGACATCCTCTCCGCGACGATCGTACGCTCGATTACGAGGGTCAGTTCCAATTTTTATATGAGTGTTCGCCCGCGACGCGGCGCTCTCAAGTCGACGCCGCGCCGGTCAGAACTCCCCGTTGACGATATCCGCGACTCGCTGTCGGTCGAACAGTCGCTCGTCGCCGAACTCCTCGGGGTAAAGGCCCTGCGCGGCCCGTTCGAGTTGGAACAGGTGGATGATCGGCCCCTGGTACGTGAGGCCGCCGTAGACGACGCGGTCGTTCTGCACCGCCGTGAGTTCGCTCGCCACGTCGTGGTTCCGGAGGTGCGAGGCGATGTTCTGCTCGAAGTACTCGTCGGTAATCTCGCCTTGGAGCCTGATGGCGAGGGCGTCGGGGTCTATCTCCAGAAGCGCCTCGTAGTCGATTGTGCCGCCGCCCGCCTGCGCGTCCGTGACGTCGTTCTCCGCGAGGGCGTCGCCGACGTTCAGGTCGTTCCACTGTTTCGATTGGGTGCCGTCGCCGACGAGGTACGGGTAGAACGACTCGGGCGGAACCTCGGCGGGGTAAAGCACCGCGATGTCGGGCGTCTCCTCGGGAAGCCGACTTTGGACGTCCGCGAGAACCTCGTCGTGGAGGGAGACGAACGCCTCGTAACGCTCCCGTTCCCGGAACACCGCCGCGACTTTCTCGAACGCCTCGTACAGCGTGTAGTCGGCGTAATCGTGCCACTCGTATACGCGCGAGAAGACGGTGTTCCCGAAGAACGGACCGACGTTCTCCGCGATTTCGTCGACGTCCTCCCGACTCCACCCGAGGCGGTTCACCATGAAGTTCGGGTCGGTGAGGTGGACGTCGGCGCCGAGTTCGTAGTACACCTCCTTGCCGGTGCCGTCCTGCCACAGTTGCGTGAGTTCGCTCTTGTCGACGGAGACGCCGGGGAGTTCCTCGTACAGGTGGGCGCCGTACCGGGCGCGGACGCCGACGGCGGCGAGGCCGTCGGCCCGCCCCAGTGCGACGCCCATGTCCGCGTAATCGCCGGTGTACGGAACCCACGTTTCGGGGACGGACTCGAACTCGACGGTGCCGACCGGTTCCATCGTCACCGAGTACGAGTCGTCCGCGGCCGTCGTCCCGTCTCGGCCGGCGTTTCGGACGGGTCGGCCCCGTTACCGCCGGTACACCCCGCGAGTAGGCCGCCACCGACGAGTGCGCCGCCGTACTTCACGTAGTCGCGCCGCGTCACCGTCTCGCGTCCGCGAGATTCAGGCCCCATACGATTTAGGCCAGCCTAAACGAACAAAGTCGTTTCGATTGTTAGGCCGGCCGAAAAAACCGACGCTGCCGGGCGAAAACGGTTCGTACCGGGCGCTCCGTCGGTCTCAGAGGTGGGGCGGAAGCCTCGAAACGGTCGCCGAGCGGCGGTGACGTGGTCGTTCTGGCGGTTCCGATTTCCCCGACTCCCTAAACAGTTTGGGCTCGCGCTCATTATCCTAGTACTACTACTACCGTGTAGATGAGCACCGAACCTACGTGGGGGCCTTCGACCTTCGTCGATTGCTCTACCGACTCTCTCTTCGACGTGCTGGCGGACGCTCGGCGGCGGTACGCGCTCGCGTACCTCCGCGAGAACGACGGGGAGGCGTCCTTCGACGAACTGGCGGACGCGGTTGCGACGCGGGAACGCGCCGAACGACCCGCCGCCGCCTCGGAGGACGTCGCTCTCTCGCTTCACCACCGTCACCTGCCGAAGCTCGAACAGGTCGGACTGACGGAGCGAACGGCGGACGTCGTCTCCCTGACCGAACGCGGCGGCTCCGCGCTCGAAACGTTACCCGGTGCCGCGGCCGACCCCGCCGACGACTGAAAACGTGCATGACTCAGCCCTCCACCACGGGAACGCGCTTCCGCAGAACGACCCCACCACAGCATAGATTCGATGACGATAGCAGAAGTTCACGTATCGCACCCGGACTTCGTGCTCGGACGCACGATAGAGGCCATGACGGAGGTGGAGATTCGACCGGAGACGCAGCCCGTTCAAGCGGGGGACGCGCTCGTGTTGTTCTTCAGCGTCGAGGGGAACTTCGAGGGGTTCGAGGAGGTGTTGGCCGCGGACCACACCGTGACCGACCCGCGCCTCGTCGCGGAACTGGAGGACCGGCGCATCTACCGGGTGCAGTTGACCGACCGGGCGAAGCTCGTCACGTACAAGCTGGCCGAACTCGGCATCTACCTGTCCGAGATTGCCCACGACGACGGGGGCTGGAGGTTCCGCGCACTCCTGCCCGATTTGGACTCGCTCACCGCGTTCCGGGAGTACTGCAAGGCGGAGAACATCACCTTCCGGGTGAAGGCGATGTACCAGAACGACCAAGCCGCGACGCGGGGCGGGTTCGGCCTGACGGACGGCCAGCGAGAGGCGCTGTTGCTGGCGTTCGACAGGGGGTACTTCAGCGACCCGCGCGAGATAACCCTGCAGGAACTCGCCGAGGAGATGGGTATCTCCTCGACCGCCTGCGGGAGACGCCTCAGACGGGCGTCGGAGCAGTTGATCGAGTCGACCGTGGTGTCCGAGAGATGACATAATTCGGTCGCGAGTTAGTTTTGCGGCCGGAGAGCGGCGGCACTATATAAATACGCAGGTGATGAACGCAATCTCTCAACCGCCTTCACTACTTCTACAGTAACATGGGTAACGGATTAGCCGTCAATGAGTCAGACGGGTATGCGATGGTGGAATTCGACGCTGAGGAGCCTGAATCGGTAATCGTCGGTATCGTCGATGCAGTTTCGGACGTGGTCGGCACGGACCCGGTCGAAATCGAACCGCTGTACTCCGTCGTCGATCCGGACGCCCTCTCGAGTCTCCTCCAAGCGCCGAGCGGCGGGCAGCCGCGACAGGGAGACGTCAGAGTGACTTTCGAGATGGCGGGTCTCGAAGTGACGGTGTGGAGTTACGGTCGTATCCACGTCTCGGAGCAGCAGTGAGCGGTACGAGCGAGAACAACGCGGGGAGTGCAAACGTCGTGAACAACGAGAACCAATCAACCGAGCAGATAGTGCGAGAAACGTACACAGAATACAAGAGCGGCTCCGGGACCATCGCCATGATAACGGACCCGGAGAACGACAGGGCGTGGATACAGTCTACTCACACCGTATCCGTCGACCGGTAACCGAAACCCATGACCGAAGAAAGCGGTGTGACGACCGCCGGGGGGTTCACGGACGAACTGCGGAGCCTATTGGCGGAGGCGCACCGAAACGGCGTCGATATCGAAGGGGGATGGTTGGTGCAATCGCCCTCGGAGGAGATGCCGGACTGGGACATCGAGATTTGGCAGGTCGAACACACCGACGAGGGGACGGACGAATCCTGACCGTCCCAAGGCACCGTCGCCTCGGTTCGAGGCGGCGATGAAACGGGGGAGACACTGTGACCAACTTTCGATACGAACCTCGACGCGAACAGACGAATCTAAATCCGTCCGTCGGAAACGACGGGTCGTGCAACGGGGACTCCGCAGAGAACCGGACGAGGCGAACGGAACCGAGAAGGGGGGTATCGCCATCCTCGAACTGTTAGACGAACTCCGCGTCATCGCCCAGAACGGGCTCGAATACAACGACGGGGCGGAGGACGCGTACGACCGACAGCGGTACGAACGCGTCCTCGAACTCGTCAGCGACTACTACGGGCGCGCCCTCGACGTACCGCCGTCGGCCGTCCGCGAATCGCTCCGCGAGGAGTTGGGCCACGTCTCGGCGAAAGTGGGGGCCGTCGCCGTGGTCGAAGACGACGAGGGGCGCGTTCTCGCGATGGAACGCGCGAACAACGGCCGGTGGGCGCTCCCCGGCGGGTACGTGGACCCCAACGAGTCCGCGGAGGAGGCCGCCGTCCGGGAGGTTCGCGAGGAGACGGGCCTCGACGTGGAACCGGTCGAACTCGTCGACGTCTACTCCGTCGGGCCGGGGGAGGGGAACAACCCCCACTCCATCGTCAACGTCGTCTACCGGTGCCGCGTCCGCGGCGGCGAACTCCGCCTCTCCCACGAGGGGACGGACCTCGCCTACCGCGACCCGACCCGACTGCCCGCCGACGCGTGGCACGAACAGAACCGTCGCTACGCCGTCGACGCGGTCGAATCCTCGGACGCCGCCGCGTCGGCCGGTTCCGACGCGAAGCGGTAAGCCGCGGACGACAACCGTTTTTATCTCCGGAAGGTAGCGGCGACGCTCGCAGTCGAACATCGGCACCGAAAAGTAGTCGAATTCCGACCGGTCGGGTAGAGCGGTCGGACGCGAGAGTGCTCAAATAATGATAGACGAATACGACCTCGTTATCGTCGGCGGAGGAATAAGCGGAGCGTCGTTGCTCTATACGGTCTCGAAGTTCACCGATATCGAGCGAGTCGCGCTACTCGAGAAGGAAGACGAGATAGCGGCGATAAACTCGCACAACACGAACAACTCCCAAACGCTGCACTTCGGGGACATCGAGACGAACTACACCTTACGGAAGGCCGAGGAGGTCAAGGAAGGCGCGGAGATGCTGGCGGGGTATCTGGAGAACGAAGACCCCGACCGCGAGATGCACAGCAAGCGGAGCAAGATGGTGCTCGCCGTCGGCGACGACGAGGTGCCGAAACTCCGGCGGAGATACGACGACGAGGGGTTCGGCGACCTGTTCCCGAAACTCAGCGCCATCGGCAGGGAGGAGATCGCCGAAATAGAGCCGAAAGTCGTCGAGGGCCGGGACCCGAACACGGAGATGCTCGCCCTGCAGACGCCCGACGGGTACGTCGTCGACTACGGGAAGACGGCGAGGTCGTTCGTGGAGAACGCCGCGGAGGAAGACGGCGTCGACGTCTTCACCGGAACGGAGGTCCAGAACATCGAGAAGAACCGCGAGGGGTTCACCGTCGAAACCGACGCGCGAGACTTCGAGGCCGACGTCACCGTCGTCGCGGCGGGGTCACACAGCCTCCAGATAGCAAAGCGGATGGGCTACGGCGAGCACAAGTCCCTGCTCCCGGTCGCTGGGAGCTTCTTCCTCGCGGAGGGCGAGTACCTGAACGGCAAGGTGTACACGCTCCAGATGAAGAAACTGCCGTTCGCGGCGGTCCACGGCGACGCCGACGTCCACGACGCCAACGTCACCCGGTTCGGGCCGACGGCGAAGGTGGTGCCGACGCTCGAACGGGGCCGGTTCTCCACCGTGGGCGACTTCCTCGACGTGTTCGGTCTGAGCCTCGACTCGTTCCTGAGTTACGCCAACATCCTCTCGGACCGGGTGCTGTTCCCGTACGTCGTCAGAAACCTCCTGTACGACCTCCCCGAGGTGGGGCCGCGGGCGTTCCTGCCGCACGTCCAGAAGGTGGTTCCGAGCATCGAACTGGACGACATCGAGCGAGCGAAGGGGTACGGCGGCGTCCGACCGCAGATAGTCGATACGAAGGCCAAGACGCTCGATATGGGCGAAGCCAAGATTACCGGCGACGATATCATCTTCAACATCACGCCCTCGCCGGGCGCGTCCACCTGCGTGAAAAACGCCATGCGCGACACGAAGCAGTTGATGGACTTCTTCGACGGCGACTACGAGTTCGACGAGGACGCCTTCCGGGAGGAGACGATTCGTAACTTCCCCCGCGCCGAGACGTAACGACCCCGCAGTAACCGTTTTTAGCGAGGAGTCGAATCGTTCCGATACGCGCCACGGTCGTCGCGAGTAGATTTATTATCGTCGAAGCCGGATTAGTACGTATGATTGTAGTAAGTACCTCCGAGGAAGCGGAGCGAACCGACTCGCAAGTCCGCCGCACGGCGACGTTCGCCGAGATGGAGCGCACGATGCGCTCCGAATCGTTCTGAAACGCCGGACCGTAGTCGCCCCGGCCGCTCTCCCCGAGAAACCGTTTTCTCCAGTGACGACGTACTTCGTCCTAAGGCCACACCCGGCCCTCCCACTATGAGCGACAAACCGCACCAGAACCTCGCCATCATCGGACACGTCGACCACGGGAAGTCCACGCTCGTGGGCCGACTCCTGTTCGAGACGGGGAGCGTCCCTGAACACATCATCGAGCAGTACCGCGACGAGGCGGAGTCGAAGGGTAAGTCGGGTTTCGAGTTCGCGTACGTGATGGACAACCTCGCCGAAGAGCGAGAACGCGGCGTCACCATCGACATCGCCCACCAGCGGTTCGACACGGAGAAGTACTACTTCACCATCGTGGACACGCCCGGCCACCGCGACTTCGTGAAGAACATGATCACGGGCGCGTCGCAGGCGGACCACGCCGTCCTCGTCGTCGCCGCCGACGACGGCGTCGCGCCGCAGACGCGCGAACACGTCTTCCTCGCCCGGACGCTGGGCATCGAGACGCTCATCGTCGCCGTCAACAAGATGGACGTCGTCGACTACAGCGAAGACGCGTACGAGGAGGTCAAAGAGGAGGTTCGGACGCTCCTCGAACAGGTTCGCTTCGGCACCGACGACGCGAGTTTCATCCCCATCTCGGCGTTCGAGGGCGACAACGTCGCCGAGAAGTCCGAGAACACCTCGTGGTTCGACGGGCCGACCATCCTCGAATCGCTGAACGGCCTCCCGGAACCGTCGCCGCCGACGGACGCGCCGCTTCGACTGCCGATTCAGGACGTCTACACCATCTCCGGCATCGGGACGGTTCCCGTCGGACGCGTCGAGACGGGGATGCTCCGGACGGGCGACAGCGTCTCGTTTCAACCCTCGGACGTCTCCGGCGAGGTGAAGACGGTGGAGATGCACCACGAGGAAGTCGAGGAGGCCGGCCCCGGCGACAACGTCGGCTTCAACGTGCGCGGCATCGGGAAGAACGACATCCGGCGCGGCGACGTGGCCGGCCCGGCGGAGGAACCGCCGACGGTAGCCGAGACGTTCCAAGCCCAAATCGTCGTCATGCAGCACCCCTCGGTCATCACGGCCGGGTACACGCCGGTCATCCACGCGCACACCGCGCAGGTGGCCTGCACCTTCGAATCGCTCGACAAGAAACTCGACCCCAAATCCGGCGAAGTCGCCGAGGAGAACCCCGACTTCGTCAAGGCGGGCGACGCCGCGGTGGTGACGCTCCGCCCGCAGAAACCGCTGGTCGTCGAACCCTCCTCGGAGATAGCGGAACTCGGCTCCTTCGCCATCCGCGACATGGGACAGACCATCGCGGCGGGGAAAGTCCTCTCCGTGAACGAGCGGTAAGCGAACCCCCACTTTTTCGACGCGTCGCGGAGCCGAGAGCGGACGCGAACCGGGGAGCATTTGTTCGCCACCGGGAGAAAGTGGGTATGGACGCGTTCACCCCCTTTTTCGCGGACGACGACGCCGCGGGCGGGGCGACAAGCGAGGCGGACGATAGACCGCGCGTCGCCCTGTTCGTCGACGGCCCCAACGTGTTGCGCGACGAGTTCGACGTGGACTTAGACGACGTTCGGGAGGCGGCGGCGACGGTCGGTCGCCCGACGGCGCGGCGACTGTATCTGGACGAACACGCGACGCCGGGGCTGATTCAGGCCGCTGAGGCCCGCGGCTTCGAAGTCGTCGTCACCAGCGGCGACGTGGACGTTCGCCTCGCGGTGGACATGACGCGGTTCGCAGTCGAGGGTCGCGCCGACGTGGTCGCCATCGCCTCCCGGGACACAGACTTCAAGCCCGCGATAGAGACGGCGAACGCCTACGGCCTGCGGACGCTGGCGATATCTCCCGGCGAGTACGGTCGCTCCGACGCCCTCCGGAACGCGGCGTCCGACAGCATCACCCTCGGCGGGGACGTGCCGGACGCGGGCGAGGAACCCGAGGACGACGGTCCGCGCCTCGTCGGGTACGACAGGAACGACGACGGCGACGGCGGCGACGAGTCGTAACCGGGCGACGGCGGCGCTCGCGCGGTCGGAAAGCGTACGGTCTTTTGCGCCGGCGGCCGACGACCCGCACATGGAAGACCTCGGGACGCCGGTGCTCGACAACCACCTGCACCTCGACCCGGCGAACGGACGCGGGATAGACGCCGTCCGCGACTTCCGCCGCCTCGGCGGGACGCACCTCCTCGTCGTCAACAAACCGTCGTGGCACCTCGGCGTCGAGGCGGACGAAGGCGAGGATTTCCGCGCCGTCTTCGAGGAGACGCTCTCGACGGTCGCCGACGCGGACGCCGAACTCCCCGGGCGCGCGTGGCCCGTCCTCGGCGTCCACCCCGGGCTGATTACGCGCCTCACCGACGAGCGAGGGTTTTCGCCCGCGGAGGCGCGCGACCTGATGTGCGCGGGGTTGGATGCGGCCGCCGAGTACGTCCGAGGGGGCGAGGCACTGGCGCTGAAGTCCGGCCGCCCGCACTACGAGGTGTCCGACGCGGTGTGGGACGCCTCCAACGACGTGCTGAAACACGCGCTGTCGCTCGGCGCGGAACTGGACTGCGCCGTGCAGTTGCACACCGAAGCGACCGACGACCTGACCGACGTCGCGGAGTGGGCCGAAGAACGGGGGATGGACCCCGAGAACGTGGTGAAACACTACGCCGGTGGAACGCTCGCGGGGCCGACGCCCAGCGTGATGAGCGAGAAGGACCGCCTGCGGACCGCCGCCGAGGAGGGCGCACCGTTCCTGATGGAGACGGACTTCGTGGACGACCCGGACCGGCCGGGCGCGGTGATGGGGCCGAAGACCGTCCCGCGCCGCGTCCGGTGGATGCTGGAGGAGGGCTTCGAGGCCGCCGTCGAGAACGCACACGTCGAAACGCCGCGGCGCGTGTACGGGGTTGACACTCGGGAAACACTCTCGCGGTGAGCGTGCATAGGAAAGGCCTTTGAGTCCCGGAAGGGATGGTGGATACATGACCGAGGCAGAGGAGACCTACTACACGAGAGAACGCTGGCAGAACTGGCTCACTCGAGTCGAGGAAGAGACGCTCGACCCCGAAAACGAGGACTCTGCGCGGTTACTCTTGAATCTCCAAGACGACGCGGCTATCGCCGTCGCGAAGATCGTCTCCGCCTACGAGGAGGGCGAACTCGACGAGGACACCGCACTCGAAGAGCTCGAACGCGTCCGCGACATCGTTCTGCAGGAGCCCGACTTCGAAATCGAGGACGACGAGGAACGGCAGGACAAGCTGATGCTCATCGACGGCGTCCAGACCAGCCTCGTCTGCGTCTTCTACGCCGCCGAGGAGTACATCGCCGCCGGCCCCGCCGAGGAGGCACCGCTCTCGGAGTACGTCGAGGCGGCCGCCGCGGCCGAGGAGGAGGAGGACTTAGACGCCGCGCTGGGCTACCTCGTGCAGGCGGGCACGCGAATCATCGAGGGCGACGAACTCGACATGGCCATCGTGGACGAACTCGAGTACGGCCTCGTCTCCGAGTGGGTCAACGGGCTCGACAGCCTTCAGAGCGCGCTCAGCGACCCGGAAGTCGTCGAAGAGGACGAGGAGTAGCGGGCGTTCGGCGGGGGCGATGCGTCTCCTCTGCCCGCGGGCGGCACGCTTTTACCTGACTGTCACGCAATCCGACGTATGCGTTTCCGGGACGACGAGAGAGCGGTCACCGTCCAGATAGGGGCGGTGCTACTGCTGGGGTTCGTCGTCGTGTCGATGTCGATGTATCAGGCGGCCGTCGTCCCGGACGAGAACAGGCAGGTGGAGTTCCGCCACAACGAACGCGTCCAAGGCGACATGCAGGAGGTTCGGAACGCCGTCCTCCGGACCGCCGCCACCGACGGTTCGACTCCCGTCTCGGTCGAACTCGGGGCGCGGTACCCCGCGCGCGCGGTGTTCGTCAACCCCGGGCCGCCGGGCGGAACCCTCTCTACGTCGTCGCTCGGAAATCTGACCGTCAGACACGCCGTCGCCGACGACGCCGCGACGACTCCGAGCGACTTCGAAGAGACCAGAGACTTCTGGGACGGGTCCGACCGCAACTACACGACGCGGGCGTTGACGTACCGGCCGCAGTACGCGCAGTACGGGGAGGCCCCCGAGACGACGTACGAGAACGGCCTCGTGTACAACCGGTTCGACTCCGGGAACGTCGCCCTGACGGACCAGTCCGTCGTCTCGGGGCGGCGCATCTCCTTGGTCGCGCTCTCGGGGAACCTCTCGCGCGGCGGTACCGGGACGCTCTCGGTGAACCCGCGTCCGGTGAGCGTCTCGACGCGCACCGTCTCGGTGTCCGCCGAGAGCGAAGCGGAGAACGTCTCCGTCGTCGTCCCCACCCGCCTCGGCGACGACACGTGGGAGCGACTCCTCCGCGACGCCGGGCAGTTCGACGGCGCGGGCGACGAGTCCAACCGGCGGTACGTCCACGCGGTGAACGCCGGGCCGAGGCCCGACACCGTCGAAATCGTCTTCGAGCGGAACGCGACGTATCAACTGAAACTGTCGCGCGTCGGCGTCGGCACCGACGTCGAGGGGACCGAACCGGCGTACGCCACCAGCGTCCGGGACGTCGAGTCGCCGTTCGTCAACCGGTCGTACCCGTTCGAGGTGGAGGTCCGCGACAAGTACAACAACCCGGTTCCGGCCGTCGTCGACGCCGGTGCCACCCGGACGAACATCCCCGACGGCGTCGCCGTAGAGGACGGCCGGTTCAGGTACCGCTACGCGCCGAACACGACGGGCGAGGAGTCGGTGAACGTGACGTACGGGGACACGTCCGTTCCGGAACACGACGTTTCTGGCGGGGCGTTCGACGGGAGTCGACCGGAGAACGTCCAGTACGACGTGCGAGTGCAGTCGGCGGGCGGCGGGGGCGACGGCGGCGGAACCGGCGGAGGAGACGACGGCGACACGTCGGCGATTACCATCACCCGATTCAACGTCAACGACAACAGCAACCCCGCCCACGTCCGGGCCAGCGCACAGGTCACCGCCGAGGACGCAGACGGGGACGACGACATCCGCCGAGTCACCGTCGAACTCGTGGACGGAACGGGGGCGGTCCTCGACTCCACCTCGCGGGAGTACGGCGGCGTGTCGAGTGCCACCCACAACGCGAACTTCGACGAGAAACGAACCGCCGGGCCGTACGTCGTCCGCGTCACGGTAATCGACTCCGACAGTCCGCCGAACGAGGAAGTCGAGGAGAAGCGCGTTGGCTGACGCGAGACCCGGTTCGGCGGGCGGACGGCGGGCCGGGAGGGAGAACGCCCCGTGCGACGACCGGGGACAGGTCGAATCCGTCGGGAGCGTCCTCCTTCTCGGCGTCGTCGTCGTCTGTCTGGCGACGTTCGGCGCGTTCTACCTCGCCGAGGGGTCGGGCGTCGGCGGGGACGAGGGCGCGGACACCGCAGTCGTCGTCGACGCGTCGGCCGAACGCCTCTCGGTCGCGCACAACGGCGGGGAGTCGATTCCGGTAGACGCCGTCGGGGTACTCGTCAGAGACGGGTCCGGCGAGTCCTCGCACGCGATGAACGTCTCGGCGGTGCGCGGCGACGGCGACGGACGCTTCGAGGGCGGCGAGTCGTGGCGTCTCGAGTGGACTCGGTCGGCGGGCGAGGAGGTGACCGTCCTCGTCGTGAACGACCGGAGCGGGAGCGTCCTCTATCGGGAGACGGTGACGGTGTCGGCGGCCGGCGAACCGACGAACGCCGCGCGCGGCGACGGCGGAGACGGCCGGTGACGGCGAACCGCGGGCGACCCCCCGTCGGACCCGTACTCCCTCGTCTCGCCCGCCACGCGGCCCGATTCGACGACTGACGTAACGCTCATCGACAAACCCATATGTACGGAATCGGAACGTGTCTGCATGACAGCCGTCGGCATCGACGCCATCGAGATACGGACGGGGAAACTCAAACTCGACCTCGCGAACACGTTCGCGCCGAAGAAGGGCGAGGACCCCGAGAAGTACACGAAGGGTATCGGCCTGAAGCACTCGTCGTTCCCGGACGTGTACGAGGACATCGTGACGATGGGGGCGAACGCGGCGAAGGACCTGATGGACCGGAAGGGACTCGTCCCGGACGACATCGGGCGCATCGACGTGGCGACGGAGTCGGCGTTCGACAACTCCAAGCCCGTCTCGACGTACATCGCGGGCTGCCTCGAACAGGTGTACGACGGGGACTTCCACCACGCGAACAAGGGCGAACGGAAGTTCGCCTGCCTCGCGGGGACCCAGAGCATCGACGACGCGTACAACTGGATTCGCGCCGGGCGCAACCGCGGACGCTCCGCCTTGGTCATCGCGACGGACACCGCCCTCTACGAACGCGGCGACCCGGGCGAGGCGACGCAGGGCGCGGGCGCGGTGGCGATGCTCATCTCCGAGGACCCGAACGTGGTCGAACTCTCGACGGAACAGGGCTACGGGAGCGCAGACGAGACGGACTTCCTGAAGCCGAACCAGCAGTTCCCGAGCGTCGACGGCAAGCGGTCGGTGCAGGTGTACCTCGCACGCATGCGCGAAGCGTTGGAGGACTACGAGTCCGTCGCGGGCGACACCCACCCCGACGACTTCGAGTACATCCCGTTCCACACGCCGTTCCCGGGGATGGTCCGGAAGGCGGCGCTCCTCGGCTACCGGCACATGACCCGCGGGACGGACGTCGAGGACGCCTTGGAGTCCGAAATCGGGCGGCAACCGCGCGAGGCGGACTTCGACTCGTGGGACGCGTACGAGGACGCCATCCGCGACTACATGGACGACCTGAAGGAGACGGACCGGTACCGCGAGTGGTACGGCCACGCCATCGAACCCACCATCGACATCTCCAGTCAGGTGGGCAACTGGTACACCGGGTCGGTCCACATCGCGCGCCTCTCGGCGCTTCGAAGCGCCGCCCGCGAGGGCGAGTCCCTCGCCGGCAAGCGGATGCTCGTCGGGTCGTACGGGTCGGGCGCGCAGGCGGAGATTCACGCCGAGACGGTGCGCGAGGGCTGGAAGGACGAAGTCGGCGCCATCGACGTCGAGGACCAACTCGGCAGTCGCTACGACGTCACCTACGACGAGTACGAACTCGTCCACGACGTCCACAACCACGACAAGGAGGTGGACGTCGAGGAGTTCACCCAACCCGACGGCGAGTTCGTGTTCACCGGGTGGGGCCGCATGAACGAACGGCGCTACGAGTACATCGAGTAGCGCCGTTCGTTCCGAACGGCCGGGCCGACGGGCCTCAGCGGGTGTCGGTGTCGCCCACGTCCCCGACGCCGCCCGTCGCACTCCGCCGCGACACCGATTCGCCGTCGCCCGCGACGGTTCGTCGCAACTGGATATCGACGGTGAAGCCGCCGTCTTCGACGCCGAACCGGAGTTCTTCGAGGCGGCACTCGTACGCCGAGTAGTGGTTGCCGTCGGCGTCGTACTGTATCTTCTCGGCCACCATGTCGTACGATTCGAGGGCGTCGAGTCGTCGGTAGACCGTCGGTTGCGACACGTCGCAGCGCCGCGTGAGTTCCTCGGCCGACAGGGCGTCCTCACTCGTGAGGACGAGAATCTTCCGCGCGAGTTCGTTCCCCAAGAGGTCGAACGCGCTGTCGGCGTCCCAGCCGGTCATGGACCCCGTTATGCCACCTCCCCTGAAGAACCCTCTGGTGAGCGTGAACTCTCCCGAGGAGCATCGAGGATGGGGACGACCGACCCCGAGACGGACACCGCCCCGTCGGCGACGGAGAAAGAGAGCGTCGTCACGACGTGCCCGTCGTGGGTCCCGACTGCGTCTCGAATCGCGTCCTCGCCGTCGGGCAGACACGTCGGCGCGTCGGGCGCGGTGTACATCGAGTACGTCTCCGAGAACGTATCGCCCGGTTCCAGCGTCTTCCGCACGAGGATACTCTGTACCGCGGTGACGCCTTCCGCGCGCCAACAGCCCGACTCGTTCGGTTCCGAAGGCGTCTCGACGAGTCCGACTTCGCCGTCGGGGACGATTCGAAGCGCGTCGCCGCGGCCGGACGTGTTCGCTACGCCTCCGCCGCCGGAGAACATCAGCGTCGGCCCGAAATCGAGGGTCAGCGCGTGTCGGCCCGCGTTTCGGAGCGTCGCCTCGAATCGCGCCGGGGAGTCGGCGGACGACTGCGACAGCACCGACGCCTCGAAGTCGAGTCCCGAGGCGACGACCGAATCGGGAAGCGGCGTCTCCGTCGGCGTCGTCCCGGCCGTCGTCGAGTCTTCGGTCGGCGTCGAACCCGACGAGTCGGTCGGCGTGCCGTTCAGACACCCGGCCACAGAGAGCGACGAAGCGACCCCGGCGACGCCTGCGAGGACGCGTCTCCGGGCGATTCGGCGGCGAGAACTCGGAGCGCGAGAGGGCGGCGTTTCGGAGGACACGCCCGCGGGTTCCGCGGTGGTCGGTAAGTGCTTTCCCGCTACGGGAGTTTCCGCAGGTCTTCGAGCGTGTCGTCCAAATCCCGGTTCGAAATCGCCAGCGAGAAGCCGTCGATGGTGGCGAGGGCGGGCGCGTGTTCCCACAGGTCCTCCTCGTCGAGTCCGTGGAGGACGACAGCGTGCGGCGTCGGGTTGACGACGCGCATGGCGACGAGGGGCGACTCGCCGCGGCTGACGCCCGTGAATATCAGCGCGCGACTCGTCGATTGGCCGTAGAGGCGGTAGAACTCTTCCGAGGAGAGGCGGGTGATGGCCTCGATGCTGTTTATCACCGTGTGACCGCTTATCTGGTCGTGGTCGCCGCGGACGAGTTCTTTCGCGTCCATCGCCTCGTAGAGGCGTTCCAGCGGCATCGACGTGGGGTACTCCCTCAGGTCTTGGACGATGTCGCTCTCGAACCCCGCGGAGATGACGCGGGCGTACTGCCGGATGCGTTCGCCGCCCCTGGACTCGTCGATGTCGAGGAGGGCCTCGACCATCCGCCTGACGACGCCGATGCCGGGGCTCTCGCGCCGACCGCTCTCGTAGTCGGAGATGACCGACGAGGAGACGTCGAGTTGTCCCGCAAGCGCCGTCTGGGAGATGTCGAAGTCGGTGCGCCACTTTCGGAGCGTCGCGCCGGGGTCGTCGCTCAGCGTTATCTCGCCCGCGATGCGCCGGGCCAGTTCGTCCCGCGGAACGGTCGTCACCGTCTCTCGCCCCCGCGCGGTCGTTCGCGCCGTGCCATATCGGTCGAACATCGGTCGGACGGCCGCAAAAGGATACCGAAAGTAGGGTTCGACGAACGACGATTCCCCGCGAGACGCGGGGCGGAGTCCGCCCCGCCCGAGACGAACATTCAAGGCGAAACCCGCGTCAGTCTCTCCCATGCCATCGACGCTCGTCCACGTCGCAGTCGGGGGACTCCTCGGGGCCGGACTCCACGGGGCGGGGTTCGACCGGCGCGCCGCCGCCGTCGTCTTCGTCGCCGCCGCCTTCCCGGACGTAGACACCTTCTTCGGGTTCGTCCTCCCCGGCGCGCACCGAGCGCTCTTCCACACGTTCCTCCTCCCGGCCGCCCTCGTCGCCGCCGTCGCCTACGACACCCGCGTTCGCTCCGTCTCGCGCCTCCGGACGCGGTTCGGCCCCCGCGGCGTCCGACTGGCGTGGGTGGGCATCGTCACCCTCGTCGGCGGGGGCATCCTCCCGGACCTGTTCACAAACGGCGTCAACGCGTTCTACCCGCTTCACGACGCGTTCTACACGGTGAACGGGCAGTTCTACCTGTCGAACCGGCAGGGAGTCGTCCAGACGTTCGTGGACCTCTCGCCTTCGGAACCGGCGTCGCGGACGACGGGGAACTTCCACTACAGCACCGGCGCGGACCCATCCCCCGGCGCGGACCCGGAGAACGTCGAGCGAATCTTCCCGATCGCGATGTCCGGCACGCGACTGATGCTCCTCGTTCTCTCGGCGTTCGTCGTCGGCGCGCGCCTGCGGGAGAACGAGCGTTCGGCGGAGGAGGAGGCGGTGGCGGGGACGGCGGACGCCGAGACGGACGCGACGCCCGCCGCGAGTCAGGACTCGGCGCGGTAGACGCGACGCTCCGCGAAGACGGTCGAAACGGGCGTAGAAAGGCGATCGACCCGTCCGTCTCGGACGTTCCGCCGTTCAGAGGTGTCGCTGGCGTTCGTCGTCGTCCCACTCGGCGGCGAGCGATTCGGCGTGCGACTTCAGTGCCAGCAGTTTGCGCCGTTGGGCGAGGAAGTGCGTCGGGAACGCCACGAGGTGCGCGAAGGGTGCCAGAATCTTGGGCCCGTAACTCACGCGGACGCGGACGACGAGACGGGTCCGACCCGGCGACGGTTCCGTCAGTCGGAACGCCCAACTCGTCCGCCAGAACCACCGCGAGGACTTCCCCGGTTCGGACTCGCGGCGGCCGAAGACGTCGGTCAGCGACGCGAGGACGAGCGACCGGCCGGGGTCCAGCATGCTCACGACGAACCCGTCGTCTCGGCTGGGAAGCGCCGGCACCGCGTCGCCGACGGTCGGTCGGCGGAACTCCGAGAGGCGCGACCCCTCGTCGCCGTCGCCGTCGTATCGCAGGTCCTCTTCGGAGAGTTCCGTCCGTTCGGCGGCCATCCGGACGAGCCACGGCCACACCGCTTCCTTCGGCGCGTTCACCGTCACAGCGTGCGTTCGTACGAAATTAGCGTCGTCGACGACGTCGTCGCCGGGAAGCGGGTCGTGCATCTCTGCGGGGGTCGCCAGCCATCGGCGGTGCCACGCGCGGAGCCACGACTGAACGGTGACGGCTCCGAGCACTCCGAGGACGAGTCGCTTCGCCCGTCTATCGAACGGAAGGTCCATGCGAGAGGTACAATCACGTACTCCTATATTAACATGGTGCTGATGAGCGGGGCGTGCTAGCGTTCATTGTGGACGATTCGAATCGTACACACATGAGCGAGACGCCAGCCGTGACGATTCGTCCGTACGAGAGCGACGACGCCGCCGGACTCTGGGACAGAAAGCGCGAGTTCGAACTCGGAATCGGGTCGGAGACGGGCGACGAGGGGACACTGACGATGTACGAGGAGAAACTGACCGCCGACTACCGCGCGCGGTGGCTTCACTGGGTCGAACGCTGCGTCGAGGAGGACCCCGACAGCGTGACCGTCGCCGTCGTCGAGGGCGATGCGGGTGACGGCGACGACACCGGCGACGCCGACGCCGAGGTAGACGCCGATGCGGGCGACAACGACGAGTACGAAGTCGTCGGCTACTCGTTCGTCCTGCCGGAGTCGCTGTCGTTCGTCTGGGACGCCGCCGTCCTCAACGAGATCTTCGTCCTGCCGGAGTACCGCGGGACGGGCGTCGCCGACGACCTGATGGAGGCGGCACTCGACTGCGCGAAGGACCAAGACCTCCCCTTAGACCGGATGGTGCTCGACGTGGACCGGCAGAACGAACGGGCGCAGTCGTTCTACGAGCGGTACGGCTTCGAACACTGGGGCGAGATGATAGCCCGCGAACTGTAGCGAGGACGCGTCCCCGACGTCCCGCCTCAGTCGCCGTCGAGGGAGTCGAAGAACCGAACCGACGCCGACGACCGTTCGGCGTCGGACCCGCACCACTCCTCTCGCGAGACGGAGTAGCGGGCCTCGTCGCGGACCGACCCGTCGGCGAACGCCAGTCCGTGACGGACGACGCCCTCGAACCGGCCGCCGGCGGATTCGACGTACTTCTCGACCGCCCGCCGGGAACGGTCGTTCTCCGCGGCCGCGCCGACGGCGACGAGGCCGAAGTCGAGTCGTTCGAAGGCGAGGCGCATCAGGGCGCGGGCGCGTTCGCCGGAGTACCCGCGGCCCCAGAACCGCTTTCTGAGCCAGACGCCGAGTTCCGCGCTGTCTCGGTCCCACTCGCAGTTCAGCCCGCACATGCCCGCGAACTCTCCGGCCCCCTCTTCGCCCTCGCGGAGGCGAATCACGTAGTCGGCGTTCTCGCCGTCTCGGAACTGCTTCTCGCACCGTTCGAGGAACTCCGCCGTCTCCTTCGGGTTCTCGTGCGGCGACCACGGCGCGTGTTCGGTCACGTCCTCGATGCCGTCGTCCGACGAGACGACTCCGTAGAGTTCGCGGACGCCGATCGCCTCGTGACCGACGCGTTCGAGTCGGAGGCGACTCGTCTCGACGGCGGCGGGAAAGAGGTCGCTCACCGGACCGGCCCTCTCGGAGTGCCCGCCGGATCCGACGGGCGCGGAGCGTTCGTGTGCGCAATTCGACACATACCCCGACGAAGGGCGGACGCCGAAAAAAGCGTTCCTCGTGCGCGGTGCGAGATAGCACGGAACGCGCTTTTCACCGCGCGTCGCCTACCGGCCGTATGCGAGTCCACTTCTCCGGGAAGGCGTTCGACTACCAGACGCTCCGGGCGATGTCGTACACGTCGTTCGGCGGCGCGGAGATAGGGGAGGTGCTGACGACGGCGGAGCGAATCGGGAAGCGGGACACCGAGTCGTGGCACGAGGAGTGGCGTCGGACCGCCGAACGCGTCGAGGGACTGGCCGAGGAGGCGGCCGAGACGGGGCGGGAGCGAACCGCCCGGAGGGCGTACTTCCGGGCGCACACGTACTTCCGGACGGCGGAGTTCTTCCTCGCCGCCGACGACGCCCGGCGACGCCGGACGTACGAACGCAGTCGGGAGGCGTTCCGGGCCGCCGCCGAACGCCTCGATTCGCCGGCGACGCGCGTCGAGATTCCGTACGAGGACACTCGCCTGCCGGGCTACCTGTTCGTCCCGGGGGAGGGAGGCGCCCCCCGCCCCACCGTCGTCTGCCTCGGCGGATTCGACTCCGTGGCGGAGGAGTTGTACTTCCTCTGCGGCGTCCCGGAGGCGTTGGCGCGCGGGTACGCCGTCCTCCTGTTCGACGGGCCGGGACAGGGCGCGCCCCTCCGCGAGGAGGGACTGACGGCGCGCCCCGACTGGGAACACGTCGTCGGCCCGGCGGTGGACCGCGCGGCGGAACTCCCGTCGGTGGACGGGGGGCGAATCGGACTTCTCGGGGCCAGTTTCGGCGGGTACTACGCCCCGCGGGCGGCGGCGTTCGACGACAGGGTCGCGGCACTCGTCGCGTTCGACCACATGCACGACCTGTACCGCGCCTCGGAGTACGACGCGCCGCGACTCGCGCGGGCGATGCGCCTCGCCCCGGACGCGGCGGTGAACGCTCTCGCGTCCCTCGGCGGGCGAGTCAGCCTCGAGTCGCGGTGGCTGATGGAGAACTCCAAGTGGGTGTTCGGCGTCGACTCCGCCGCGGAACTCCAGCGGACGTTACCGGAGTACTCGCTTTCGGGCGCGGCCGACCGAATCGACTGCCCGACACTCGTCCTCGCGGGCGAGGACGACCATTTCGTCCCCCTCGGACTCGCAGAGGAGTTCGCGGACGAACTGACCTGCCCGACGACGGTTCGCGTCTTCCGGACCGAGGAAGGGGCCGCCGAACACTGTCAGGTCGGCAACCTGACGCTCGCGTCCGACGTGATATACGACTGGTTGGACGAGACGCTGGCGGCGGGGTGAGCGGTCAGCAACACGAGTTTCGTCGCTCCTCTGCGGCGTCCGCCCCGAAGAAGGTCCGGAGGTTCTCCGGCAGTCGGAAGGACGCCTCGGGTCGTGCGGGCGCGCCCCCGCGGACTGCCGCGCGCAGAATCGCCTCCAGTAGCAGTCCGACGGGGGCCGACTCGCGTTCCTCGCCGCGGTACGACCAGATCCGACAGCCGATTCCGCCCTCGCCGCAGGCGTCGCCGCAGTCGCACAACTCGCCGCAGGAGTCGCACTCGCTCTCCTCGTAGTCGGGTTGGACGTCCCGGCCGTCGACGCGGACGGTCGGGGAGGTTTCGAGTCGGGCGCGGCGCGCGTCCGCCTCGTTCGCGACGTGGACGTACCGGAGGGCGATATCGACGCCGAGTTCGGCGAGGGGGGCCGCCGCGGCGTCTACGGCCTCCCGCAGGGACGCCTCGGTGTCGCCGCACCGGTCGCAGCGCTCGCGGTCCAGAAACAGGAACTCGACGGTCACCGTGCGGTTCGGGTACGACCCGGGCGTCACCGTTTCGACGGAGACGTTCGGGTGGGAGGAGTGGTTCGACATTCCGAGTTCGTCTACGGGGCGGACGTCCATATATCGGGCAGTACGAGGACGCAAACGTAGTTTCTCGGCGGAAACCGATTCGGAATCTGTCGGCGGTCGGCGGTCAGTGGTCGGTCGGTCCGAATCACGGCGCGAACCACCGGACGACTCTAAACGGGAAGACGCCGAACGGTGAGGTAACCGATGCCGCCGAAACTCGAATCCCGAAATCTCTCCCGCGAGGCCGACGGCGAACGCATCGTTGACGGCGTCTCGCTCTCCGTCGAGGAGGGCGACGTCCTCGGAGTGGTCGGTCCGTCGGGGGCCGGGAAGTCGTCGTTCCTGCGGTTGCTCAACCGACTGGACGAACCCACGGGCGGAACCGTGTTTCTCGACGGGGCGGACTACCGGACGATTCCGCCCCGCGAACTCCGGCGTCGCGTCGGATACGTCCCTCAGCGACCGGCCCTCCGGGGCGGGACCGTCCGCGAGAACGTCACGGTCGGTCCGAGACTTCGCGGGGAGTCCGTGGACGAAGCCGACGTCGCGCGCGTCCTCGGGCGCGTCGGCCTGCGGGGGTACGAGGACCGCACCACCGACGACCTCTCCGGCGGGGAGGCCCAACGCGTCGCGATAGCCCGAACGATACTCAACGACCCGGAGGCCCTCCTCCTCGACGAACCGACCGCCAGCCTCGACGCCGCCTCCGAGGCCAAGGTCGAGTCCCTCTTGGAGGAACTCGTCGGGGAGTCGAACACGACGGCGGTGCTCGTGACCCACGACCGTTCGCAGGCCGGACGACTCGCCGACCGAGTTGCCGTCTTCGCGGACGGCCGCGTCGAAACCGTCGGTCCGACGAAGGGGATCCTCTCGTGACGCTCCTCGACCGATTCCTCGAACCGGTCGTCGTGCGGGGACTCGTCCAAGTGGCCGCCGCGTCCGCACTGGCGGCCGTCGTCCTCGGCCTCTCGTACCTCCGGAGCCTCGACCTCGAATCCGAACTCGGGTGGGCGTTCGTGCGCGGGTTCGTGCAGGTCATCGCGATGGGGGCGTTCATCGGCGTCCTGTTCTCCGTCCCGTTGGCGTGGAGCGGCGGCGTCCTCCTCGCCATGATGGCCATCGCCGCGTGGATATCGAAGGACCGCGGTGGGGGCGTCCCCGGCGTTCTGCGGGTGTCGTTCGTCGCGGTTCTGTTCGGTTCCGGCCTCGTCATCGTCGCGATGCTCGCGGCGGGGGCCATCGACGCGACGGTTCGGAACCTCATCCCCGTCGGCGGGATGATAATCGCGAACGCGATGAAGACGAACTCGCTGGCCCTCGACCGATTCAAGGGGGAGGTTCGGTCGAACCGGGCGGAGATAGAGGCGGTGCTCGCACTCGGCGTCCCCCCCGAGAAGGTGATATCCGAGTACGTGACGACCAGCGTCCGGGCGTCGCTCATCCCGATGGTGGACTCGCTGAAGAGTCTCGGACTCGTCTACATCCCGGGGATGATGTCGGGGATGATTCTGGCGGGCGCGAACCCGATTTACGCGGCGGAGTACCAGTTCGTCATCATGGGGATGCTGTTCGCGGCGGGCGGCCTCACGAGCATGGCGAGCACGCTCCTCGTCGGGAAGTACGCGTTCACGGAGGCGGAGCAACTGAAACCGTTCGAGGAACCCACCGACGGAGGGATACGGACGCTTCTAAACCGCGGGTGAACGACGTAGGCCCCGAGCGTATCGGCCTCTTCGGCTTCAGTTAGGGCGCGAAGACGGCTTCGCCGCCTTAGTCGAAAAGCCCGAACGGTTCCGCTGGGCCGCCTCGCTGAACGGATTCCTCCCGGGGGCCGACGACGCGGACACACTCTCTCGCACGCGAGAGAAGTCGGCGTTCGTCGGCGTCGGTGAGAACGATTCGGTCATCGGACCCCAGTACGGCGAGGAGAGCGACGCCCGACTCGACGACGCCGGACTCGACGTGACGTTTCGCTCCTACCCGGTCGGCCACCGCGTCGCCGACGCGGTGGGGGGAGACGTGGCCGAGTAGCTCGGCCCGCGGCGGTAGTCGCTCGAACCGACCGCCGTCTCGGCGCTCGGAGTGCGAAAACGCGCCCGTAACCGACCGATGCGTGCCGATACGGCTCCCGTCGTAAGGCTCATCCTCTCGAAACCCGTCGACCGGCTATGGTACAACGTCGCAGTATCGACGTTTCCGGGATGTCCTGTAACGGGTGCGAACGCAACGTCGAGAACGCACTGAAGAACATCGACGGCGTGCGCCGCGTCGAAGCGGACCACGAGGCGGGTACGGTCGAAATCGTCGTAGAGGACGACGTGACTGACGACGACCTCGGACCCGTCATCCACGGCGCAGGCTACGAAGTCGTCGCTTGAGTCGCCTCGCGTCCGCCTTCTACGCGTCCGTATCGACCGGAGGGACGTTGGATTCGGCCGCGAAGTCCGTTGTGGGACGCTCGCCCCGAAGCAACTGCCCCGCGAAACTGTTCGCGAGAACGACCGAGACGGACAGAACCATCGCGATCATCGCGAACACCGGGTGGACGAGGCCCGTCGTCGCGGCGGCCACGCCGATACCGTTGAACGAGAACGCGGCGATGAGATTCTGCTTCGTCTTCCGATAACTGCTCTTTCCGATCTCGTAGGCGTCCACCGCGCCGCCGAGTCGGTCACCCATCAACACGATGTCCGCCGACTCGATAGCGATGTCAGTCCCCGCGCCGATGGCGATGCCGATGTCGGCCTGCGTCAGTGCGGGCGCGTCGTTGATGCCGTCGCCGACCATCGCGACGCGTTCACCGTCGTCCTGCAGTCGCCGTATCTCGTCGCGCTTCTCGTCGGGAAGCACGTCGGCCATCACCCGGTCGATGCCCACCGCTTCCGCCACCGCGTCGGCGGTTCGCTGGTTGTCGCCGGTGATCATGACAGGCGCGATGCCGACCCGCTTCATTCGCTCGACTGTCTCGGCGGCGTCGTCTTTCACGGGGTCGCCGATGGCGACGAGACCGACGACCGATCCGTTCACGGCCACGCAAACGACGGTGTAGCCTCGGCCCCGGAGTCGGTCGATATCGCCCCGTGCGGCCGTCGTATCGGCTCCCTCTTCGGCGACCCACTCGGGTTTCCCGACGAGAATCCGCTCCTCGCCGACCCCCGCGCGAACGCCTTTGCCGGTCACGCTGTCGAACTCGTCGGGGTCGGGGAACTCGACGCCGCGTTCGGCCGCGCAATCGAGGACGGCGTCCGCGAGGGGATGTTCGCTGAACGCCTCCGCGGCGGCCGCGCGGCGTATCACGTCGGACGCCGCGCACTCGACGGCGACCACCTCCTCGACCGCGGGTTCGCCCTTCGTTACAGTGCCCGTCTTGTCGAGGACGACGGTGTCCACGTCTCGGAAAATCTGGAAGGCGTCGCCGCTTCGCATCAGAATGCCCCGATTCGCTGCGATGCCGCCGCCTCGAACGAGTGCGAGCGGTGTCGCCATTCCGAGCGCGCACGGATATCCGAGGACGAGTACGGCCAACGCCGCGAACGCTCCGCGTTGGACGTTCGGGCCGGTCCCGAACGGCCCGCCCGACCAGACGGCGGGGACGAGCACCCAAAACAGGAAGGAGGCGACGGCTACGGTGAGAACGCCGGGGACGAAGTACTTCAGCACGCGGTCCGCTAACTGGACGACCCCGGGTTTCATCGCCCTCGCCTCCTCTATCTGCCGCGTAACCCGAGTCAGGAACGCGTCGTCACCGGTCGCGGTCACTTCCACGAGGAGCGTCCCGGTGTCGTTGACGCTTCCGCCGATTACCTCGTCGCCCGGCGCTTTGTCCACCGGAACGGACTCGCCCGTCGCGACGCTTTCGTCCACGGCGCTTTCGCCGTCGAGTACGGTGCCGTCCACAGGGATGCTCTCTCCGGGTTTGACGCGGACGCGGTCGCCCGTCTCCAGTTCGGTCACCTCCACTTCCTCCGCGTCACTGTCTGCGCGGGGCGCGCCCGACTCCTCTCCGCCGCGGACGCGCCGGGCGGTGTCCGGTCGGAGGTCGAGAAGTCCCTGAACGGCCCGCGACGCCCGCGTCCGGACGATGAGGCTGGTGTACTCAGAGAGGATGTGATACGCCGTGATGAACACCGAGACGGCGAAGAAGTGGACCGTCGGGAACCCGGGGAAGACGAACAGCCCGAGGACCCCCCCGATCAGACCGGCGAACGCGCCGGCTTCGAGGAGAACGTGCTGGTTGAAGATGCGGCGTCGAAGGCTGTTGTAGGCCTTCGCGGCGATGTAGCGTCCGGGGCCGAACATCGTCCCCACTGCGAGACTCAGCGTCGCGAGGTCCATCCACAGCGCCCCCGACTCGAACGTCCCGCGGACGAGAATCATGAACAGCATCAGCCCGACGGTCACGAGGGCCGCCGCGCCCGCGAGCGTCAGTCGCCGGGCGGCCTCTTCGACTTCTCTCTGCTGTTCCTCGAACCGTTTCTGCTTGTCCGGGTCGCGGATAGTGTAGCCGAGGTCACGGAGCGTGTCCTTCAGTTCGACCTCGCCCAGCGCGCCGCTATCGTACCGGACTCGAACCTCTTCGTGAGCGAGGCTGACGTTCACCTCCTCGACGCCCTCCGTCCGTTCGTACGCCTTGCGGATGCTCTCGGCGCAGAACGAACACGACATCCCGCCGATGTCGTACTGGGCGTCCGCGGGACTCATCGGTGCCCGCCCTTGGATCCAAGCGGTGAAAGCCGCTGTGATAAATCACGAGGAACTGACGCGACGGGGCGAGGAGAAGGTCGAGGCTACCGTTCGCCACCACGTCATCGTCCTGAAGGACGCCGGTCCGGTCGGAATCGCTCGGCTCGAAGACGCTGGCGGCGGGACGCTCGAGCACGACGAATCGAACACGCGGGTGTTCGCGTATGACGCCGTGCGAGTACTGCGAGACCCAACACTACGAGGCGTTCGTCGTGCGCGAACTGGTCAACCGGGCTCCGACGGACGTGAGCGAGGACGGGGCGTTCGCCGAACTGAACGTCGATTCGTCGTAGGCGACCGGCCTCCGCAACCACTAAACGCGCCTCGCGCTTTCTGTCGATAATGAGCGACTGGACGGAGAAGTACCGCCCCTCGACGTTGGCGGAGGTCCGCGGGAACAACAAGGCCCGCGACGCGTTCGAGGAGTGGGCGAAGACGTGGGACGACCACCGGGAGGCCGTCGTCCTCCACGGCGCGCCCGGCGTCGGCAAGACGTCCGCGGCGCACGCACTCGCCAACGACATGGGGTGGGAGTCTGTCGAACTGAACGCTTCGGACCAGCGGACGGCGGACGTCATCGAGCGATTCGCCGGTCGCGCCGCGATGAACACGACGCTCGCGGGGTCGAGTTCCGGCGACTCGACGGGCACGGACGAGGGTCGCCAACTCGTCATCTTGGACGAGGCGGACAACATCCACGGTAACTACGACAGGGGCGGCGCGGGGGCCATCACCAAACTCGTCAAGAAGTCGAACCAGCCCATCGTCCTCATCGCGAACGAGTACTACGACATGTCGAACGGGTTGCGGAACGCCGCCCAGGAGATAGAGTTCCGCGACGTGTCCTCGCGGTCCATCGTCCCCGTCCTCCGGGACATCCTCCGCAAGGAGGGCATCGAGTTCGACTCCGAGGCCCTCGACCACCTCGCGGAAGTGAACAAGGGCGACCTCCGGTCGGCCATCAACGACCTGCAGGCGGCCGCCGACGGGAAGGAGCGTCTGACAGTCGAGGACGTGGTGACCGGGTCCCGAGACAAGGCGGTCGGCCTCTTCGAGTTCCTCGACGCCGTCCTCAAGGAGGACTCGGCCCGCGACGCCCTCCAGTCGGCGTACTCGGTGGACGAGACGCCGGACGACCTCACGAAGTGGGTCGAGGACAAGGTGTCAATCGTCTACGAACCCGACGAACTCGCCCGCGCCTACGAGTTCCTCGCCAACGCCGACGTGTGGTTGGGGCGCGTCCGGGCGTCGCAGGAGTACTCCTACTGGCGGTACGCGACGGACAACCTCGCCGCCGGCGTCGCCGCCTCGCGGGACCGAACCCGCGGCGGGTGGACGCGGTACGGCGGCGCGCCCTACCGTTCGACGCGGAACAAGACCCGCGACGACGTGGTGCGGAAGATAGCCGAATCCGGCGGGTTCAGCATGGCCGCCGCGCGGCGCGACGTGTTGCCGTTCCTCTCGGCGATGACCCACCACTGCAAGCCGCGGGAGTTGACCGTGGCGATGGCCGCCCACTACGACCTCGACGAGTCGGCCGTCTCCTACGTCACCGGAAGCGGCGAGACGACGAACAAGGTCCAGTCCATCGTCGAAGACGCCCGAGAACTCCGCGACGAGGCCATCGAGGACCACGCGGGCGACGCCTTCTCCGGCGGCGTTCCGGACCGAGACGACGACTCGGCGGACGACGCCGACGAGGGCGACGACGCGACGGACGACGTACTCGACAGGGACGCGTCCGACGGCGACGAAGACGAGGCGGCCGACGAGGACGACGGACAGTTCAGCCTGACGGACTTCTGAGCGGCACGTTTTCTCCCGCCCGACGCGGCGCGTCGCCGACGCGGGTCGGTATCGTACGTTCGCTTCTCGCGGCGTCGAAAAACTAGGTCGGAGGTTCGGCGGTCACGCGAGCGCGCGCGGACGGGTCGTGAGGGTGGTTCCGCAGTTCGGACAGTCGAGCGTTTCGACGTCGTCGCCGTGGTTCCACTCCCACCGGTCGGGCGAGGCGATTCGACCGCAGTCGGGGCAGAAGAGCACGCCCTTTCGGGCTGTTCGGCGCTCTTCGTCGCCGGCCGCGTTCGGGTTTCGTTCCATTGCACTCATGTGGCGAATTACGTGCTCAGAGGGGATAGCGGTGGCGTCTGCGCCGAAAAAACGATGAAGGATAGGGAGCCGACCGGTCCGCTCGGTTACAGGAGTTTCGAGAGGAACCGCTTGCCGCGGTCGGTCTCGGGGTTCTCGAAGAACTGCGTCGGTTCGCCCGTCTCGACGATTTTCCCGTCGGCCATGAGGACGATTCGGTCGCCCACCTGGCGGGCGAAGCCCATCTCGTGGGTGACGACCATCATCGTCATCCCCTCCTCGGCGAGAGAGCGCATGACGCCGAGCACTTCGCCGACGAGTTCGGGGTCGAGTGCGCTCGTCACCTCGTCGAACAGCATGACGCGCGGGTCCATCGCGAGGGCGCGTGCGATGGCGACGCGTTGTTGCTGCCCGCCGGAGAGTTGGTTCGGGTAGGAGTTCGCTTGGTCCGCGAGTCCCACCCGGTCTAAGAGCGACTCCGCGCGTTCCCGCGCCTCCGCCTCGCTCACGCCGCGGACTTTCTCCGGCGCGAGCGTGACGTTCTCGATGGCCGTCTTGTGCGGGAACAGGTTGAACGACTGGAACACCATCCCGATGCGCTGGCGGAGTCGGTTGATGTCCGCGTCCGGGTCGGAGATGGACTGACCGTCCAGGCGAATCTCGCCGCCCTGTATCTCTTCGAGTCGGTTCGCGCAGCGAAGCAGCGTGGACTTCCCCGACCCCGAGGGGCCGACGACCACGCACACCTCGCCGTCCTCGACGTCCAAGGAGACGTCCTTGAGGACGTGCGTCTCGCCGAAGAACTTGTCCACGCCGTCGAACTCCAGCAGGGGCGCGCTCATCGGCGCTCACCTCCCCAGTCGGAGCGGTCTTCGAGGTAGGTCACGAGTTTGCCCATCGGAATCGTGATGGAGAGGTACGCGACGGCGACGAGGAGCAACGGCGTCCACGGGTCGAACGTCGCGCTGTTTACGTCGCGGAACTGCTGCATCAGTTCGGGGATGGCGATGACGGTCAGAAGGGAGGTGTCCTTCACGAGGATGACCTGGTCGTTCCCGACGGCGGCGAGGGCGTTGCGCCACGCCTGCGGGATGACGACTTCGCGCATCGCCTGCACGTAGCCCATCCCGAGCGAACGCGCCGCCTCCATCTGCCCGTCCGGGACGGCGTTGATGCCGCCGCGAACCGCCTCGCCGACGTACGCCGCGTGGTTGAGGGTGAGCGCGATGACGGCCGTCGGAATCCCCCAGTTCGAGAAGGGGAACGACCCCGGCCACAGCGCGGGGATGCCGAAGTAGATGACGAATATCTGGAACAGGAGCGGCGTCCCCCGGAAGAACTGGACGTACGCCCCCGAGATGCCGTTCGTGATTCTGGTCTTCGAGACGCGCGCGAGTCCGACGAACACGCCGGAGGACACCGAGAGGATGCTCGACGTGACGACGATGCCGAGCACCAGGAAGTACGCGTCGATGAACTGCGGCAGAATCGTCCCGATCAGGCCGAAGTCCACCTGCGTCGTGAGGATGTAGAGGACGAGAAGGACGACGCCGAGTGCGAACAGACTCGCCAGTCCGGCCCCGAGGTACTTCAGCGTCGTGTCGTCGAAGTACGCCGGCCCCCCTCTGCCCCCTTCCGCGTCGGACGCGGCGCCCGAGTATGAATCAGCCATTGTTGGTTCAGATTGCGTCGTGCGGTGTTAAAGAGAAGGGTAGAGGCTCAGCCTTGGAAGTACTGCGAGTAGATCTCGTCGTACTTGCCGCTCTCTCTGATGGCGGCGAGGGCCTCGTTGACCTTCTTGCGGAACTCGTCGTCGTCCTTGCGGAAGGCGATACCGTACTCCTCGACGGTCAGCGTGAGGTACGGCGGGGCGTCCTTGCCTTGCTCGGCGGCCTCACCCTCGCCTTCGAGGAAGCGGACCTTCCCCTCGCCCTTTCCGTTGACGAACTCGGCGTTGACCGTGTTGTCGTTGACGACGGCGTCGACCTGTCCGTTCATGAGCGCTTGGAACGCCCCCGGAATCTGGTCGAACTTCTTGAGGGTCAGGTCGCCGCCGAACTCCTCTTTGAGTCCCTCGGCGGCGCTGGCGCCGGTCGTCCCCTTCTGGACGCCGACGTTCTTCCCCTTGAGGTCCTCCTTCGAGGTGATGTCGCTGTCCTTCCGGACGATGACCGTCTGGTACGCCGTGAAGTAGGGGTCCGAGAAGTCCACCTTCTTCGCGCGTTCCTCGTTGATGGTCATCGCGGACATGATGATGCGGAAGTTGTTGTTGTTCAGCGAGGGGATGATGGAGTCGAAACTCGTCGGCTTGAACTCGTAGCCGATGCCGAGTTCGCCCTCGAAGATGGCCTTGGCGATGTCCACGTCGAACCCGGTCAGTTCGCCGGACGTGGTCTCGTACTCGAACGGGCGGTACGGGATGTCCGACCCGATGACGACCGTCTCGGGGAGCGATTCGGACTCGCCCGTCGTCGTCTCTTCGCCCGCCGTCGTTTCGGCGCCCGTCGTCTCCTCGCCGGCCCCTTCGGTCGTTTCACCTTCGCCGCCTCCGCTACCGCCGCCGGTACAACCGGCCAGAAGCGTGCCGACGACGGCACCGGTACCGGTCTTGAGATACGTACGTCTATCCATGACAGTGTTCGGTAACCGACCGAGGTATAACACCCCTTCGATTCTGAAAACTCGGAACCCGAACAAGAGCGACGTTCGGTGATTCGTACGTTTCAGAATACGCGAGAAACTTGGATAATTACGCAACTTGTCGCCGCGACGGCGACGTTCGCTGCCTCAGTCGCTTCCGCCGGGGACGCCGCGGACGCGCCCCGCCCGCGTCCGGTCGTAGAGAAGCCACGCCGCCGCGGCGGCGAGGCCGAACGCGATGGCCGTGCCCGCGAGCGAAACGTACTCTAGCCCGCCGCCGTACACCTGCCGCCCGAGGACGAGCAACGAGACGGTGAGGACGGCCGCGGCACCGGTCGTCAGTCGGAGACGGGAACGAAGGCCGTCCTCGACGGCGTCGGCGGTCCAGACGGTGGCGGCGAGGAGGGCGGCGTACGCCGCGAGACCGACCCCGTAGTACACCGCTTGGACGTTCGCGCCGAACGGGACGAACGCGTGCGGCGTCGCGACCACCATGACGAGGAGGCCCGCCGCGGCGACGGTGACGGCCGTCCGGACTCTGGTCGGGTCGGCCGTCTCGAACGCCCACGCGGCGGCGAGGGCGACGCCGGTGAAGATTATCGAGGCGGTGAGGAAGTGGGCCGTCAGAATCACCCACTGGTAGGTCGTGACGGTCAGCGCCCCGAGGATTATCTGCGAGGGCAAGAGGATAGTCGAGACGGCGAGCGAGACGCGAATCCGCCGGGCGGCCCCCTCGCGCCACGCCAGAAGCGTCGTCCCGAGGACGAGGAAGCCGGTCACCATCGCGACGAGGCGGTGGAACCACTCGATGAAACTGCTCCAGTTGGCCGGGAACAGGCCGAGGAAGCCGTCGCAGAACGGCCACCGACCGGCGCAGGTGAGTCCGGCCCCGGCGGCCGCCGTGTACACCCCGAGCACCATCAGTATCCCCGTGAGGACGAACGAAGCGGCCACGAGACGGCGAAGGCGGGTGTTCATACCGCCAGTTCCGTGTCGCGGACACTTGAATCGCTCTACCTTTCGCCGGGCGAACTATTTCGGCGACCCCCGCCACACCGACGCGGAGACGACGGCGACGACCCCGTCGCACCGACACGTTTGAAGGCCCGGCGTCGAAACGCCAACGCATGACCGACGACGACCCCGAACGGGTCGAGATGCACCTCACCGACCGCCGCGAACGCCTCGACGAGTACCTCGACCGGGAGGGACTCGACGCCGTCTGGTTCGCCCGGCCGAACTCCTTCTCGTGGCTCACGGGCGGGAGCAACGTCGTGGACCACCACGCGGACGTCGGCGTCGCCGCCGCCGGGTACGACCGAGACGAGGGGTGGCGCGTCGTCACCGACAACATCGAAGCCGACCGTCTCCGGGACGAGGAACTCCCCGCCGCGTTCGACGTCGAGTCCGCGGCGTGGTACGAATCGTCGCTCTCGGAGGCCGTCGCCGAACGCACGGAGGGCCGCGCCGCCGCGGACTTCGACGTGCCGGGGTTCGACGCCCTCGACGCGACGGAACTGCGACAACCGCTCTCTAAGACCGACGCGGAACGCTACCGCGAACTCGGCCGGGACGTGGCGTCGGCCGTCGAACGGGTCGCCCGCGAGATAGAACCCGGCGACACCGAACACGAAGTCGCCGCGGGCCTCCGCATCTCGCTCGCCACCCGGAACGCCAACGCGCCCGTCGTCCTCGTCGGCGGGGCCGAACGAGCGCAGTCGTACCGCCACTACACGCCGACGTTCGCGGAACTCGGCGACTACGCCCTCCTGTCGGTGACGGCCGAACGCGGCGGCCTCTACGCCAGCACCACCCGAACCGTCGCGTTCGACCCGCCCTCGTGGCTACAAGACCGCCACGAGAAATCGATGCGCGTGGAGGCGACGGCCCTCGGCGCGACGCGGGAGGCGGCCCGAGAGGGCGGCACCGCCGCGGACGTGTTCGACGCCATCGCCGCCGCCTACGAGGACGCCGGCGAACCCGGCGAGTGGCGGAACCACCACCAAGGCGGGGCGGCCGGATTCGCCGGACGGGAGTGGTTCGCCTCCCCGAACGAGGACCGGCCGGTCCACGCGCCGATGGCGTACGCCTACAACCCGACCGTGCGGGGCGCAAAGTCCGAGGACACGGTTCTCGTGACCGAAGACAGCACAGAACTGCTGACCGAGACGGGCGAGTGGCCCACGCGGACCGTCGAGTCGGCTGACGGCGAGTTCTCCGTCGAACGCCACGCGATTCTCGCCCCCGAGGAGTAACTCGGTTTCGAGTTTATTTTCGTCGTCTGTCGAAATGGAGTTCGACAGTACGGTACATTTTTGACGCCTCCCGCGGTGGCCCTAATGCATGGGACTCGACGACGACGCGCGGGAGTATCACCGCGAGGACCCGCCGGGGAAGATAGAGATTTCGACGACCAAGCCGACGAACACCCAACGCGACCTGAGTCTCGCGTACTCGCCGGGTGTCGCCGCGCCGTGTCGCGACATCGACGAGGACCCCGAGAAGGCGTACGAGTACACCGCCAAGGGCAACCTCGTCGGCGTCGTCTCCAACGGGTCGGCGGTGCTCGGACTCGGCGACATCGGCGCGCAGGCGTCGAAGCCCGTCATGGAGGGGAAGGGCGTCCTCTTCAAGCGGTTCGCCGACATCGACGTGTTCGACATCGAACTCGACCTCAGCGAGGTAGACGAGTTCGTCGACGCCACCGCGGCGATGGAACCGACGTTCGGCGGCATCAACTTGGAGGACATCAAGGCCCCCGAGTGCTTCGAGATAGAGGAGCAACTCCGCGAACGGGTGTCGATTCCGGTGTTCCACGACGACCAACACGGGACGGCCATCATCTCCGGGGCGGCACTCATCAACGCCGCCGACATCGTGGAGAAAGACATCGAGGACCTCCAGATAGTCTTCTCGGGGGCGGGCGCGTCCGCCATCGCCAGCGCGCGGTTCTACGTCTCCCTCGGCGCGCGAAAGGAGAACATCGTGATGTGCGACTCCGACGGCGTCATCACGACGGACCGCGACGACGTCAACGAGTACAAGCGGGAGTTCGCAAACGACGTCGAGGCGGACACACTCGCGGAGGCGATGGAGGGAGCGGACGTGTTCGTCGGTCTCTCCGTCGGCGGCATCGTCTCGCAGGACATGGTGCGGTCGATGGCGGAGGACCCCATCATCTTCGCGATGGCGAACCCGGACCCCGAAATCGGCTACGAGGAGGCCAAGGAGGCCAGAGACGACACGGTCATCATGGCGACGGGTCGCTCGGACTACCCGAATCAGGTGAACAACGTGCTCGGGTTCCCGTTCATCTTCCGCGGCGCGTTGGACGCGCGCGCGACGGAGATAAACGAGGAGATGAAGCGCGCGGCGGCGCACGCTCTCGCCGACTTGGCTAAGCAGGACGTACCGGACGCCGTCGTGAAGGCCTACGGCGACCAACCGCTTCAGTTCGGCCCCGACTACGTCATCCCGAAACCGCTCGACCCCCGGGTCCTGTTCAAAGTCGCGCCCGCCGTCGCGCGGGCGGCGATAAACAGCGGGTCCGCGCGGACCGACCTCGACATGCAGGCGTACGAGGAACGTCTGGAGGCGCGCCTCGGGAAGTCCCGCGAGATGATGCGCGTCGTCCTCAACAAGGCCAAATCCGACCCCAAGCGCGTCGCCCTCGCGGAGGGCACAGACGAGAAGATGGTGCGGGCGGCGTACCAGATGCAGGATCAAGGTATCGCGGAACCAATCCTCGTCGGCGACGAGGACAGCATCACCGCCATCGCCACGGACCTCGGTCTGGACTTCGACCCGAACGTCGTGGACCCCAAGAGCGGCGACTGGGACCACTACGCCGACCGCCTGTACGAACTCCGGCGGCGCAAGGGCCTGACGAAGAACGAGGCCAACGAGTGGATCCGCAACGACACCAACTACTTCGCCAGCGTGATGGTCGAGGAGGGCGACGCCGACGCGATGCTCACCGGCCTGACGCACCACTACCCCTCGGCGCTTCGCCCGCCGTTGCAGGTCATCGGCACCGCGCCGGAGGCGAACTACGCGGCCGGGGTGTACCTCTTGACGTTCAAGAACCGCGTCATCTTCTGCGCCGACACGACGGTGAACCTCGACCCCGACGCGGAGACGTTGGCCGAGGTGACGAAGCACACCGCCGACCTCGCCCGCCGGTTCAACGTCGAACCGCGCGCGGCGATGCTGTCGTACTCGAACTTCGGGAGCGTCACCAACGAGGGGACGAAGAAACCGCGCGACGCGGTGAAACTCATGCACGACGACCCCGAGGTGGACTTCCAGGTGGACGGCGAGATGCAGGCCGACACCGCCGTCGTCGAGGACATCCTCGAAGGGACCTACGAGTTCTCGGACCTCGAAGACCCGGCGAACGTCCTCGTGTTCCCGAACCTCGAAGCGGGCAACATCGGCTACAAACTCCTCCAACGCCTCGGCGGCGCGGAGGCCATCGGCCCGATGCTCGTCGGCATGGACAAGCCCGTCCACGTCCTCCAACGCGGCGACGAGGTGAAGGACATCGTCAACCTCGGCGCCGTCGCCGTGGTGGACGCCCAGAACGAGTAGTCGGAGCGTAACTGACCGACCGACTTTTTCGTCCGTCGGTGACGCGAGACTCCGTTGTAAAGTCGCTCGTACGACGGTTTCTTCATCCGGAGTATACCCGAAACAGCCGACACAGACGGGGCCGCGAATCGTTCAAGGCGAAGCGTCGCTAAGTGACGGCATGGAATCCATAGAGCGCTATGGGTTGATCGCCTGTAGTATCGGATCGGTTGGCGTCGCCTCTCTGCTTTACAGAGGCACGCCACTGCTTTCACTCCAAGATGTCAGTAATGTCGGTTACTATCCTGCAGTATTGGGGTACGTATTTTACGCCCTCGTTTTCGGGGTCGGACTCGTCTTGGTCGCTTGGCACCGGAAGACCGCACAGTCTGTGTAGAGAAAGAGAACGAAGGGAAGCAGACGCCCACAGGCGCGCTCTACTCCGCAATCTCTACTCGGAGCATCTCTCGGGAAAAGGTGGTTATGCGAACCGTTCGACGCCCCACAGCAGTATCCCGGCGACGATGAGGACGACTCCGGCCATGGAGGTTACCGGTTCCGGGAAGACGAACAGGATGACGCCCGCGAGGATGAGCAACGCGGCCGTTCCCGCGCCTGGGCTATCGGCGTCGGTGACGCGTTCGCCCCCGCGGGACCGGTTGGTCATTCTCGGCTGTCCCTCCTCGTTCGTGGCGTACGTCTCGTCACTCGCCGTCGAGTCGGGCGGCGTGTGCGCGTTGTTCGACCGGTCGTCCGGCGTACGGCCTCCGTCGGTTCCCATACGCGACGTACCGGCGAGACGCGGGTAACCCTTGGGGCGGGACGGCCGCACCCGTCGCATTCGTGTCACGTAGTGGCCTTATCCCGCCGTACGTGCTAGAGAGGCTATGGCGAAGATAGCCTACGAAGACCCGGAGGACCCGGACGGGAGAGCCGAGGTGAACGTCGACGCCGACCAGATATCCGAATCCGGAAAGGTCCACGGCGTTCGCCTCAGACTCGACGACGGCCGTTACCTGCACATCCCCTCCGCCCGCGTCTACTGGATAGAGATGCGAGAGGAGGAAGGGAAGGTAGACTACTCCTCGCCGTAGCGACCGACCGTCGGCGAGTCCGCGAACTCCAACCACGCGACGCCGACGCCGAGTCCCGCGAACAGGGGCGCGGCGTAGAGGACGAACGTGGTGGGCGTCGGCGGCGCGTGCGTCGCCGAGAAGACGAGGAACGGAACCGCCGCGAACGTCCGGTGGCGGGCGGTGGTGAGGCGCGGGAGCAGACCCGCCCGAACCGCCCCGACCAAGAGGGCCGGGAACGCCGCCGCCACGCCGAGGGTGACGGGGAAGAACAGGCCGAGTTCCGTCACCCAGTACGGACCGACGGCGGCGTCGATATCGACGAGGCTGTCGGCGAACAACTCGAACATCGCCGGGAGGACGAGCGTTCTGCCGGCGGCGGTGCCCGCGACGAACCCGACTGCGGCGACGGCGAGGGGTCTCCGGGCGCGGGAGAACTCGACCGCCTCGTGGCGGACGAGATGCGGTGCGACGAAAAGCGCCGCGGCGACGACGCCGACGAGGATAGCGATTTCGACGGCGAGGCGGTTGTACTCGACCTGTTGGGCGAGCGGCGACACTTCGACCGGTCCGAACGCCGCCGGGAGAAGCGTCTGGAGGTCGAACCCCGTCAGGACGAACACCGCCGTGACGGCGATGGTCGTGAGGGCGAAGACGGCGACGAGTCTCTGAGCGCGTGCGTGGACGACCGCACCGAGAGTCGTGCGCCACGAGACGGTTCCCGAGGGCGCGCGAGTGGCTTCAGACGGCACGAGAACGGACTAGAGAAGGGGTATTGTCAATCTTCTCTTTCGCCGTCAGTCGCTCGCGCGACTCTCGAACCGCGACGGCGGGGGGAACTGCGGGTCGTCGGCCTCGGCCGTCTCGCCCGATAGCGGTTCGGGGAGGACGCACCTGTCGGCCTTGTAGTTGACGTGCGCGTACTCGCCGGGCGCGTTGGCGAGGGGGTGGGCCGGGTTCTCCCGCCCGTCGATGCGCGCCGCACGGAGTTCGCCGAATCCGGCGATGCGGGCGCGAATCCCGCGCCAGTGGTGCTCGCTCCCGCGGGGGACCGACCGCGGGTGCCCCGCCTTCCACTCGGGGTCGGCGGCGAGCACCTCGGTGTTCACGTTCTCGGCGAGGTCGTCGTGGTCCACGAGGACGCCGACGCGGGCGTTCGGCGGCGCTCTCGCCGCGAGTACGTCGAGTCCGAGGTGGAGCGCTCGGTACTCTGCGACGTTGTTGTCGGGGGCCGCATCGGTCGATGCGATGCGGGCCACCCTCGTTCCGTCGCGCGCCTCTATGACGACCCCGAGGCCGCCGCCGTCGGGACGATAAGACCCGTCGGTGGCGACGTAGAAGTGGCGATGATGTGTGCGCGGGGGATGCGCGATGTGCGGGGTCGGAGAGTCGTCGAACAGGTCGCGGAGTGTTGACCGGCCGTGAACGGCCATACCCTTCGTAGCCGGTCAGGCGACTTAAGCATATCCCGGATTCGCCCCCTCCGATCGGAACGCATACGCCGAAACCGCTCGATAGCGTACGTATGCCTACTGTGGCACGGGATGTCATGACGAGACGAGGAACATCAACTGACTGCCGGTGATTGACGAGGGAAACTGGGGTGGAACTACAGTCCGGAGATGGTTCGAAGCGAAACTTTCAGGCTCCGAGACGACGCAGAACCGATGTGACACGGTACAGAAACGCCATCCTGTTCTTCCTCCTCGCGGCGGCGTGGGGCGCGGCGTTCATGGCCATCAAGGCGGGGTTGAAGTACATCCCGCCGGTCCTGTTCGCGGCGATCCGTTACGACATCGCGGGCGTCCTGATGTTAGCGTACGCCGCCTACGCGACGGACCACCCGCTACCGCGGGGACGCGACGAGTGGACCGTCGTCGCCGTCGGTTCGACGCTTCTCATCGCGGGGTACCACGCGCTTCTGTTCGTCGGGGAACTCGACCCGGCGGTGACGAGCGCCGCCGCCGCCGTCATCGTCAGCCTGAGTCCCCTGCTGACGACGGGGTTCGCGCGGGCGTTCCTCCCGGACGAACGCCTGACGCTCCTCGGCGTCGTCGGCATGGTGCTCGGACTCGTCGGCGTCGTCGTCCTCTCGAACCCGGACCCGAACAACCTGCTCGCGGGGGGCGCAGTCGCCAAGTTACTCATCTTCGCCGCCGCGGCCTGCTTCGCCCTCGGGTCGGTTCTCACGCGCCGCATCGACTCGGCGATGCCCATCGAGACGATGGAAGCGTGGTCGATGGTCGGCGGTGCGCTCCTCATGCACGCGATTAGCGCCGGCCTCGGCGAGTCGTTCGGCGACGTCGTCTGGTCGTTCGAGGCGTTCGCCGCCCTCGGCTACCTCTCCGTCGTGGCGAGTGCGCTCGGGTTCCTCGTCTACTTCGACCTGTTGGACCGCCTCGGTCCCATCGAGATAAACCTCGTCTCCTACGTCGCGCCGGTGTTCGCGGCGCTCGCGGGGTGGGCGTTCCTCGGCGAACTGCCGACGGTCCACACGCTCGTCGGGTTCGTCGTCATCTTCGGCGGGTTCGCGCTGCTGAAGCGAAACGCCATCCGCGCGGAACTGCCGCGCCTCCGCCGTCGCCTCGGCGGGTCGGAGTCCAGAACGAGGGAGTAATCGCCGCTCGACCGGCCGCTCTCTCAGTTCTCGGCTGCGTCGGCGCGCGCCGCCTCCGTCACCTCGCCGACCATCGACCACTCGCCGTCGTCGGGTCCCTTCCGGCCGAGGATGACGGACTCGTTGTCCTCGGTCGTTATCAGTCGGTAGTCGGCACGGTCGTCGACGCGTTCGCCCTCGGCCTGAAACTCCAGTTGGAAGAACTCCGTGCTGTGCATGCGGTAAATCGCCGACGTGCCGTCGGAAAGCGTCAGGCGGACGGGCTTCGGCGAGACGTTGTGGATTCGCTTCGCGACCGGGTTGAGGTCGGCCATACCACCGCGGAGGCGGCGACGCCCAAAAAGTTACACGTCGACGTCGTCGGTGTGGAACGCGCCCTCGTCGGTCTCGGGGTCGTACTCCTCGACGGCCGCGAGGACTACCTCTAAGAGCGCCTCGGGACTCCACCGGGCCGTGTTGAGCGTCAGGTCGTAGAACGACTGGTCGGAGACGTCGATGCCGTAGTACGACTCGTAGCGCCCCGCCTCGCTCACCTCGCGGACGCGCATCTCGGCTTCCATCTCCTCGCGGTCCCGCGTCCTGTCGACGCGGACTTCCTCCGGCGCGTCGAGCCAGATTCTGAGGTCGGCGCGGTTGCCCGCGAGCCACCCTGCGAGGCGAGATTCGAGGATGAACGCCTTGTTCGCCGCGCCCCACTTCTCGGCTATCGTCCGGAGGCGGCGGTCCAAGGCGCGGTCTATCTCGTCGGACTCGTCCGTCTTCGCGATGAGTTGCGAGAGGCTCATGTCGCGCTCCTCGGCCAGCGTCCGGAAGATGTCGCCGCCCGAGACGAATCCGCAGTCGAGCGCAGTCGAGAGCCCCTCGCACAGCGTCGTCGCGCCGCATCCCGGCGGACCGGAGACGGTGATAAAGAGGTTGCTGTCGACCCGGCGGTCTGTCAGGGCGTCTGCCTCGGACATGGTGTTCGACACTATTTCCGGGGGACCAAAAACCCGCGGTGAACGGTCTCGGGGGCTCCCGGGCGGGTTACTCGAAGGCGGCGGCGACGTCGTCAGCCACGGTTCGGCGGGCCGACGAACGTCGCTCGTCGGCGTCGTCCCGTCCGTCCACGGCGGCCAACGTGAGAACGAGTTTTACCCGGGTCTTCGCCGTCGAGAGGTCGCCCGCGTAGGCGATTCCGTGCTCGCGGAGCGTCACGCCCCCGCCGCCGGTTCCGTAGACGGCTTCGGTCGGCCCGGCGTGACACCGCGTCGAGACGACGACCGGCACCGAGTCGAGTGCGTCGCGGATGGCGTCGCCGAGTCCGCTCGTGGTGTTCCCGAGTCCCGTCCCCTCGACGACGACGCCGTCGGCCCCCGCCTCGACCGCCCGGGTGAGCCACCGGCCGTCCACGCCGGTCCCCGAGTGGACGACGGGTACGTCGACGGCGTCCGCCTCGGAGAGGGCGTCGCGCGGGAGCGACGTCTCGGAGGCGGCCGAACCGGGGTCGCGGTGAACGCGGACGGACCGTCTCGTGAACGACGCGACGGGTCCCTTTCCGGGCGCTCGGAAGGTGTTGAGCGCGTTCGTGTGCGTCTTCACCGCGTCGCGGGCCGCGAGGAGTTCGCCGTCGAAGGCGACGTACACGCCGCCGTCGAACCGGTCGTCCGCCGCCGCGCGCACCGCCGTCAGGAGGTTCGAAGGGGCGTCGGAACCGGGTTCATCGAACCGGCGCTGAGAGCCGGTGACGACGACCGGAACGTCGAGTTCCGTGACGAGGTCCAGCGCGTACGCCGTGTCCGCCAGCGTGTCCGTCCCGTGGGTGACGACGACGCCGTCGGCCCCCTCGGAAACCGCTTCGACGGCCGCGTCCGCCGCCCGCCCGACGACGCCGAAGTCCATGTCGAATCCGGGTCGAGAGCCCACGTCGGTCACGCGGAGGTCCGCGTGCGTCGACACCTCCGGAACGGCCTCCACGAGTTCGTCCCCCGCCTTCGCCGGGGCCGCCCCGTCTTCGCTCGGTTCGCTCGCGATAGTGCCGCCGCAACTGACGACGTGTACCTGTGGCATCGTATCGTCTCTGCACTCTCTGCCAGGTCGATTACGTCTTTCGTCATCCGTGCGAGGCGCTTCGACGACGCGCCCGCCGAGACAATATCTCGGCGCTCACCCCCCGGAACGAAATACTGTCACGATATACCGCTCGTTAATCGTGAAGACGCGTCGAGAGGCCCCTATGAAACGTCTCGACTCCACTCGATGGGTTTGGAAAAGTTAGGTTTTCGTGAGTTTCACTAAGGAACGATTGTAAACGAGTCTTAACACTCGGTCGGCTATATGTTCCCGGACGTGCTGTAATCGAGTAGGTGTGTCCCAACGTATGTCGAACTCTTCGGCCCCCGCCCACGACGAACGCGTCGGCGTTCTCGGCAAACTCATCGAAACGTCGCCGTCTACGCTCCAGACCGGTCTCGAAATAATCGGTGCGCCGATTCGATTTCTGGCGTTCTGGCTGGCCGTCACGCTCCCGTTTCTGTATCTCCCCCTCTTGGTCAGCGGACTGCGAGGCGAACAGGTCACGGTGTTCGGAACGTTGCTCGCGTTGAACGTCGCCGCTCTCGTCGTCGGTCACGGTCACGCGCGCTGAGAATCGCGGCGTTTTAGCCGCCGACGCTCCTTTCTGCGACCATGTCTCTCGATACGGTGTCTCTCGGACGGACCGGAACGTCGGTTTCGGAACTCGCCTTCGGAACGTGGCGGTTCGGGCGGGCGGACGACGAGGGGAACGTCGAAGTCGGGCGCGAACGGGCCCACGAACTGCTCGACGCCTACGCCGCCGCCGGCGGCAACTTCATCGACACCGCCGACATGTACGGCGAAGGGCGAAGCGAGACGTACATCGGCGAGTGGTTGGCTGAACGCGACAGAGAGGAGTTCGTCGTCGCGTCGAAGATTTACTGGCCGACCCGCGAGGACGCCAACGGAAGCGGTCTGAACCGCAAGCACCTCCGCCGCCAGACGGACCGCATCCTCGACCGACTCGGAACCGACTACGTGGACGTGTTGTACACCCACCGCTGGGACGACGAGACGCCCGTCGAGGAGTTCATGCGCACCCTCGATTCGTTCGTCCGCGACGGGAAGGTGAACTACCTCGGCACTTCGACGCTCGAACCGAACGCGTGGAAGGTGGTGAAGGCGAACGAACTCGCGGACAGGCGTGGGTACGAGCCGTTCTCGCTGGCGCAACCGCGGTACAACGCAGTCAACCGGGAGATAGAGGGCAACTACCTCGAAATGTGCGCCGACTACGACATCGGCGTCGTCCCGTGGTCCCCCCTCGCGGGCGGCTTTCTCACCGGGAAGTACACCCGCGGGGAGGAACCGCCAGCGGACTCCCGCGCGGCGACCGACCAGCAGTTCGTCGATTCCTACCTCACCGAGGAGAACTTCGACGCCTTAGACGCCGTGGAAGCCGTCGCCGCGGAAGTCGATGCGACGCCGGGGCAGGTCAGTCTCGCGTGGTTACTCCACCACGAGCAAGTGACCGCACCCATCGTCGGCGCGCGGACGACCGACCAACTCGAAGAGAACCTCGCCGCGGCGGACATCTCGCTGACGACCGAACAGTTCGACCGGCTGACCGCCGCGAAGCGCGACGACTGAGGCCTCGTCCCAGACTTCCTTCTGTCCGTCTTCGCGTCACCCGCGCACGCCTCCCGCACACCCCGCACGTATCCGCGCCCGCCGGAATCGTCAGGTGTACCAGTCCGCGCGCCGTACCGGACGCTATGAGCGAGGACGCAGACGCCGCGACGGACGCGCCGGCCGAGTACGTCGAGGAACTCCGGGAGAAGCGCGCCGAGAAGGACGAGTTCTTCGGCTCGCACCCGCAGTCGCCCATCCCGCCGGAACTGCGCGAGGAGTTCGACGGACTCGACTACTTCGACCCGGACCCGGCGTACCGCGTCTCCGCGACGGCGCGCGTCCACGGCGACCCCGAACCGGTGACGATGGAGACGACGGCCGGAAACGAGGTGCGGTACCTCCGCGTCGTCACGTTCGAGTTCTCCCTCCGCGGCGAGAACCTCGAACTCCACGGCTACCGACAGGAGACGAGCGAGGACCGGACGCTGTTCGTCCCCTTCCGCGACAAGACGACGGGACAGCAGACGTACGAGAACGGCCGGTACATCGAACTCCACCCCGAGGGCGAACTGATGGACGGCCGAGAGGTCGTGGTGGACTTCAACGTCGCCTACAACCCGTTCTGCGCGTTCAGCGAGACGTTCGCCTGTCCGCTTCCGCCGGAGGAGAACTGGCTCGACGTGGCGGTGGAGGCGGGCGAACGGACGTGGTCGCCCCACGCCTGAGGACGCCGAAAAGCGCAACACCCATATTCGACGCGTCTCACGTGACGGGTATGGGACTGTTCAGCAGCAAGAAGAGCATCGTCGGGGTCGTCCTGATGGTCGTCGGGGTCCTCGGGTTCCTCCCGGGCGTACTCTCGGGGACGCCGCCCGTGGCGTCGTACGTTCTCGTGTTGGCCACGGCGCTTCTCACCCTCGGAACGTACCTCGTCGGAACGTCCGGAAGCGGACGACCGGTCTGAATCGTCGATTCGTTTTTCGTACACGGTCTCTCGGTAGAATTCCGTCGAGAGCCGTCTGTAACGTTCCAATCGAGTACCGCTGAACGCCGTCGCTACGGGGTTTTGCGATCGAAGAAATGGTTGGTTAGCGAGTTAGTTGTCCGGTGCCGTCCACTTGGACAGCGTCGCGGAGGAGTCGCCGGTTTCGGAGGCCCAGACGACGCGGAACTCTTCACCGTTCAGGTCACTAGCGTTGCCTGCATAGAGAGTACTACCTGCACTGATAGTATCACTAGCACCGTATGCGTCACTGTCAACGAAGGACCGAGAGGTAGCCGCACTTCCACCGCCAGCACCAAGGTTGCTCTTGTCCGTGGCGATGTCAACGGCTTTGCTAGCCGTCAGATTGAGGCGGGCTGCCTTGATGGAGTCACCCGTTTCGTGAGTGATGGTCACGTTATCGTTGGACCCGTTCTCGAAGTCGAACGCGAACGACGCCTGCGGAGCGGTCTGCGAGACGCTTCCGCCGAGGTTCAGGACGAACGTCCCGATAACGGCCGCGAGGATGACCGTGATTGCCACCATCAGAATAACGCCGATCACGGGTGACACGGCGTTATCGTCGGAGAGGAGTTCGGTGATCTTCATGGATTAGTTCGGTGCAGTCGTCTTACTCAGCGTAGCAGAGGTCTCCTCGTTCTCAGAGGTCCAGACAACACGAATCGTTTCGCCTGCCCAAGCGCCGCCGTTACTGAGTTCGATGGAGTCCCCAGCACCGATGGAATCCGAGTACGCACCCGCCCAGTCTGCACCACTTTCACTGCTCAGGCCTTTCGTATCAAGGCGCGCAGCCTCGATCGAGTCGCCCGTCTCGTGCGTGATTGTGACGTTGTTGGCGCTGAAGTCGAATCCGAAACTCGCCTGCGGACTCGTCTCCGAGACGCTTCCGCCGAGGTTCAGTACGAATGTGCCGATAACTGCTGCGAGGATGACCGTGATAGCCACCATCAGGATGACCCCGATGACGGGGCTAACGGCCGAGTCGTCCGTGAATAGCTGTTTTAGCTTCATGATTTGTGTTCGGACGACACCCCAAGGCGACAGCGGACGGTCGTGCCTTCCCCCGGGAGTCGATGTCGGGCGAACCCGACCGCCTACCGGGGCCGTCCCCGGCGAGTGCGACTCCCGTCCCACCCCCTGTCGTGGTGTGTCCAATCTCTCCCTCACACTACTCTGATATAAAGTTAAAGGAGAAGTTAACCAAACTGTGATATAGTTGATTACTACTTAATACAGGGTTTAAATACCGTTTAAGGCCCCTATGTCGCCCGTTCTGCCGGAGCGCGCGCGAAACGGCGCTACTGTATGAGAACAGACAACATACGCGGACCGATTCGTCGGACGCCGGGACAGGTTTGCGGAGGACGTTCCGACATAGGACGACTATCGCGTGCGCGTGACGTGACGAGGATCGACGTACGCGGAAGGGACCTACGACTCCGCGTTTCGTTCCGGCGTCGAAAACGGAGACTGAACGCCACGCCACGCGCGCTTGCGTGGCGTTCTCACGTACCCGCTCTCGCGGGCCGCCCTACCCAAGGCGGCGTGTACACGCATCTAACGGGTACTCGTCCTACTGTCAAATTTTTAACGCCCGTAAGTTTATCATGGTTCTTGTTCAGGACATTTGAATCATCGGGATTGTGTTAGTACACAAAGTATTTACCACACAGACGTGTGCTGTTCTGATGTACCCCTGCCCATGGTGACATCCGTGAGTAACTCCATCCGAGTCCGGTGACCCGGGCGCCGAGTGGGAAATCAGGCTGGACGAAAGCAGGTGTCGCCGACAAGGAAAACCCCCTAACTATGACAAGCAAGACAGACAAGTTCCGCGCAGTATTCCTCGCAGCGCTGATGGTGCTCTCCGTCTTTGCGGGCACCGTCGCGCTCTCTGGGTCTGCGGCTGCTGTCGACTCTACTGGGAGTGCAACCGTCTCTCCGAGTACAGTCGAGGAAGGCTCGACCCAGACCCATACCTTCGAGGTAACGTTCGACAACTATAGCACAGACAACTCTACGGATACCTTCTCCGCTAGCGCACCCGCTAACCTCAACGTTAGTTCGGTCGACAACGTGAACGCTAGCGCGGGCGGTACCGACCTCAACGTCACGTCCAACTCGGACGGAACGTGGACCATCGAGGACGACGGTAGCGTCAACGCTAGCAACGCGACGATCACCGTCTCCGGTGAGGTTACGGCGACCGCTGAATCCGTGAGCTCCGACGTCACGGACTCGTTCGACTTCAACTTCACCGACTCCGCCGCCGCGGACGGCTCGGCTAGCGCCAACGTCACCGTCCAGAACGCCGGCAGCGGTAGCCAGGCGGGTTCGCCCGACCTCCTCTCTGCGACTCACTACGACACTGACGCGTCCAGCGGCGTGCAGGACACCGTCGTGGAAGTCTCCTTCAACGAGGAGATCCAGAACGCGTCCGAAATGACGCTCTACGTCGAAGATGAGGCCGTCGGCCTGTCCGACTCTGCGTTCACGCAGACGACCGACGGTCGCGTCCTCATCGACACCGGAAGCGACCTGAACACCGGCGACGTTACCCTCAACGTCCCTGACTCGGTCACGGACACGGAGGGTAACCCCGTCCGAGCGAGCGACCTCGACGACGACAACAACGTCAGCGTCACGGTCGCGACCGTCTCGATCAATTCGGACACCGGCGTCTCTAACCCCGCGAACGTCTACCAGGGCGAGAACGTCGCGGTCCTCGGTAACGGCACGAACACCAACGTCGAAGTCGAAGGCGACGACTCGAACTACGCCTTCAGCGGTTCGACCGGCGCAAACAGCGAGGTCTTCGTGTTCAACACGACGAACCGCGAAATCGACCAGTACAACTTCTCGATCGGTCAGGGAAGCCCGAACGCGGCCATCGAAGTCCGCGACCTCGGCTTCAACATGACTATCGACGACCAGAACGTCACCACCGAGGACAGCATCGAAGGGACGATCACCGCCAACGCGGGTAACCGCCCCATCGAAGTCTCGCTCCTCGACAGTGACGGCGACGAAGTCGAAGAAATCGGTGCCACCCTCAGCGGTCAGGGTGAGTACAACTTCGAGTTCGACCTGAACGACGTCGACACGGGCGACTACACCGTCGAAGCCCGCGACAACAACTCCGGCGTCACCGACAGCTCCTCGACGATCAACGTCGCGGAGGCCGGTGAAGGCCAGGCCAACTTCGAGAACAGCATCATCACCGACGCACGCGGTGACGTTGTCGGGATGAACATCACGATGAGCAACTCCGACTACGCGACCGTCACCATCGGTAGCGAAGACGTCGGCTTCGTCTCCAACGTCACCGTCGAAGACGGTAACGACGACGGCGTCGTCAGGCTCTACTTCAACACGTGGGCAGCCCAGAACGGCGAGACTGACGATGCCAGCGACGTCTACTCGGTCGAGTCCGACGACGACGAAATCACGAGCTCGTCCATCGGCACGGGCGTCGAATCGCTGCTCGACAACGGCGAGTACGACCTCGAGGTCCGCTCGGGTCAGGACGCCAGCGTCAGTTCGCAGAACGTCGCGACGCTCGTCCTCGAACAGCGCGAAACGCGCAGTCTGAACACGTGGACGGCCCCCTCGGGTGAGAGCTTCTCCGACAAGGAAGAGCTCTACGAGGCGGCTCAGAACAACAACCTCACCCAGGCCCAGGACATCGCCTTCGGCGACCGCGTCGTCCAGCAGGTGAACGCCTCCGGTCTGGAAGGCGTCCTCGAAGCGCAGGACAGCGACGAAGTGGGTAGCCAGTTCTACGGTGCGACCCAGTTCAACTACTCGGTCGAGCAGACCGAAGCTGGTGCGAACCGCGAACCGTTCCAGCTCGCGCTCAACAACTCGAACTCCAACGTCATCGCTGACAGCCAGAACGACACCTACTACATCACGTACAACCCGTCCCAGGTGACGGCGTACGTCGATGAGAACGAGGACGGTCAGTTCAACGCCAGCGAGGACACCGTCGTCAACGACCGTCTCGACGACGAGGAAGCCCTCACGGGCAACTTCACCGTCCTCGAGGACGGCCTCGCTGACGAAGAGCAGTCGGTCGAATCCGACTACCAGTTCAGCACCGCTGAGTACAACATGGACGAACCCGTCAACGTGACGGCGACGTCGAACCAGACGATAGAGGGTACGACGACCCTCGCACCCGGTACGGAGCTCCAACTGCGTGTCCGCAGCAGCGACGACACGAGCCCGAGCTTCCTGAAGACGTCGACCGTCTACGTGACGGAGAACCGGACGTTCAGCGGAACGTTCGACTTCAGCGAGCAGAGCGCCAACGACACGTTCACCGTCACGGTCAGCAGCAACCACCCCGAGGCGGACAACCTCGAGGTCGACGGTAACGTCGTCGAAGGCGGCGCAGAGCAGAACCAGACCGAAACCGGCACCGCAGGTACGGAGACCGAGACCACGGTGACCGAGACCACGACGGCCGGCGGTCAGACGACCACGGCCGCGACGACCACGGCCGGCGGCGAGACGACCACGGCCGAGGGCGGTAACGGTGGCGGCGGAGAGACGGGCACCGGTACGCCCGGCTTCGGCATCGCCGTCGCTGTTGTCGCACTCCTCGCCGCGGCGCTGCTCGCAGTCCGCCGCGACTAACGACCGCTAACTACCGGAGTTCCCTCCGGCCTTCGACGTTCCTTTCTTTTGGCGTCTCGACCGAGGAGCGACGGCTCTCTCCGTCGCCGTCGGGCGAGCGTGAGGCGAGTACGGAAGCGCCGCTATCGGATCGAGTGATCGGCGACCGTCGGCCGACGACCGGGACCGACGACGTAGTACTACGCGCATCCTGCAGGGCCGAACGCGTCACTCAACGGCGAAGACGAAGCGAGAAATCGACGGACGCGAACGGACGAGAGACGGATCGCTCGAAGCAGTAGTTCTCGGAGGAAACGGTGGCTTCGGAAGTGCCCGGGGCGGGCTCCGAACCCGCGATCTCCGCATGACTCAGGTTCGAGGCTCGGCGGGCCCCGATTGCACGCGGAAGCTTCCAAGGCGTTACCGCACCGAATCTCAGAAACCCTATGAGTGCGGCGCTATGTCCAGCTAAGCCACCCGGGCTCACTCTCTCGTTGTGCGATGAGTATCTTTAAGCTTCTCATCCGTCCTCGCCGGAGGGCGTGTCAGCACATATCACTCTCCCGCGAATCACCCGCGGATTTATCAATAGGCACGGGGACAACGAATCTATGAGTCAACCGCAGATCGTCCAGTCCGCCCTCGGCGGGGAGGCCGTCGTCACCCGTCTCGGTCTCGGCGGTGAAGACGAACTGTACGCGACGCCGACGCGGACGCTCGTCTACAGGGCCGAAGGCCTCCTCTCGGACGAGTCCGTCGAGGAGTACCCGCACGATGCAGAGCGAGTGACGGTATCGGAAGGCCGTCGGAAGTCCAAGGTGACCCTCGAGTACGGTCTCGACGGGTCGGAGACGTTCGCCTTGCCGTCGAAGTATCTCGACAGGGCCCTCCACCCCCTCGTGGAGGGCGTCCTGAAGGCGAACGGCATCCTGAAAGAGGAGGAGTCGGTGGAACGACTGTTCAGGTTCAGCGAACTCACGTTGGTCGTCGCGGGCACGCGCGTCGTCAGACACATCGGGAGCAGCCTCTGGGACGAAGATTACGAGGAGTACCGCTACGAGGACGTGACCGACCTCACCTTCGAGGACGGGAGCGTCGCCACCTCCGTCGTCATGACCGTCGGCGACCGCCAGGAGCGGTTCAAGACGCCGAACGAGGACGCCCGCGCGGTCCGAGAGGCCCTCGAATCGACGCTTTTGGACTACTGGGGCGTCGCCTCGCTCGAGGAACTCCGCGCCGCGAACGAACCCGAAGACGAGGAACCCGCCGAAACCGACGAAGTGTCGTTCGGAGACGGTCCGGACCCGTTGAGCGCGAACCCCGCGGAACTCTCGGACGAACCGAAGAACGCCACGCGAGACGCCGAATCCGAGACGGAGACCGAATCGGAGTCGTCGCACGCCGCCGGACAGCAGACGGCGGAGGTTCGGACCGAGGAACCGGGGACGGCCGAGTCGCAAGCGGCGGAGACGACGACGGCCGACGCCGACGCGACGAACGAACAGACGGCGGAAGCGTCCGCCGAGGCGTCCGCGGGAGCGAACGCCGCGCCGTCCGCCGGTCGGAGTGCGTCGGAGACCGAATCGGCGTCCGACGAGCGCTCGGAACCGAGCGCCGCGGACGCCCGCCCGGAAGAGGGCGACGCGCGAAAGGCGAAGGAGGGAGCGAACGCCGACGCGGGGTTCGAGAACTCCGGGTTCGAGTCGGCGGGCCCCGTCGCCGAGGACGCCCTCGCCGACGAGGTGGCGGCGCTTCGGGAGACGGTCGAAGCGCAGGGCGAGGAGATTCGCCGCCAGCAGGAACTCATAGAGCAACTCATCGAAGAACTGCGGCGCGGCAGGTAGACGCACCGGGCGTCTGCGGTTCTCTCGTCGTTACTCGCGGCCGAGGACTTTCCGGATGCAGGAGGAGCCGAACGGCCCGAGTTCGCCGGTTTCGAAGCGGACGAAGTGCCCCGTCGAGATGCTCGCGCCGCAGCGACGGCAGTCGAACTCCCCCTCGCGTCGGACGACCTGTTCTTCGAACCTGACGTACGTTCCGCCGCGGCGCGTCCGTATCGTGCCGCCCTCGCGGTCGATTACCCCCCGGAGTTCGGCGGCGTCCAAGATGTCCCGCGTGAGCGTCGGGTTCGTCGTCACCGTCTCGATTCGGTCCACCACGTCCGAGAGCGGAAGTTCGTCCGCCTCGACGTGCGCCAACAGCTCTACGGCGAGTTCGACGCGTTCCTCGGCGTCCATCTCCCGAACGTCGGCGTCGACCGGGTCGCTCCCCTCGGAGCGCGTTCTTCCGCCGGGCGAACGCCCGTCCGCGTCGCTCTCGGGGTCTGCCTCGGCGTCTGCGCTCGGATCGTCTCCGCCGCCGAACGCGGAGAGGTCGGCTTGCGCGTCGGACTCGTCGTCGGGCACGGCTACGCCTCCACCTGCGCGGTGCGAGACCAAAAACGCAGCGTGCTTCGGTCGCCTCGCGGAGTGACGACGCCGACGATTTCAGACTCCGGTCGCGACGGACGCCGGTGCTCGGCCGAGGCACAAGGCGTATATCGAGTCGTGAGCGAAGGGGAGACGATGCGACGACTCCGCTTCGGCGCGCGAATCGGCGTCGGTGCCGCGTTGGCCGCGGTCGTAGTGGCCGCCGCGGTCACCTCGCCGGACGCCTTCCTCTCGCACCTCGCGTGGGCGAGCGCCGACCCCGCGCGGTTCGCCGCCGTCGCCGTCTGTCTGGCGCTCGTCCGACCGCTTCTCGCGTGGCCGACGACGCTTCTGGCCGTCGTCGTCGGGTACGTCGTCGGCGTCGGCGGCGTCCCCTTTGCGCTCGCGCTCATCGTCCTGACGAGCGTTCCGCCGTTCCTCTTCGCGAGGCGGTTCGGCCGCGGCGGCAGGGTCGCGGCCGCCGGCGAGGCGTTCGTCGAGCGAACCGGCGACGTTCGGAGCGTCGTCGCCAGCAGACTCCTCCCCGCGCCCTCGGACGTCGTCTCCGTCGCCGCGGGCGTCTCCGGCGTCCGCCTCGGCGCGTTCGTCGTCGGCACGGCCGTCGGAGAGACGCCGTGGGCCGTCGCGGGCGTCCTCGCGGGCGCGTCGGCCGAGACGCTCGCCGCGGGCGACGTGGCCGGCGCTATCGACCTCCGACTCGGCGTCGCGGCGGCCCTCGCGGCGGCGATGCTCGTGGCCCCGACGCTCTACGAGTGGTACGACGAACGGCGGCGGAGCCGAAAAGACGCGGCCTGAGGCGGGCGAAGAGCGCCCGAACGCTATCGTTATTCGAGGAGCGACTCGCCCGTCATCGTCTCGGGCTGGTCGATATCCATCAGTTCGAGCATCGTCGGCGCGAGGTCACAGAGCGACCCGCCGGAGCGAACGCGCCGTCCGCCGTCGGTGCCGTCTGGCGCGAGGTAGACGAACGGAACCGGGTTCGTCGTGTGCGCGGTGAAGGGACTCTCCGCCGTCCCCATGTCGTCGGCGTTGCCGTGGTCGGCGGTGACGAGCGTGTGTCCGCCCGCGCGTTGGACGGCGGCCGCGAGGCGGCCCAACTGCCTATCGACCGCTTCGACGGCGGCGACGGCGGCGTCGAAGTCGCCGGTGTGACCGACCATGTCGGGGTTCGCGTAGTTGAGAACGAGTGCGTCGGGGTCCTCGGAGTCGATGATGTCTACCGCGGTGTCCGTGACCTCCTCGGCGTTCATCTCCGGTTGCATGTCGTACGTCGGCACGTCCGGACTCTCGACGATGCGTCGAATCTCGCCGTCGAACTTCACTTCGCGGCCGCCGTTGAGGAAGTAGGTGACGTGGGCGTACTTCTCGGACTCGGCGAGGCGGAGTTGGGTCTTGCCCTCCCGCGAGAGCACCTCTCCGAGCGTGTCTTTCGGGTCCTCCGGCGGGTACGCCACGGGGAAGGTGAACGTCTCGTCGTACTCGGTCATCGTCGCGAGGTGGATGTCCGGCGGGTCGGGGTCGAACGACCAGTCCTCCGGGCGGAGGTTCGCGAGCAGGCTGACCATCTGCCGGGCGCGGTCCGGGCGGAAGTTGAAGAAGAAGACGGCGTCGCCGTCTTCCAGCGCCGGTTGGCCGGATATCAGCGTCGGTTCGACGAACTCGTCGGTCTCCGTTCGCTCGTAGGACTCTTTGACCGCCTCGACGGCGCTTTCGGCCTCGTGTTCGGCCTCGCGGTGGACGATGGCGTCGTACGCCTTCTTCGTCCGCTCCCAGTTTTGGTCGCGGTCCATCGCGAAGTACCGCCCGGAGACGGTGGCCACCTCGCCCGTGCCGTTCTTCTCGACGACGGACTCCAACTCTCGGAGGTAGCCCTCGCCGCTGTGGGGGTCGGTGTCGCGCCCGTCGGTGAAGGCGTGCGTGACGGCTTCGACGCCCCGGTCTGCGGCGAGTCCGATGAGGGCGTGGAGGTGTTGCTGTTGGGAGTGGACGCCGCCGGCGCTGACCAGTCCCATGAAGTGGATGCGTCCGCCCGTCTCCTCGACGTGGTCGAGTGCGCCCGCGATGACGTCGTTCTCGCGGAAACTCCCGTCGTCGATGGAGTCGTTGATGCGGGTGTACGCCTGCTTGACGACGCGGCCCGCGCCGATGTTGAGGTGGCCGACTTCGCTGTTGCCCATCTGGCCCTCGGGCAGTCCGACGCGGCGGCCCGAGACGTCGAGCGTCCCGTACGCGCCGGTGTCGGCGTACCGGTCGAAGTTCGGCGTCTCGGCCTCCTTCACCGCGTCGCGATGGTCGTGGTCTCCGAGGCCCCAACCGTCGAGGATGACGAGCGCAGCTTGCATAGTCGGACGGTGGGCGGCGAGCGGTAACTACTCTTCGTTTCATGGGGTCGCCGGACTGACGGAACGTTCTCGGCGTCCCTGGCGCTCGGGTCCGAACGCTCGCCCGACGCCTCGGTGCGACGCGGCGAGTCGGCGAGTCGCCGCGCCGACGCGACACCTTCTTTCGCGCGCCGGGCGTTCCTGGGAGCGATGGCCGACGACGAGACGACGGCGACGGCGGCGCGGGCGAACCGACTCCGACGTCCGTTCCCGGTGCGGTGGGTACAGTACTACCTCGGCAACGGCGCGAGCCTCGGGTGGCTTCTCGTCGTCAACGCCGCCGCGTTCTTCGTCGGCGTCAGCTTCTACGTCCACTCCGAGCCCTCCTTGGCCGACGTGAGTTCGATGCTCTACCCCCTGTTCGGCGACTCGCCGACGGCGCTTGCGCTCGCGACGCTCTCGTTGGCGACGCTGCTTCCGCGCGTCGGAAAGCCCGTCACCGACGCGCCGAACAACCGCGTCCTCGCCGTCCTCCACACGCTGGCGTTCGTCTGGCTGGTGAAGTACGGCGTCTGGACCGCCGTCGCGTTGAACCTCCGTTTGGACCTCTACTTCGGGTTCTCGCCGGACCTGCTGTGGGACTACTGGGGCATCATGCTCACCCACCTGCTGTTTCTGGCGGAGGCGGCGCTGATACCGTACTACGGGCGGACGACCCGCGAGGCACTCGTCGTCGCTCTCGTCCTCGCACTCGTCAACGACGTGTACGACTACGGGTTCGGCTTCTACCCGCCGTTGAAGTACGAACCCGGCCTCTTCCTCGCCGGTATCACCGTCGCTCTGTCCTTTGCGGTGGTCGGACTCGCCGCGCGGACGTTCGACCGACTCGAGGAGTCGGCCGAGTAGCGGCGGTCCGTCGTTCGGACGGGCGACGAGTTCGACCGCCGCGAGTCGAGGGACGGCGACGGAGTGCGAACCGGTCGCACTCCCGGCGGGGGGAGTCAGCCTTTTCCGTGCTCACGATTTACCTACGGTTATGGATTCCGCGGTACTCCTCGACCTTCTCGGGAACGAGAACCGCCGGCGTATTCTCCGGCTTCTCGCCCACAAACCGTGCTACGTCACGGAGATCAGCGAGTACCTCGGCGTCAGTCCGAAGGCGGTCATAGACCACCTCCGCAAACTGGAGGATGCCGGTCTCATCGAGTCTCGAACCGACGACCAGCGTCGGAAGTACTTCCACATCTCTCGGAACCTCCGTCTCGAAGTCCACGTCTCCCCGTACGGGTTCGGCGCGAAGTCGGCCTACCCCGCCAGTCCCAGCCTCGACATGACGGGGCGGTGTCCGCACGTCTCGTTCGACATCCCGCAGGACGACGCGGAGGAAGCCGACGACGTGGCCGACTTGGCCCGCGAAGTCGGGCGACTGGAGGAGTTAGAGAACGAACTGTCGCTCGCTCAGCGGTGGGTCCACGGGCGGATGACGGACGTGCTGGACCGGCTGAGCGACAGAATCGGCTCCGACGGGGAGAGTCGGTTCTACGCGGAAGTGTTAGCGGCGGTGGCGGGCGGGGCCCGAACCGTCCGGAGCATCGCCAAGGAGGTCAACGCCGCTCCCGAGTCGGTCGAACGGTCGCTCGAACACCTCGCCGAGCGCGGATTGGTCGCGCGCGACGAGGACGGGTGGGCCGTCTCCTCGGGGTAGACGCTCAGATATCCTGGGTTAGCCCGTTTCGCAGGTCGCGTCCGAAGTAGTGTCCGGCCAGCGACGCCAACAGGCCCGCGCCCGCGCCGATTCCGGCGACGGCGACGCCGTACTCGGCGAGGAAATCGACGGCGAACGGGGCGACCACGGAGGTGAGCGTCGAGAGGACGAACGCCAGTCCGGACGCGAGTGCGCCCGCGAGGCCGACTTCGAGGTAGCGCCGCCGGGACGCCAACAGGCCGACGGCGAACCCCACGGCGAACAGGCCGAGGAACCGGCCGACGAACCCGATGATCGGAATCGCCCCGCCGACGAACAGGCCCGCCAGCGAGAGACCGAGGACGGCGACGAACGACTTCGGCGAGAACACCCGCCCGAGTCGGCTTTCGCTCCCGCCGGAGTCGGTCCGGCGCGCCGCGGCGGCGTCGTCCTCGCCCGAGTCGGTGCCGAACCCGTCGAGACCGAAGTCGGAGGCGGAGACGGAGGTGGAGGGGGCGGTCGACTCCGTCTCGTCACTTCGTTGCATAGTGGACGTGGGACGGCCCGCAACATGGCTCTTGTGCCGCGTCGGTTCCGACCCGACGCCGAAAAGGTGGTTTCAAGTCTCGCCCGGCGGTACGTCGCGGTATGAACGCAGGGGACCGCGTCCGCGTCGAACGCGCGGGCGTCACGAACGAGGGCGTGTTGATGCCGTCGTCGACGCCGGACCACCTCGTCGTCAAACTCGACGGCGGGTACAACGTCGGCATCGACCGCGACGACGCCGACGTGGAGGTACTGGAGACGGACGTCTACGACGTCGAGGACGCACAGACGGACGACTCCTCGGCCTCCGAAATCGAGTTCGACGACGACCTGCCGACCGTCTCTCTCATCTCCACCGGCGGCACCATCGCCTCCACGGTGGACTACCGGACCGGCGCGGTGACCGCGCAGTTCGACGCCGAAGACGTGCTTCGGGCCGTCCCGGACCTCGCGGGGCGGGCGAACTACCGGGGCCGCGTCGTCGCCAACATCCTCTCTGAGAACGCGACGCCGGACGTGTGGCGTGACCTCGCGGAGGCGGTCCGCGAGGAGATAGAAGCGGGCGCGGACGGCGTCGTCGTCATGCACGGCACCGACACGATGCAGTTCAGCGCCTCGGCGCTCTCCTTCATGCTCGATACGCCCGTCCCGGTCGTCTTCACGGGCAGTCAGCGCTCGGCGGATCGCCCCTCCTCGGACAACGTGATGAACGCCGTCTGCGCCGTCGAGGCCGCCAAATCCGACTGCGCGGAGGTGCTCGTCTGCATGCACGCAACCGAGAGCGACGACGTCTGCGCGCTTCACCGCGGCACGCGCGTGCGCAAGAACCACACCTCCCGACGCGACGCGTTCGAGACGGTCGGCGCGGAACCGTTGGGCGAGGTGGACTACGAGTCCGAGGAGGTCCGGTTCCGCCGGGAGTACGCCGAACGCGGAGAGGCGGACCTGTCGCTGTCGCCGGAACTCGACGGCGACGTGGACCTGCTGAAGTTCACGCCCGGCATGGACGTCGACCGCTACGGCGAGTTCCTGAAGGACTCGGAGTTGGACGGACTCGTCATCGAGGGGACGGGACTCGGCCACGTCCACACGGACTTCATCCCGGTCATCGCGGACCTCGTGGACGACGGCGTCGTCGTCGCCATGACGAGTCAGTGCCTCCGGGGCCGCGTCTGCGACCGGGTGTACGACACCGGACGGGACCTGTTGGACGCCGGCGTCGTCGAGGCGGGCGACACCCTCCCCGGAACGGCGAAGGTGAAACTGATGTGGGCGCTCTCGAACCTCGAGGACCCCGCGGAGGCGATGACTCGTTCCCTCGCGGGCGAACTCCAGCAACGCTCCGTGCCGTGGGAGTGAGACGCTGAGATGACGGCCGGTCCCCGCTACGAGTACGAGGACGAGGCGGGCGAGACGGTTCTCGTCCGACCCGCCCGCGAGGAGGATTACGACGCCGTCGCGGCGTTCACGAGCGACACGTGGGGCGACCGCGGCGTGGACGACTACATCGGCGACGTCTACCCCGACTGGATAGCCGACGACGACGGCGAGACGCGGCAGACGTTCGTCGTCGATGCGGGCGCGGACGCCCCGACGACGGACCTCGGTGGCATCGTGCAGGTGACGACGCTCTCGGGGTACGAGGCGTGGGCGCAGGGGATGCGCGTCAACCCCGACTACCGGGGGCGCGGACTGGCGAAGCGTCTGAGCGACGCGACGTTCAGATTCGCCCGCGAGGCGGGCGCGTCCGTGATTCGGAACATGATCTTCTCGTGGAACGTTCCCAGCCTCGGCCTCACGCGCGATACGGGGTACGACCCCGGCATCGAGTTCCGGTGGGTCCACCCCGACCCGGACGCGGACGCGGCGGCCGACCTGCGAATCGAGGCGGGCGGGGACGCGGACCCCGACGCGGCGTGGTCGTTCTGGACAGGCAGCGACGTTCGGACGGACCTGAAGGGCCTCGTCTTGGACCCCGATGAGACGTGGGCGCTCTCTTCGCTGACGCGGGCGCGACTCCGCGACGCCGCCGACGACGGCCGCCTGTTCGTCGTCCGCGAGGGCGGCACCCGCGGGTTCGCCTACCGGAACCGAACGTACGATAGGGAGAACGACGACGGCGAGACGGAGACGTGGGCGGAGTACGCCGTGGGCGCGTGGGCGCGCGACGACGCCGAGGCCGCCCGCGCCGTCGTCGCCGCCGTCTCCCGCGACGCCGCCGCGGCGGGCGCGGACCGCACGCGCGTCCTCGTCCCCGAGGGGCCGCGGTGGGTGACCGACGCCGCCGTCGCCCGCGCGGACCTCGCGGAGCAACCGACGTTCGTGATGGAAGCGGACCTGACGTAGGGCGGCGTCGTCGCCCGCTTTCGACCGCCGCTACACCCACGTCACGCCGGACACCGTGACGCAGGTCCCGCCCATGTCCGACTCGCCGACCTTCACGTCCCACCCGTGAATCCCGGCGACGCGGGCGACGGTGGCGAGACTGTACGTCTCACCCTCTAACTCCGAGGTGGCCGAGTCGAACATCGTCTCGTACTGGTGGGCCACGTCCGTCCCGTCGTCCGAGACGTAGAACCCCTCCGCCGCCGTCCCGACGCGAACGCGGACCGCGTCGCCCGCGCGGACGACGGCCGTCGCGAGGAGGTTCTCCAGGAGGTACGAGAGCAGTTCCCGGTCCGCGAGGAACGCCCGCGAATCGACGACGAGAAACGAGGCGTCCCCCGGTTCGACGCGGTGCCACACCGACTCGGCGACGTCCCGGAGTTCGACCGATTCGAACTCCAAGGAGGGTGCGTTCTCCGCGAGGACGGTACCCGTTTGGACGATGGCGTCGATCTGGTGGAGGATCTGCGCGAGTCGCCAGGCCTCGTCCCCGCCGGACTCGGCGAGCATCTCGGACGCGCGGACGGCGGCCGAAAGCGGCGGCCGGATGTCCTCCGAGAGGACGCCCGCGATGCTCACCAACTGCCGGTTCCGCTCCTCCAACCGGAGTTCGGCCAGTTTCCGGTCCGTGATGTCGAGGTGCATCAAAAGCGCGTACCGGTCTCCGTCCTCTCCCTCGAACGGGACCGCGCGCAGGAGAAACCACCGCCGTTCCGTCGGGGAGTGACACGGATAGTCGAGTCTGAAGCCGTCGCTCTCCCCGTCGAGGACGTCTCGTATCCCGTCGGCCACGCGGCCCGCCTCCTCGGACTCGTCGCGGAACTCCTCACAGACCGCGAGGTAGTTCACGTCGCGGAAGTCGTCGGGTCCGTCGTACCCGTTGTCCTCCGCGAACTGCCGCCACGCGCGGTTCGTGTAGACGATGTCGCCGCGCGAATCCACGATTGCCACCTCCGTCGGCAAGTCGTCGAAGCCCCGTTCGGGAAGGGAGAGCGCGGATGCCATACCGGTCGTTGGTCGTGCTAGGCAATCACAATGACGGTGGTGGGGGTACGTTCGACGCTACCGCATCGGGTGAGAAAGCGAGTGGTGTCGGACGGGGTGTCCGTCCGCCGGAGTGCGTCAGGTGAGGTGGTCAGTCGGAGGACGACGCGACGGCGGTCTGTTGCTTCGCGTCGGTCATCGCCAACACGTCGTCGAAGAAGTCGAGCGAGTCGTTCGGGCCGGGGTGGGCCTCGGGGTGGTACTGACGGGTGATGACGTTCAGGTCGTCGTTTTCGAGTCCCTCGGCGGTGCCGTCGTTGACGTTGACCTGCGTCACGTCGAGGTCGCCGGGTTCGTCGACGGTGTAGCCGTGGTTCTGCGTCGTCATCACGACTTTCCCGGAGTCGAGGTCGCGGACCGGTTGGTTGACGCCGCGGTGGCCGAAGTCCATCTTCTCGGTGGTGCCGCCGAGTGCGCGGGCGACGACCTGTTGGCCGAGGCAGATGCCCGCGAGGGGAATCTCGCCGACGAACTCCTCGACGAGTTCCTGCGCCTGCGTGAAGTTCGCGGGGTCGCCGGGACCGTTCGAGATGAACAGGACGTCCGGCGACAGTTCCTCGACGTCTTCGACCGTCGCGTCGTACGGGAGGACGGTCACGTCGGCGCCGCGTTCGAGGAGCGAATCGACGATAGAGCCCTTCGCGCCGCAGTCGACGAGGGCGACGTGGGCGTCGCCGCCGGCGCGGTAAGTCACCGCTTCGGGCGTGCTGACCTGCGCGCCGATGTCGACGTGTTCGCTCATCCCCTTGCACTTCGCGAGTTCCTCTTTGGCGTCTTCGGGCGTCACGTCGTCGCCGACGGCGATACCGCACTTCATCGCGCCCTCCTCGCGGATGGCCGTCACGAGTTCGCGCGTGTCGATGTGGTCGATGGCGGGGACGGACTGGTCGCCCAACCACTCGACTATCTCGTCGGTGAACTCGCGAGCGATTGCGGCCCGCGGGTGGACGCGGTCCGATTCGAATCGTTCGTCTCGGACGCCGTAGTTTCCGATCAACGGGTACGAGAACGTGAGGACCTGTTCCTCGTACGAGGGGTCGGTCAGGCTCTCTTCGTATCCCGTGTACGCGGTCGTGAACACCAGTTCGCCACGTGTGTATCCCGGAACGCGACCGCGCGCTTCTATGACGCGGCCGTCTTCCAGGGCCAGGTAGGCGTCCGACATTACGAGAAACACATGGATTCCGGGGGCATAAGTGTTGCTTTCGTAGCCAAGTTACGAAATTCGTAATGTGTAAGTCTCGCGGGAGACGACGACGTACATGGACGACCTCGACCGTCGAATCCTCGACATCCTCCGACGGGACGCCCGAACGCCGTACACGGAAATCGCAGAGCAGGTCGGAACCTCCGAGGGGACCGTTCGCAACCGCGTCGAACGCCTCATCGAGGACGGCGTCATCGAACGGTTCACCGTCGCCACCCACACGGGCAACATCAAGGCGATGATAGAGGTGTCCGTCGCGGTGGACGTCGACACCACCGCCGTCTCCGAACGGATGGCGGAGTGGGACGAGGTGGACTTCGTCTGGCAGGTGTCGGGCGAGGAGGACATCGTCCTCGTCGTGGACGCGGCGGACACCCGCGCGGTGAACGAACTCATCACGCAGGCGCGGGAACTCGCGGAGGTAAAGAGCACGAAGACGCGACTCATCCTCGACGAACGCCTCGGACAGACCCCGTAACGGGACGGAGACGCCGACGCTCAGCGGCGACGCATCGTCGCCTTCCGCCGGTGGACCTCGTTGTACACCTTATCGAGCAGTGCGTGGCCCCGCCCGAGTTTCACGACCGCTTCGACGTCCCCCTCCCGAACCGCGTCGGCCACCGCCTCGGGCGTCGGCGCGTCGGCGTCGACGCGGGTGTACGCGCGCCCCACCTCGAACGGGAAGTGCGCGTCGCTCCCCCCGACGAGGGGCAGTTCGAGTCGCTCCGCCAGTTCCCGCGTCTGTCTGATGTGTTCGGGGTTCTTCCCGTTCAGTTCGATGGCGTCGAACGGGGCGTCCGATTCGAGGAGCGTCCCGTTGCGGTACGGGTGCGCCAAGATGGCCGCACAGCCCCTCTCGTGGGCGAGTTCGACCGCCGCCTCCGGTTCGAGTTCGCCGGGCGTCGTCCGACTCGGCGGGTTCGGGCCGACGACGACGAGGTGGCCGAGCGTCGTCGATATCTCGACGCCCGGGACCGTCGGGAACCGCCGGTCCGCGGAGTACGCGTAGTCGTGGTTCGTCACCGCGACGGCGTCCAACTCGCGCCACTTCGCCGCCGCGGTCAACAGGTCCAAGCCGAGAGCGTCGTACCACGTCGGGCGGCCCGGACGGGCGTGGAAGAAGCGAGTGTGCGCGTGAAGGTCTACGGCCAGCACGTCTCCTCGGTCGGGCCGCCAACGCTTTGTTCTTCTGCCGTAAGAGCGACCCGTGAGCAGACGCGTGCTCGTCCGGAACCCGGAGAGCGGAGACGGACGGCAGAGCGAACGCGCCCGCGACATCGCCGAGTCCCGCGGTTACGACGTTCGAAACAGCACCAGCGGCGACGACGCGCGGACTCTCGCGCGCGAGGCCGCCGCCGAGGGCGCGGCGACGATCGTCGCCTGCGGCGGCGACGGAACGCTGAACGCGGTCGTCCGCGGCGTGGACGAGGCCGGCAAACTCGACGACGTGCGCCTCGGCGTCGTCCCCGCGGGGACGGGCAACGACTTCGCGGACAACGTCGGCATCCGCGGCGTCGACCACGCCTTCGAGGTGGTGGAATCCGGCGAGGAACGCCGAATCGACATCGGGAGCGTCCGGTGGACCGACGGGTCGTCCGACGCCGACGCGGGCGCGCCCGACCTCTTTTTGAACTCCTGCGTCTGCGGACTCACCGCGGAGGCGAGTGCCCGCACCACGCCCGTGGCGAAGCGTCGCTTCGGCGTTCTCGCGTACGTCCTCTCGACGCTCCAACGCACCCGGTCGTTCGAGGGGTTGGAGTTGGACGTGCGCGCGGGGGCCGACCGGGAACCCGCGTGGTCCGGGCAGGCGTTGATGCTTCTGGTCGGTAACGGGCGACGGTTCCCCGGCGAGGGGATGCAACAGGCGAACATGGAGGACGGCCTCCTGAACGTCGTCGTCGTCGAACACGCGCCGGCGCTGAACTACCTCAGATCCGGCGCGGCGGACGCCCTCCTGCGCCGCGACGCCTCCCACCTGACGTGCCTGAAGGTGCCGCACCTCGTCGTGGACGCGGCGACGCCCCGGCAGTTCAGCCTCGACGGCGAGATGGTCGAGGAACGCCACCTCGTCGCGGACTGCAGGCCGGGCGCGATGCGGTTCGCCGTCGGCGAGACGTACGACCCGTCGCCGCCGGACCCCGGCGCGGAGTGAGGACGCCGACGCGCATCGAAGGGTCCTTGACCCACCTTACCGATTGACGGACTATGAGCGCAGACGAGGGCGGGAACGCCGCCGACTCCCCCGAGGAACTTCACGCGAACGCCGAGCAGGACGTCATCGCCGTCGATTCCGACGACAACGAGGTCGACCTCGTGAACCGACTGGAGGCGCACACCGGCGACGGGATTCGCCACCGCGCGTTCACCTGTCTCGTCTTCGACGAGGAGGGGCGACTACTCTTGGCGCAACGCGCGCCCGACAAGCGCCTGTGGGACACCTGCTGGGACGGCACCGTCGCCTCCCACCCCGTGCAGGGACAGACGCAGGTGGAGGCCACGGAACAGCGTCTCGAAGAGGAACTCGGCATCACGCCCGACCAGTACGGCGACCTGCGCGTGACCGACCGCTTCGAGTACAAGCGTTACTACGAGAACGCCGGACTGGAGTGGGAGGTGTGCGCCGTCCTGAAGGTGACGCTCGAAGACACCTCCTTGGACCCCGACGAAGACGAGATTGCGGGGATGCTCTGGGTGGACTACGAACACCTCCACGATCACCCCGAGTGGTACCGCCAACTCCGCCTCTGCCCGTGGTTCGAAATCGCCATGCGCCGCGACTTCGAAGAGGAGTAAGTGACCGCGAGGACCCTCGCCCTCCGAGAGGGCGTCCGAGGCACTATTCTCGCGCACGCGCGCGAGGGCGCGAACTCCGACCCGCCGAGGGAGGTGTGCGGCGTCCTCGCGGGACGGCGCACCGACGACCCGAGCGACGACGCCACCGTAGAGAGCGTCCGGCGCGTCCCGAACGTCGCGGCGAACCCCCGCGTCGAGTACGAACTCGACCCCGAGGAGACGCTTCGAACGATAGAGGCGGTCGAATCCGAGGGGCGGGACGTCGTCGGCTTCTACCACAGTCACCCCGAATCGGACCCCGTGCCCAGCGAAACCGACAAACGGCGGGCGACGTGGACGGGGTACGTCTACCTCATCTGCGCCCCGGACGGCCGGATGCGCGCCCACCGGTGGACGGGCGCGGCGTTCGAGCGTCTGCGAATCGAGGCGTGAGCCGCCTCGCCCGAGAGCGCAACCCCCTTCCCGCGCCGCCGCGTCGAATCGGGCGATGAGCGACGACGGACCCGAGTTATACGACTCGTTGGACGGACAGGTCGCCCTCGTGACGGGGGCGAACCGCGGCCTCGGACGAGAGATAGCCGAGCAACTGTACGACCTCGGCGCGACGGTGTTCGCGGCGACGCGCAGCATCACCCACGACGTGCCCGACGAGTGGGAACACCTCCTCGTGGACGTGACCCAAGAGGGCGAGATATCCGACGCCGCGGACGACATCTTCGCGGCGGCGGGTCGCCTCGACATCGTCGTCAACAACGCCGGAGTCGGCGAGTTCGACAACGACATCGTCTCCGAGTCGGCGAAGGACATCGACCGGACGCTCGCTACGAACCTCCGCGGGCCGATGCTCGTCTGCAAGCACACCGTCCCCCTCCTGCTTCAGACCGACGGCGGACGCGTCGTCAACGTCTCCTCGGGGATGGGTGCGCTCACCGAGTCCCAGTCCGGCGGGTCGCCCGCCTACCGCGTCTCGAAGACGGGGCTGAACGGCCTCACCGCCTACCTCCACGGCGAGTACGCCGAGGACGGCCTCATCGCCAACTCCGTCTGTCCCGGGTACGTCCGCACGGACATGGGCGGCGAGGACGCCGACCGGTCGGTGACGAAGGGCGCGGAGACGCCCGTCTGGCTCTCCCGGTTCAAGCCCGAGAGTCCGGCCGGCAAGTTCTGGCGCGACAAACAGGTCATCGACTGGTAGCGACGGACTGCGGCGGTACCGCTCGAAACGTCCGTTTCCGAGGTCGGTCGCGTGGTTTTATGGGTCCGCTCGGTTACGTGTCTCCATGGCGAGTGTCATCCTGCCGTCAAATAGGTGGACCGACGGGGCGGCGGACGTGGCCGCCGACGTTCGCGAGGACGACGAACTGCTCGTGGTTTGTGACTCCGAGAACGCCTCCGTCGTCTCCGACGCCCCCGACGAGGTAACGGTTCTCGTCGCCGGCGACCCCGAGGGGTGCGCCGGGAAGGCGAACGCCCTCGCCTACGGGATGGAACGGGCGACCCACGACGTGGTGGTCTGGACCGACGACGACGTGTCCCGCGATTCGGGGTGGCGCGACAGACTCGTGTCGATGGCGCGCAACCGCGGCGCGGCCACCGAGGTGCCCGTCTACGTCGGCGGGGGTATCTGGCCCCTCCTCGAACCCGCGTTCGTCCTGCTCGGCTCCCTCGGCCTCGTCGAAGGCGGTTTCGTCTGGGGCGGCGGCGTCGCCTTCGACCGGACGGAGATAGACGAGGACGCCCTCCGTTCGGACCTCCGGCGCACCGTCGGCGACGATAGCGTCCTGAGCACCTACCTCGACGACCCGTGGGCGGACGAGGACCACCCGCGGGAGGTTCCCGTCTCCGGCGCGCCCGGCGACGTGTACGACCGCATCGCGCGGTTCGCCAAGGCGGCGTACTTCTTCGACCGCGCGGGGACGAGCGTCCTCCTCGCGGCGAGTTTCGTCGCCGCCGCCCTGTTCGCTCTCTTTCCGGTCTTCGGCGTCGTCGCCGCGACGACGCTCGCGGCGGCGGGGTACGCCAAACTCGGCGTCCGGCGCGCGTCCGTCGTCCTCGCGTACCCGTCCGTTCTCTGTCTCCCCGTCGCGCTTCTCGCCGGCATCCTCGCGCCCCGATTCGAGTGGGGCGGGCGGCGCTACGAGTGGCGCGACGCGTTCGACGTTCGCGTGGTGGACGACGAGTAGGGGACGCTACTCGCCGTCGGCCCGCCGCGCCAACTCGTCGTACGCCTCCCACGAGGGGTCCACGTCCGGGTGGTCGATTCGCTCGCCGTCCGCGTAGACGCCGGACCCTTCCGAGACGCGCCCGGCGACGCCGACGGGCGTGCCCTCGGCTTCTAACGCGGAGACGATGGCGTCGGTGTCCTCCGGAGCGACGGTCAGGACGAGCGTTCCGCCCGTCGTCGCGGCCCACGGGTCGATGCCGAGGTACTCGCACGTCTCGCGGACGCCCGGGCGCACCGGAACCTCCTCCAAGGAGACGTCGAAGCGGACGCACGCGCCGTCTGCGACTTCGTTCAACGCGCCGAAGACGCCGCACTCGGTGGCGTCGTGCATCGCGTGCACCTCGCCCGCCGCGGACGCGGTCATCGCGTCCCTGACGCACTCGGCCTCGTCGAGCCGAGATTGGGCGGCTTCGAGCGTCTCGGCCGGGAGGTCGAACTGGTCGGGGTAGAGGTTCGTGAGCAGACCCGTCGCCTCCACCGCGGGACCCTTGGTGACGAGGACGTCGTCGCCGACGCGCGCGCCGTCCGGGCGAACCACGTCCGAGGGGTCGCCGACGCCGAGTGCCGTCGCGCCGCCGACCCACGGGAACGAACACCCCGCGTAGCGGGCGGTGTGACCCGTGACGACGCTCACGCCCAACTCTTCGGCCTCCTCGTGCATCGACCGCCAGACGGCGGCGAACTCCTCGTCGGACATCTCCGGGGGGAGCGTAAAGGAGATCGCGAGGTGGGAGGGCGCGAGGCCGGAGACGGCAACGTCCGCGAGGACGAAATCGAGGGCGAAGCGACCGGCCCGGTCGAAGCCGAGGCCCGGGAGGAGAGAGACGGGGTCGGTGGCGATGGAGACGGCGTACTCGCCGAGTTCGAGCAGTCCGAAATCCACGCCGTGCGTCGGTCCGATAGCCACGTCGTCGCGGTCGGCGCCGAGGTTCGGGTAGATGTACTCGTCGAAGAACGCTCTGTCCACCTTGCCCAAATCGGTCATGCGAGTGGGTCGCCGGCCAACGGTTTCAACGTGCCGCTACCCGGCGGAGAGGTCGGTTCCGAGCGGTCGCTCGGAAGGGAGAAAACGGCCCGGGCCCGCGGTGCGGGACCGCGACCGGCTCATGAAGGACGCGGGGGCGGGAGTAGAATCGGGGTCATCCAGTCCCGGTTTCGTACAGGGCCATGCCCCGCGTCGATTACTGCTTTATCGTCGGGGCTTAAGAATGTCGCTAAGTTAACTCGGTGGCGATATATAGCGGTACAGCGCCGTTCCGACGGTGCTCTCGGCGGTTCCTCTCTCCGTCGTTGAGGGGCCTCACGCGCGCGCTTTCTCGAAGTGTTTCGTCAGTTCGTTGCGGACGCGGACGGGTTCCTCGTGGTGAAGCCAGTGCGTCGCGTCGTCTAAGACGACGAGGTGTTCGGTGTCGCAGTACTGCACGCTGTCCAGCGCGAGCGACCGGGAGAGGAAGTCGTCTTTCGCTCCCCAGAGGACGAGCGTCGGGCAGTCGCACCGGTCCGTCGCCGGACGGGGGTTCGCCCGGACGACGGCGCGGTACCAGTTCACCATCGACCGGTACGCGCCCGGGCGGCGCCACGCGGCGCGGTAGCAGTCGAAGTCCGCCGCGTTGAACGTCCCGGGTTCGCTCGTCCGCCGCATCAGGTCCGAGAGGAGGCGGTAGTCCGTCGCAGACGCGACGGCCTCGGGGAGCCTCGGGAGTTGGAAGAAGAGGACGTACCAACTCCGGAGTCGCTGCTCCCAGTCGTGGTAGATGGCCCGCCGGAAGGCGGTGGGATGGGGGATGTTCAGCGCCGACAGCGTCCGGACGCGTTCGGGGTGGTGGAGTCCGACCCACCACGCGAGAAAGCCGCCCCAGTCGTGGCCGACGACGTGCGCGTCGGGCGCGTCGAGTGCGTCGAGGAGTCCGAGCACGTCGCCCGCGAGTTCGTCGGGGGCGTACGAAGACACCGACTCGGGCTTGTCGCTGAGGTGGTAGCCGCGCAAGTCGGGGACGACGACGCGGTACCCCTCGTGTGCGAGCGGTTCGACGTGTTCCTTCCACGCGTACCAGAACTCGGGGAAGCCGTGCATGAGGACGACCGGAGCGCCGTCCTCCGGCCCGGCGAGGACGACGTGGAGGCGCACGTCGCCGACGTCCACCATCCTCGATTCGGCGTCGACGCCGACTTTCTCGGGCGTGACGCCGTCCGCGGGAACGTCCGTCGATGACATACCGTCGGTTCGCGCGCGTTCGGCAAATAACCTGTCGGCGGTTCGACCTGAGTCCGGAGGCGGCTCAGACCGCGGCGACCCACGCGCGGTAGTCCTCGTCGCGGCCGTACACCGCTTGGAACGTCCGGTCTACGAACGCCGCGAGGCGGTTTGCGTCGGACCGCGCGGTGATGCGGACGTTCGTCCCCTCCGCGGCGTCGGGCGACTCCATCCGGTCGATGCGGAGCTCGGGGAACTCGTCCAACAGCGACTTCAGGCGGTCGAGTTCCTCGTCGGTCACGTCCACGTTGAACGTCTGGTCGGCGAACTGCACCCACGGCGCGGGCTCGTCCTCGCCGTCACCAGACTGCGTCTGGCGGGCTGACGAGCCCTGCTCGTCAACGTCTGAGTTCTCCTCGTGGTCGACTTCGAACGTCACGAACGCGCTGGCGCGTTCGCGGTGGGCGGCGAACGCCTCGGCGAACAGTTTCCGTCGCTCGCGGGGTTCGTCGGCGTCGAATCGCGTCATACCGAACCGTTCGTCGCCGTCGGTAGAAAAACGGCGGGGAAGGCGTTCGTCCCGGCGCGTCGGTCAGAGAAGCGTCGTCACGGCGAGCAAGGCGACGGCGGAGACGACGGCGAGGGCGACGGAGAGCACGGCGACGGGCGCGAGGCCCGCCTCGCGCATCGCTTCGAGTCGCACGTCGAGTCCCAGACCGGCGAACGCGAGTGCGAACAGGGCGTCGCTCGTCGCATCTATCGTCGCGAGCGTCTCCGGGGAGAGGAGGCCGGCGTTCGCAGCGAGGGCGACGAAGGCGAACCCCGCGAGGAAGTTCGGCACGCCGTCGAGAAGCGACGCCGCGCCGGACTCCGCCGAGCGGTCGGCGTACCGGAACGCGTACCAGAGGGCGACGACGCCCAAGAGGGCGTTCCGGGCGAGTTTCGTCACCGTCGCCCACTGTCCGGCGGCCGGCGAGTGGGCGAACCCCGCGGCGGTGACCGGACCGGTGCTGTACATGCTCAATCCGGCCCAGACGCCGAACTGCCGCGGCGAGAGGGCCAACAGGTCGCCCATGACGGGGAACAGAAGGAGCGTCACCGCGTCGAAGAGGAGGATGGCGGCGACGACGTGCGCGAGTGACTCCCCGTCGGCGTCGATGGTGCCCGCGATGGCCGTCGCGGCGGAGACGCCGCAGACGCTCGCGCCCGCCGCGAGGAGCGAGGCCGTCTTGCGCTTGAGGTCGAACACGCGCCGCCCGAGGAACTCGACGAGAGCCACCCCGCCGACGACGGCGGCGACGGCGAGAGCGAGGACGACGGGGCCGGTGGCGACGAGGTCCGAGAAGGCGATTCGCGCCCCGAGGAGGACGATGCCGGTTTCGAGGAGCAGTCCGCGGTAGCGGACGCCGGCGTCCGCAATCCGGGGGACGCCGACGGTGTTGGCGACGACGGCACCGAATCCGACGGCGAGGAGGAGCGCGTTCAGACCGGACACCGCCCCGGCGACGAGGCGGGCGAGGCCGGCCAAGGCGACGAGGAGGAGGAGGCCCGGGACGGCGGCTTCGGCCCCTCGGACGGCCCGCGAAACCGCGCTCACGAGTGGGCGCGGGGCCGCGCGCCGACGGGAGACGCGCCGAGAGGCGGCGCGGCGGCGGGACCGGGGGCGTTCGTCGGCGTCGCGTTCATCTGTCGGTGCCGTCCACGCGGGGAACACTGAATGTGTTGATTCCGCGCCTCGGTTCCGCCTGGCGGCGGCGTCGGACCCGTCGAAAGGACGGACGCTTTCTTCAACGTTATACGGGCGGGCTTGGATGGGGTTCGTATGGGCAAGCACATTCTCCTGTTAGGAGCCCCCGGTGCCGGCAAAGGGACGCAGAGCAAGCGGCTCGCCGAAGAGTTCGGCCTCGAACACGTGACGACGGGCGACGCACTCCGGGCGAACAAGGACATGGACATAAGCGACATGGACACCGAGTACGACACGCCTCGGGAGTACATGGACGCGGGCGAACTCGTCCCCGACGAGGTGGTCAACGAGATAGTGAAGGAGGCGCTCTCGAACGCCGACGGCTACGTCCTCGACGGCTACCCGCGGAACCTCGACCAAGCCGAGTACCTCACGGAGATTACCGACCTCGACGCGGCCGTCTACCTCGACGTGAGCGAGGAGGAACTCGTCCGGCGACTCACCGGCCGCCGCCTCGACCCCGAGACGGGCGACATCTACCACACCGAGTTCAACATGCCCGACGACGAGGCGGTCCGCGAACGCCTCGTCCAACGCGACGACGACACAGAGGAGACGGTTCGGGAACGCCTCAGCGTCTACGAGGAGAACACCGAACCCGTCGTCGAACACTACCGCGACGAGGGCGTCCTCGTCGAAGTGGACGGCGAACAGACGCCCGACGACGTGTTCGAGGACGTGGCCGACGTCGTCGAGTCGGCGTAGTCCGACGCGCCACACCGTTTCTACTCTTTCCTCGCCCGCCGCCAGCGACGGCTTCGACGACGACTCGGTCGATAGTCGAGGCGCCGCCCGTCGTGTCACTCGTGAACACCAGACGTGAAAATCGCCGAGACGGTCACGGTTAAAAGAATAGGTTTATCCTAATATTCCTATTACTCTTGGTACGGGCCGAGACGGCCCGGGATACCCATGACGCTGTGGAAATGCGGTCCCGCGAAGACGGCAGGACAGTCCCCGGACGAACGGTTCGGAAATCGTCGCGAGACGGTCAGTCGCGGTACACGGACACGATACTATGGGAACCAGTACTGAGCCATCGGCGGACGAGACGGACGCGCCGGACGCGGCCACAGAGGAGACGGAGGAGTCGGCCGTCGAGACGGCCCGGAAACAACTCGACCGGGCGGCGACGCGCCTCGACATCGACCCGAACGTCGTCGAACGCCTCCGTCACCCCCGGACGGTCCACGAAGTCAAACTCCCGGTCGAACGCGACGACGGGACGCTGGAGGTGTTCACGGGCTACCGCGCCCAACACGACAGCGTCCGCGGCCCGTACAAGGGCGGACTCCGCTACCACCCGGCCGTGACGCGCGACGAGTGCGTCGGCCTCTCGATGTGGATGACGTGGAAGTGCGCCGTGATGGACCTCCCGTTCGGCGGGGCGAAGGGCGGCGTCGTCGTGGATCCGAAGTCGCTCTCCGCCGAGGAGAAGGAGCGTCTCACCCGTCGGTTCGCGCAGGAACTCCGCGACGTGGTCGGCCCGCACACCGACATCCCCGCGCCGGACATGGGGACGGACGCCCAGACGATGTCGTGGTTCATGGACGCCTACTCGATGCAGGAGGGCGAGACGGTTCCCGGCGTCGTCACGGGTAAGCCGCCGGTCATCGGCGGGAGCGAGGGGCGTGACGGCGCGCCCGGCCGAAGCGTCGCCATCGTCACCCGCGAAGCCGTCGAGTACTACGGCTGGGACCTCTCGGAGGTCACCGTCGCCGTCCAAGGGTTCGGGAGCGTCGGCGCGAACGCCGCGCGCCTGTTGGACGACTGGGGCGCGAACGTCGTCGCCGTCTCCGACGTCAACGGCGCGATATACGACCCCGACGGACTCGACACCCGCGACGTTCCGACCCACGAGGAGGAGCCGGAAGCGGTGATGACGTACGACGCGCCGCAGAAACTCTCGAACGACGAGATTCTGGAACTCGACGTCGACGTGCTGATTCCGGCGGCCGTCGGCAACGTCGTCACCGCCGACAACGCCGGGCGAGTGGACGCCGAGTTAGTCGTCGAAGGCGCCAACGGCCCGACGACGTTCGCCGGCGACGAGATACTCGAAGAGCGCGGGATTCCGGTCGTCCCCGACATCCTCGCGAACGCCGGCGGCGTCACCGTCTCGTACTTCGAGTGGTTACAAGACATCAATCGGCGGGCGTGGTCGCTCGAACGCGTCCACGAGGAACTCGAAAGCGAGATGACCGACGCGTGGGAGGCGGTCCGAGCCGAGTTCGAAGGCGGCGCGCGGACGTGGCGCGAAGCGGCGTACGCCGTCGCCCTCCGGCGGGTCGCGGCCGCCCACGAGGCGCGGGGCATCTGGCCCTAACGTCCCCTCGCGTCCCCCTCGTTCGGGCCCAGTCACGCCCCCTCATCCGCCCGCAACGAGAGTAAAAGGTTCATAACCGGTGATGACTAATTCACCCGTAATGGCAAGAACCGAATCGAAGGTGCGCGACCTCGTCTCCACCGACCCGGAGATGCGCACGGCCGTCGAGACCGTCCTCGAACGGTCGGAGGCCGGAGAGGTCAAGTGGGTCGACGTGAAGGGCGACCTCACGAGCGGTCAGTGGGGCCGCCTCATCGAGAAGGGCGTCCTCGTCGACGGCGACGAGGGGTTCCGCCTCGCCGACCCGGAGGGGGCCCGCGAGGGTCTGGAAGCGGCCGCCGGTAACGGAGCGTCCTCGGCGTCCACGTCGTCCTCGTCGTCCGCCGCCGACATCGACACGGGCGACTCCTCGTGGTCCACGTACGACAAGATGGCCGGCGTGGTGACCGTCGGCCTGTTCCTCGGCTACTCGTGGAAGCCGCTCCGCGACGTGATCGGTTCGACGATGAACGTCGCGCTCGGCCCGCTTCACGAGGTGCTGCCGTTCTACGCCGTCGTGATGGTGCTGGCTCTCGCGACCGGTCTCTACTCGACGCTGCTTCAGGCGAACCTCATGGACATGGAGAAGATGGGGGCCTACCAAGAGCGGATGAAGGACATCCAAGAGCGTCAGAAGAAGGCCAAGGAGAACGGCAACGACGAGGAACTCGAACGCATCCAACAGGAGCAGATGGAGGCGATGGGCGACCAACTCGGGATGTTCAAAGAGCAGTTCCGCCCCATGGTCTGGATCATGTTCCTCACCATCCCGGTGTTCCTGTGGATGTACTGGGCCATCGGCGTCGGCGGCGGGTCGGAGGCGCACGTCGCGCTCAACAATCTCGTCCTGCCGCTTCGGGGCGAAGTCGCGTGGACCGAGTCGGTGCTCGGCCCGATTCAGGCGTGGATCGTCTGGTACTTCCTCTGCTCGATGGGCTTCACCCAGATTATCCGCAAGAGCCTCGACATCGACATGTCGCCGTCGGCGTCCTGAGGCGACGCGGCGTTCCGACGCCTCGGTACCGCCTCTCACTCCGCGGTGCAAAGACAACCTCTTTTAGAGCGTCCCACGGAGGATGAGTATGTTGCTGACCGTCTCCGGCCCCGCGGGAAGCGGGAAGAGTACGACCGCGGCTGGACTGGCCGAGGCGCTCGACCTCGAACACATCAGCGGCGGCGACATCTTCCGCGAACTCGCCGCCGAACGGGGGTACAGCGCCGTCGAGTTCAACAAGCTCGCAGAGGAGGACGACCAGATCGACCGCGACCTCGACAGACGCCTCTACACCATCGCGACGGAGCGAGACGACGTGGTGCTCGAATCCCGCCTCGCGGGGTGGCTCGCGGGCGAGCACGCCGACCTGCGCTTCTGGCTCGACGCGCCGATAGCCGTCCGCGCCGCGCGCATCGCCGACCGCGAGGACAAGAGCGTCGAACTCGCGCGCGAGGAGACGGAGGCGCGCGAACGGAGCGAGGCCCTGCGGTACGAGGAGTACTACAACATCCCCATCCGCGACCTCTCCATCTACGACATGGTGCTGAACACCGCCCGGTGGGGTCCCGACGAGGTGCTCGACATCATGGGCGGTGCGGTCGAGTCGTACCGCTCGGAGGCGGACGAGGGGCAGTACGCCGTCGACGGCGTCAACTACGACTTCTAACAGTATGTCCGACCTGCGCGGCCCACCCTCCGACCGGAGCGCCGACGAACTCCGCTCGTTCGGCGTCGTCAACCTCGACAAGCCGCCCGGCCCCTCGGCGCACCAAGTCGCCGGGTGGGTGCGCGACATGGTCGGCACCGACCGGGCGGCCCACGCCGGAACGCTCGACCCGAAGGTGACCGGCTGTCTGCCGGTCTTGCTGGGCGACGCGACGCGCATGGCGCAGGTGTTCTTGGAGGGGACCAAGGAGTACGTCGCCGTCCTCGAACTTCACGGCCCGGCACCGTCGGACTTCGAGGCCGTCGTCGCCGAGTTCGAAGGCGAGATATACCAGAAGCCGCCGCGGAAGAGCGCCGTCACCCGCCGCCTCCGGACGCGGGAGATACACGCGGTGGACGTCCTTGAGGTGCGAGACCGGCAGGCGCTCCTCCGGATCGACTGCGAGAGCGGGACGTACGTCCGGAAACTCTGCCACGACATCGGCCTCGCGGCGGGGACGGGCGCGCACATGGGCCACCTCCGGCGCACCGCGACGGACCCCTTCGACGACACCGACCTCTCGACGATGCACGACCTCTCCGACGCACTCGCCTTCGCCGAGGAGGGCGAGGAATCGTTCCTCCGGGACGTCGTCGCGCCCGCCGAACGCGCCCTGCGGCACCTCCCGCGGGTCACCGTCGCCCCCTCCGCGGCCGAGCAAGTCGCGGAGGGCGCGCCCGTCTACGCGCCGGGCGTCATAGACTCCGAGGACGCGAGTCGCGGCGATTTGCTCGCGTGTTACACGCCGAACGACGCCGTCGTCTGCCTCGGCCGCCTCGTCGGCGACCCGGACGCCGACTCCGGCGAAGTCGTCTCCTTGGAACGCGTCCTCGTCTGAGGCGACGGCCGCGCCGCGGCGGTCCGGTACGACGGCCGAACCATCCCCGCTTTTCCCCGCCCGGCGAGAGGTTCGACTATGCAACTCGGAACGGTGCAGTCCGAACCCGGCGAGGTGGTCTCCGGGTGGGTCGAGGCGACGGACCTCCCGACGGGCGGGGCGGAGCGACTCCCCCTCGTCGTCGCCGAGGGAGTCGACGACGGCCCGACGCTGTGGATGACCGGCGGCGTCCACGGCGACGAGGCGACGGGCGTCGCGGCGGTGCAGGACGCGATTGGCTCGCTCCCGGTCGAACGACTCGCCGGAACCGTCGCCGCCGTCCCCGTCGTCAACCCGGCGGGCTTGCGGCAGAACCGCAGGCGGTCGTACTACGGCGACGACGACCCGAACCGGTACTTCCCCGACCCGGAGTCCGCCTCGACGCGCCCGCCGGGGGTACAGGAGCGAATCGACGAGCGACTGTACGAGGCGTTCGCGGAGTCGGCGGACGCCCTCGTCGACGTCCACACCGCCGAAATCGGGTCGATGCCGTTCGTCATCCGCGACCGGGTGCTGTACGGGTCGCGCCGCGACGAGTCGGCGGCGGAGGCGTTGGCCGAGGACCTCTCGCGCCTCGTCGAGGCGTTCGGCCTCCCCGTCCTCACGGAGTTCCCCGCCGAGGAGTACGTCGAACAGGGACTCCAACGCTCGACGGCCGGCGCGGCCCTGAACGCCGCCGGCATCCCCGCGTTCACCGTCGAACTCGGCGGGCACAGCGTCGTCGACGAGGACGCCCGCCGGGCGGGCGTGGCGGGCATCTACGCCGCGATGGTCGAACTCGGGATGCTGACGGAACGCCCCGACGGCGTGGGCGAACCGGGCGCGGGCGTCCCCGACGCGCCGGTCGAGTATCCGGTCCGTCGGACCGTCCACCCCCGCACCGAGACGGCGGGACTCGTCCGCCACCGCGTCGCGCCGGGCGACGTGGTCGAATCCGGCGATGTCGTCGCGGAGGTGACGACGCCGCAGGGCGACGTTCTCGACACCGTCACCTCGGAACACGACGGGTACGTTATCGCCCGCCGCGAGGGACTCGCGGCCTACGAGGGCGACCCCGTGTTGAGCATGGCCGTCCGCGACGAGGGTGACCTGGTCGCCCCGCGAGACGGTGACGACGGCGACGAGGAGTGACTCGGACCGACGTGGCACTCGGTGACTGCGCCGAGTCGAAGCGAAGCACTTAACGGTTCGAACCGCCTTCCTCAGAATGCACCCTGGGACCGTGGGGTAGTGGTATCCTCTGCCGATGGGGTCGGTAGGACCTGAGTTCGACTCTCAGCGGTCCCACTCCACCTTTTTACTTCGTCGGGTCGCGCGTAGCGCGACCGCTCCTCGCAAAAAGCTGGACCAAAAAGGGCCGCGAGGCTCGCATTCGCTCGCCTCGCGGTACAACTACATTGCAACGACGAGCGAATAGCGAGTCACTACGCCGTAGTATCGGATGTGCGCCGGTGAGGGCGTCTGGCGACGAAAAGAACCGCGAGGGCTCGCTTCGCCTCGCGGTACGACTACGTTCTCACGCGTACCGCTACTACTGCTGTTCCCGCGCCATCTTCAGCGACCAGAAGAACCCGAAGTAGGCGGGGATACCGGCGGCCATGAACAGGTAGTAGGCCCACTGCGGCCCGGTCACGAAGTCGAAGAAGACGGAGACGCCGGTCACCCAGACGACGGCGAACGCTAAGTCGGCCAGCATGCCCGACCCGTGTTCGCGCAGGGTGTCTGCGATGCTCATGGGCGGTCACCGCCGTTCGGATGGGAATCGTGATTCATGGCGTCTCAAATATCGGCGGGGGGCCTTACAGGTCCGCCTTTTCGTCGTCCCTATCGACGACGAGGACGGGCAGTCGCGTCCGGCGCAGGACTTTCTCGGCGACGCTGCCGAGGACGACGCGGGAGAGTCCCGACCGGCCGTGAGAGCCCATCACCACGAGGTCGATGTCGTTCTCGTCGATGAACTTCCGGATGGCCCGGGTGGGTTCGCCGGTGGTGACGTGCTCCTCGACTGCGACGTCGCGTTCGGCGGCGGCGTCGGCGACGTACCCCGTCGCCTCCTTGGCGTCCGCTTTCACCTCCGGCATCTCGTCGAGGTTGCCGCGTCGGATTCGGTTCACCTGCTCGGTGCCGAGCGAGTAGCTCGCGGCGTCCACGTCGATGACGTAGAGCGCGTGAATCGTCGCGCCGTACTTCGAGGCGAGGTCGACCGCTTGTTCGACGGCCTGCTGGGCCGTCTCGCTACCGTCCGTGGGGACGAGTATGTGCTCGTACATCGTTAGTCGTCCGCGGGGGTTTCGCTACCGCCGCCGCCGACCACGTCTTCGGCGGTCTGTTGCTGGCCCATGGGTTCGGGGCTGTGACACTGCCTGACCATGCGCTTTGTCTCCATCGGCGGCTCCGTCGTCACGTAGGAGACGGCGATGGTGACGACGAAGACGACGGGTACGGCCACGAGGGCGGACCCGATGGCCGGCACCCACTGGGCGAGTGCCGGCGAGATGACGCCGTCGGCGTTGGCCGCGCCGGCGAACAGGCCGTAACTCGGCAGCACCTCGTTGACCATCGGAATGAACCAGATGACGAGTCCGGTCGTCATGCCGGCGAGCGCGCCCTCGCGGTTCGTGTTCTCCCACCAGAGGCCGAGGAAGAACATCGGGAACAGCACGGCACCCGCAAGCGAGAACGCGTAGGAGACGAGGGCGGCGATGGGTGCCGCCGGGTCGAGTGCGGCCAGCGTCGTGAACACGCCGAGGGCGACGATGCTCAGGCGGCCGACGAGGATCTGCTGCCGTTGGGTCGCGTCCTCGTTGATGATGTTGACGTAGATGTCGTGGGCGATGGCCGAGGAACCGGCGATGAACAGACCGGCGGTCGTCGCGATGGCGGCGGCGATGCCGCCCGCCGCGACGAGGCCGACGAACCACGTCGGCAGGTTCGCGAGTTGCGCCGCCAGCACGACGATGACGTCGCCGGCGGCGCTGGTCATGCCGGGGTCGCCGTACACCGGACCGATGTTCTCCGCGTAGAGGTCTGTCCCGAACGCGGCGAACGCGGGCGAACTCAGGTACAGGAGCAGGATGAAGCCGAGCCCCCACACCGTGGACCAGCGGGCGGTTCGCTCGCTCTCGACGGTGTAGAACCGGACCAGCACGTGCGGGAGTCCGCAGGTGCCGACGACGAGCGAGAACGCCGTCGCGACCCACAGGTAGTAGCTCTGGTTGACGAACGGTTCGCTGAACTCGCGGCCGAGTTGGCTGATGAGCGTGCCGTACTCTATCTGCGGCAGCACCGTCGAGTACCCCTGCGTGAAGCCGACGACGTACAGGCCCGCGAGGAACGCGACGATGAGGATGACGTACTGGACGGCCATGTTCTTCGTCGCGCCCAGCATGCCCGAGAGCGTCAGGTAGCCGACGGTGATGGCCATCATGGCGACGACCATCGACTGGTAGCCGCTGAGACCCGGGATGCCGATGTCGCCGAAGATGTACAGGCCGACCAGACCCATCCCGCGGGCTTGGCCGATGGCGTAGACGAACCCGATGAGGAACGTCGTCACCGCGGCGATGGCGCGGGCGCTATCGGAGTTGAAGCGGTCGCCGACGAAGTCCGGGGCGGTGTACTTCCCGAACCGGCGCATCTGCGCGGCCATGAAGATGAGCAGGATGAAGTAGCCCGTGGACCAGCCGACGATGAACGACAGCCCGTAGAACCCGGAGGTGGCGATGAGCGCCGCCATCCCGAGGTACGACGCCGCCGACATCCAGTTGGCACCGATGGCCATCCCGTTTTCGACGTTGCCGATGGACCGCCCGGCGACCCACATGCCCTCGGTGTCGGCGACTTTGAACACGTAGCCGATGACGAGGAACAGCAGTAGCATCCCCGTGACGAGGATGGCCGGGAGGAGTTTGAACGAGACGTTGAGTCCCTCCGGTAGCAGTCCGCTCTGGAGTAGAACCTCCATCATTCGGTCACCCCTCCGTCAGCGGTCGCTCCCTCCGGGCCGCCGCCGCGGTCCTCCGTGACGGTCTGGTGGGAGATGCCGTACTTCTCGTCTAAGGCGTCGCGCTTCCGGGCGTACCAGAACGCGAGGATGAGAGCGCCGGACGGCGCTCCGACCGCGACGAGGAAGTAGTGCAACGGGAAGCCGATGACCGGAAGCGTCGTCGTCATCACGTCCGGTGCGACGGCGGTCAGCGTCACCGGACCGAAGACGATGAGGGCCCAGATGACGAATCCGGTCCGAATAATCCGCAAGTGGTCCCGCATGAACGGGGTACTCGGCCGGAGGAGGTTCACCTCCCGGTTGAGATAGTCGATGTTTCGGTGGTCGCGGGCCGCTTGCGTGGCCACGCCACCGTCCGTCTCGACGTTCGCTTCGTCCGCAGGTGAGTGAGTGTCGTTGTCTGTCATAGTGTATCTCCGAAACGGTCGTGTCTGTGGTTCGATTTTGGAAAACCGTATCCTCGGTCAGCCGCCTCCGACCGGACGCCGAACGTCGGCGTCGAGTTCGGAGGTCCGGGGCACACCGATACTGTCCGATCGCCCGCCGTCGACGGCGGCTACCGGGTGGCAGCGCACGACCCCCGCCGCCGACGCCTCCGGTAGGTGAGGCCGAGGGGCGGCCGTCACCGTCGGGTCGGCGGCGAGCGCATCCTCCGATTCTCCTCGGTCGGACACGGTACATCTGAACACTCCCGAAACTATAATAATTATTCACAAAGAGGCATAATAGCCAGTTCCGAAGGTCATATTACTCACCTCGTTCATCGGCCGGGAGAGGCTCCGTGCGGCAAGAATTGAGACGGCGGTCGATCCGAACGGTACGCACCGCGGTCGTGTCAGCGGCCTGTCCCCCGGCGGCGTCGTCCCCGTTCGCGGCCGCCGACTCACTCGACGTCGGGGTCGTCGATGAGAAGCGTCGAGCGGATGAGGTTCTCCTGCCCCCGGCGGAGTCGTTCCGAGAGGGACTGGTGAGTGATGCCGAGCATCTCCCCGAGTTCCTCGGCGGTGACGCCGCGCGGAACTTGGAAGTAGCCGTGTTCGGCGGCGGTCGTCAGCGCGTCGAACTGCTCCTCGGAGAGGCCGAACCGCCCCGCGCGAGCGCTCTCGTTCATGTCGTACACCTTCTCGACTTCGAAGGAGAGGCCGTGCTCGCTACAGAAGTCGTACGTCGCCGACAGCGAATCCCGTTCGGGGAACATGATGCGGAGGCGCCAGTTCCCGCCCCGTCCGTGGGCGTCGAGGATGGTCCCCTCCTCTTCGAGGAGGATGTGGATGACGAGGCGGATGTGAGCGACCCACGACATCCGGTAGAGCCGTTCGTCTCCGAGGTTGGCGAGAACCTCCAACTCGGCGACGCTGGAGTCCTCCCGTAGGGCGTCTTCGACGGCGTCGAGGTTACTCCCCCGCGCCCACATGAACGGCATCGCGGAGTCGGAGTCCCGAGCGACGAGTCGTTCGATGTCGAACTCGACGTCGGGGTACCGCTCGAACGTATCGCTGAGGGCGAACTCCGAGGACGGGATGCGCACGACGGCTATCGTGCTCGTTGACACACTCTGCTAGGCATCTCTCAACTGTAAATCACTTGTGGCGGCCCGCTCCCCGACCATAGGCGAAACTTGACTCTCACCCCGCCTTATGTCCTGATTTCCGCACCCTCCCGATTCGAAAAACGTGACAGAGTTCGACACTGTTGGTGAAGAGAGTTTGAATCTGCAGGCAGACGTATCAATGGTCGGGCGAGTGTCGTGTCGGGTGTATGCAAGTAGAAGTGACCGACTCCGAGGAAGGCAAAGACGTGGTGAACGAGCGCGGAGACAAGATCGGCATCGTGTCCGAGGTGCGCCACGGCACGGCCTACGTCGAACCCGACCCGGGCATCACCGACGAGATAAAGGCGAAACTCGGGTGGGGAGACGTGGACGACGACAACTACCCGCTTCAGGAGGCGCGCGTCCGCGAGATCACCGGCGACGAGATTCGACTGCAGGAACTGTAGCCCGCACGGGCCGTCGAACGAACCGACGGCGAGCATTTTTCGCCGACGCGAAGCGAGGCGCGCCGGTTCCTCGACGCTCGACCCGAATCGAGGAGCGACGGCCGTCGGTTACCGCTCCGGCGAACTCGCCCGCGTCGCGAGCCACTCTAGAAGCGACGGCACCTGCTCGTGGTTTTCGATGCGGTAGTCGGCGTCCGTGTCGGGTCTGTCGCCGACGAGGATGCCGATGCCGGACGGCTGGACCGCGCGGAAGGCGTCCTCGTCGGTGGTGTCGTCGCCGACGTACATCGTCCGCCACCCGTCGGGGGCGCGTTCGTCGAGTCGGTCCACCACGCGCCCTTTGTCCCAGTCCACGTCGGGGCGAATCTCCCGAATCTGCTTGCCCGAGACGACGTGGATGTCCTCCTCGGAGTCGGCGGCGAGTTCCTCGACGGCGGCGACGACTTCCTCGACGTACTCCTCGGGCGTCTGCCGGAAGTGGACGCTCGCGGTGACGCCCTTCTCCTCGACGAAACTCCCCGGAACGTGGTCTATCTCCGAGCGAATCTCGGCGCAGAGGTCCTCTATCTCGGATCGGGCGGTCACCGCGTCCGGGTGGACTTCCTTCTCGCCGTCGATTCGCATCTCCAGTCCGTGGTTGCCGGCGTAGTCGATGCCGTCGATTCCGACCCGTTCGACCACGTCGGCGAGTTCCCGTCCGCTGATGACCGTCACCTCGATTCGGGGGTGGTCGACGAGTTCCTCGACCGCCTTCCGGGAGTCGGGGTAGATCTCAGTCTCCTCGGGGTCCGCGCCGATGGGCGCGAGCGTTCCGTCGAAGTCGAGTCCGAGCGTCAGTCCCTCGGCGTCGTCCAACCACTCGCCGACCTCCGTCGTCCGCGACCGAAACAGGGGGGTCTCGCCGCTCTCGTTCGGCGAGGCACCGACGTCCTCACTCACCGTCCGACCCTCCCGTTCCGGCGGTCTGCATCTCCGCAATCGTCTCGAAGACGGAGTGCATCCACCGCGACACGTCGGCGTCTTCGACGCGGTTCCGCAGTTCGCGCATTCGCTCGCGGCGTTCGCTGGCGGGCATGCGCAACGCGTCGTCGATGGCGGACGCGAACTCGTCGGTGTTCTGCGGGCGGACGGTCACCGTCCACTCGCCCATGTAGTCGTGTGCGCCCGTCTGGTCGCTGAGGAGGAGGACGGCGTCGTCGTCGTCTCCCTGCGCGGCGACGTACTCCTGTGCGACCAAGTTCATGCCGTCCCGAAGGGGGCTGACGAGGGCGATGTCGCCGTGTCTGTACGCACCGTACAGCGCCTCGTCGGAGAGGTGCGCGGTCGTGTACACTATCGGCTCCCACTCGTCGGTGCCGAAGCGCTCGTTTATCCGCGCCGCCTCCTCCTCTACCTCCGTCTGGATGTCCATGTACTCCTCTATCTCCGACCGACTCTTCGAGCCGATCTGCACGTGGGTGAGCGCCCCCCGCCACTCGGGGGAGTCCTCCCACAGTCGTTCGAGGGCCTCGAACCGTTCGGGGATGCCCTTGGTGTAGTCCAAGCGGTCGACGCCCACGCTGACTCGCTTCTCGTCGAGGTGGTGTTCGTCCGCGAACTCGCTCCAGAACGACTCGGCCGCCTCCGACTTCGCGCCCGTTCGGATGGTGTCCACCGAGACGCCCAAGGGGAACGCCTTGATGGTCGTCGTCTTCCCGCGGAAGGTGATTTCGGCGGCGTCCCTGTCGACGTCCGCGTCGGGCAGCGTCTGCTCTACGCACTCCATGAAGTTCTCCCCGTACCGCGGGACGTGGAAGCCCAAGAGGTCGTTCCCGAGGAGGCCGGCGATTATCTCCTCGCCGTGCGGGCACGCCCGGAACATGTCCCATCCGGGCCACGGGATGTGCCAGAAGTGCGCGAGAAACGCGCCGTCGGGGACCCGCGATTCGAGCATCCGCGGCGCGAGGCTCAGGTGGTAATCCTGGAACCAGACGATGGTCGATTCGCCGACGTGTCTCGCCACGTTGTCGACGAACTGGTCGTTCACCGCCTCGTAGTTCTGCCAGTACGCCGCCTCGGAGTGGACGTTCATCAGCATCGAGTGGCAGACGGGCCAGAGGACCCGGTTGCTGAATCCGAGGTAGTAGTTCTCGACTTGCTCGTCGGAGAGCCACACCCGGTTGAGCGTGTACGTGCCTTCCTCCTCGTCGGGCGGGACGGTCACGTGGCCTTCGTCGTCGACGACGTCTCTGTCGGCACTCCCGTCGCCCCACGCTATCCACGTCCCGTTTCGCTCTCGCATCGCCGCGTCTAGCGCCGATGTCAGTCCCCCCGTGGGGCGACTGACGTTTATTCCGCCCTCGTCGTCGTATTCGTGCCGGTACGGCTGCCGGTTGGAGACGACGACGACGTCGTCCGTCGTCTGCGTACTCCGTCCGTCTCTCTCGGAGGCCGACGCTCGCCGATTCGACAGCGAGGACGACACGTCTGAGACGTTCATTCATAAATATAATGCGCTGCTTCTCGGCTAATCGTTCGGCCTGCAGGTGCCAGCATATGTGGCGCCTCGGACTCTCTATACGCCATTTAGGCCTTTTGGCAAGAACGTCTTCGAAGAAAAAACGAGGTGCGGACGCGAGCGGTTAGAACGACTGGTTCGAGCCGTCCTGCGGGTCGTCGTCCAACGCTCTGTCGCTGTATCGCTGTCGTCCGACCGCCTCGCTCCCGACCATGTTGAGGATGGACTGCTGAACGTCGTTCGCCGACTGGAACTCCTCGTCGCCTTGCTGGCCGAGTACCTCCTGGACCGTCTTCGTGCCGTCTGCGATGTTCAGTTCGTGGTCGCCGTACTTGTCCACGACTTGCTCTTTGCTCATCGGGTACTCCTCCGCGTCGAGTTCGTCCGCCAGCGACCCGAACTCGACTCCCATCTGTTGATCCTGCGCGTCCTCGTTGCTCTCGGTGTCGTCGTTGCTCATGGCATCGGAACTTCAGGGCCTGTTCATCAACTAGTTGTGCCTGCCAATGCCGGGTACGTCGGACGTCGGACCGCCGTCCTGCGATGAAGACCCGTCTCCCGTTTCGAGGATACTTCTCCGTCTCCGGGACGTTTACGCGGAGCGAGCTTGCATATGTAGGCTCCAGACGGTGTTTACCTGAGGGTGAAAGGAACCCTTTTTGCGGTTCGAATTCGCCCTTCACCGTCGTCAGAACGCCTCGCGTCTCGTGAACGAAAAAGACGAAAACGGAGACTAACTCAGTCCTGTCGCTTCGCGCCGGGGTTCGTCACCGCGCCGTTCGCCGCCGACCCGAAGTCGTTGCCGTACTTGGCGAGGACGCCGGAGGTGTAGTTCGGCGGGTGGGGTTCCCACTCCTCCTTTCGCTCTGCGAGTTCTTCCTCGGAGAGGTCGACGGAGAGTTCGCGGTTCGGGATGTCGACGGTCACCTCGTCGCCGTCCTCCAACAGGGCGATGGGTCCGCCCATCGCCGCCTCGGGCGCGACGTGGCCGACCATCGGACCGCGAGTCGCCCCGGAGAACCGACCGTCGGTGAGAAGCGCCACGTCGTCCTCGTGGCCCTGTCCGACGACGGCGGCGGTGACGCCGAGCATCTCGCGCATGCCGGGGCCGCCCTGCGGGCCCTCGTTGCGGATGGCGATGACGTCGCCGGACTCGATGTGGCCCTCTTGGACGTACGCCATCGCGTCCTCTTCGCCCTCGAAGACGCGCACCGGGCCGGAGTGGTGGAACTTGTCGTCGCCCGTCACTTTCAGCACCGCGCCGTCGGGCGCGAGGTTGCCCTTCAGAATCTTGATGGCGCCCTCCTCCTGATACGGGTCGTCGACGGGGTAGATGAAGTCGCCGCCGACGTCGTCGTCGTCGGGCAGGTCCAGTTGTTCGAGTTCCTCCTCGATGGTGCGACCGGTGACGGTCATCGCGTCGCCGTGGAACAGGCCGGCGTCGAGGAGACGGCGGATGACGACGGGGACGCCGCCCTCCTCGTGGAGATCCTTCATCACCTTCGTCCCGCCGGGTTCGAGGTTCGCTATCTTCGGCGTGCGCCGGGATATCTCGTCGAACTCGTCGATTCCGAGGTCGATTCCGGCCTCGGCGGCGAGTGCGAGCAAGTGGAGGACGGCGTTCGTCGACCCGCCGACGGCCACCTGCAGGGCGATGGCGTTCTCGAAGGACTTCTTCGAGAGGACGTCGGAGGGGCGGATATCGTTCTCGACGGCGTTGAGGACGGCCTCGCCGGACCGGCGGGCCACGTCGTAGCGTTCCTCGGACTCGGCGGGCGCACTCGCCGTTCCGAGGGGTGCCATCCCGAGGGCTTCGCTGATGGACGCCATCGTGTTGGCGGTGAACATCCCGCCGCAAGAGCCCGCGCCGGGGCAGGCGTTGCGCTCCAAGTCGTCGAGTTCGTCGGCGCTCATGTCGCCCTCGGCGTACGTGCCGACGCCCTCGAAGACGCTCTGGACGGTCACCTCCCGGCCCTCGTGTTCGCCGGGCATGATGGACCCCCCGTAGAGGAACACGGAGGGAAGGTCCGTCCGGATGGACGCCATCATCATCCCCGGAAGGTTCTTGTCGCACCCGGCGACGGTGACGAGGGCGTCCATCCGTTCGCCGAAGGCGACGAGTTCGACGGAGTCTGCGATGACCTCTCGGGAGATGAGGGAGGCTTTCATCCCCTCGGTCCCCATCGAGATGGCGTCCGAGATGGTGATGGTGCCGAACTCGATGGGCATCCCGCCGGCGTCCTCGACGCCCTCGATGGCGGCGTCGGCGACGTCGTCTAAGTGGACGTTACACGGGGTGATGTCCGCGGCGGGGTTGGCGATGCCGACCATCGGCGACCCCAAGTCCTCGTCGTCGAACCCCATCGCGCGGAACATCGCGCGGTGCGGGGCGCGGTCCGCACCCTCCGTGACCTCCGAACTCTGTAAGTTCGGATCCTTCCCGTGAGAGAACGGCTCCTCCTCCTCGTCCTCCCGTGAGGCTTGTTTACTCATATCCCGTCGTTGCTTCCCGACCGGCTTAAAAGACACCGAACCGCAACCGTTTTCGCGAGTCGGTTCACCGGCGCCGCGAGCGTTCATTCAGCATTATCGTCCATTAGGTATATCCGTGAAGTAATAGTACGTAACTCGTGCTATGGTAACTCATAGTACACGTTCGGACGAGACGACGGAGAGACGGCGGCGACGCGCGTCGGAACGAGAGGCCGCGCGCCGCGCGGCCCGAAACGGCGACGCGCACGTCTCGGAGGACAGCCCATCGAACGCCGACGCCGACGGGACGGCGCGGGCGGCCGCCGTCGGCGGCGGGCGGTCGGCGGAGACGACCGAGGGAGGGGGCGAGTCCGACGACGAGACGGGTCGGTCGGCGCTGACGCGGCGGACGTTCCTCGGAGCGCTCTCGGCGACCGGACTCGCGGCGTCTATTCGCGCGTTCGCGGGACGGAGCGCGGCCGCCTCGGGCGAACCGGCTCACTTTCAGTACTTCCACGAGACGTGGCCGACCATCACGGAGAACCTCTCGACGGTGGCCGACCGGGGGTACGACGCGGTGTGGATTCAGGCGCCGCAGCGAAGCGACATCTCGTGGTCGGAGCAGAACGGCCGGAACGACCCGCCGTTGGGGTACCAGCCGGTCGATTTCACCACGTTCGACAGCGAGTTCGGCACGGAGGCGGACCTCCGGAATCTGGTGGACGAGGCGCACGCACAGGGGTTGGAGGTGTACGTCGACTGCGTGATGAACCACATGGCGACGGGCCACGACTACGAGTTCCCGCGCTTCTCCTACGACGACTTCCACCACGACGTGGGGAGCATCGACGACTGGAACGACGACCACCAGGTCGAACACGGCGAACTCCTCGGCCTACCCGACCTCGCGCAGTACGAGTCGTCCACCTCGTCGTACGTCCGGAGCGAACTGATGGCCTACATGGAGAAGATAGCCGCGACGGGCGCGGACGGGTACCGCTTCGACGCGGTCAAGCACGTCGAAGAGAAGTACTGGCGCGACCACGCGAACCCGAAGGCCGACGAACTCGGGATGGCCCGCATCGGCGAGGTGTACAGCGGGAGCCTCGACTACGTGCAGACGTACGTCGATACGGGCATGGACGCCTTCGACTACCCGCTGTACTTCGTCCTCGAATCGGTGTTCGAGGAGGGCGACATGAGCCGACTGCAGGGCGCCGGGTTGGTCGCCCAAGACCCGTGGCACGCCCACCCGTTCGTGCAGAACCACGACGAGGGCGCGCCGTCGCAGTACCACCTCGCTCACGCCTTCGTCCTCACGACGGAGGGCGTCCCGATGGTGTACAACCTCTATCCGACCGAGATACTCGACGACAGCGCCATCAACAACATGGTGTGGGTCCGCGAGAACCTCTGCGGCGGCGAGTTGCGCTGGCGGCACGCGTCGTCGAATCTCGCAGTCTACGAACGGGCCAACAACCTCCTCGTCGGCATCAACAACGACCCGAACGGGTCCCACACTCAGCGCGTCTCCACCTCGTGGACGAACCAGACGCTCAACGACTACAGCGGCAACGCGGGCGACGTGACGACCGACGGAAACGGGGACGTGGACGTGACCGTCCCCGCGGAGTCGTGGGTGTTCTACGCGCCGCCCTGACCGTACGGCCGCGGCGGGTCACTCCTCGTCGTCGCGGGAGGCCAGTCCGACGAGGTGCGACACCTCGGGGACGATGATCTCCTCGGTGCCGAGGCGCACGGCGTTCTCGCTTCCGGGCAGACAGAAGATGAGGACTCCGCGGGAGACGCCCGCGGCGGCGCAGGTCCCGACGACGCGCGTGCCTATCTCCTCGTACGACAGTCGGCGGAACAGTTCGCCGAACCCCGGCAGTCGCTTCCTGAGAACGTCGTCCACCGCTTCGACGGTCACGTCGTCGGGCGTCACGCCCGTGCCGCCGGTGGTGACGACGACGTCTACGTCCTCCCGGTCTACGAGGTTGTCCACGGTCGCCTGTATCCCGTCGAAGTCGTCGTCGACGAGTTGGCGCGTGACCACCTCGTGGCCCGCCTCGTCGAACGCCTCGACGATGGCGTCGCCCGCCGGGTCGTCGTCGAGCGAACGCGTCGAGGAGATGGTGACGACGCCGACGCCGACGGTTTCGACGTCGTGTTCGTGGTGGTGGTCGTGTTCGTGGTCGTCGTGATCGTGTTCGTCGTGGTGTTCGTCTCCGTCGCGGTCGTCTTGATGGGCGGCGGCCTCGTGGTCGGCGTCCATCTGTGGTCCGTCGCTCATACGCGGACGTTCGGACGGGACGGGGGAAAATCGTGCGGACGGAGCGCGGTATTTAGTGGTTCCCGCCCGACACGACCCGTATGCAGGCAGTCCAATTCGCGGAGCACGGCGACCGAGACGTCATCGAGTACGGCGAGTTCCCCGACCCCGAACCGGGCCGCGGCGAGGTGGTCGTGGACGTGAAGGCGGCGGCGCTGAACCACCTCGACGTCTGGACGCGGCGCGGACTGCCCGGCCTCGACTTGGAGATGCCGCACGTGCCCGGCAGCGACATGGCCGGCGTCGTGGACGAACTCGGCGAGGGCGTGACGCGCTTCGAGGAGGGGGACAGGGTAGCCCTCGTCGCGGGCGTCGCCGACGGCGACGACGAGTTCTCCCGGCACGGCGACCCGACGCTGGCACCGGACTTCCGCATCATCGGCGAGCACGTGCGCGGCGTTCACTCGGAGTACGCCGCCGTCCCCGCGGAGAACCTCGTCCCCGTCCCCGAGGGCGTCAGGTGGGAAACCGCCGGGTCGGCGTCGCTCGTGTTCCAGACGGCGTGGCGCATGCTGGTTGACCGCGCCGACGTGGACCCCGGCGAGAAAGTGCTCGTCCACGGCGCCTCGGGCGGCGTCGGCCACGCCGCGGTCCAAATCGCCGACTACGCGGGCGCGGAGGTGTTCGCCACCGCCTCCACCGACGAGAAACTGGAGTACGCCGAAGAGTGCGGCGCGGACCACCTCATCAACTACGAAGAGGAGGAGTTCGCGGGGCGCATCCGCGAGATAACCGACAAGCGCGGCGTGGACGTCGTCGTGGACCACATCGGCGAGGCGACGTACGAGGACTCGCTGAAGAGTCTGCGGAAGGGCGGCCGCCTCGTCACCTGCGGCGCGACGACCGGCGGGAACCCCGGCGCGGGCCTGAACCGCATCTTCTGGAACCAACTGCAGGTCATCGGCTCGACGATGGCGACGCCCGGACAGGCCGACGACGCCCTCGAACGCGTCTGGGACGGCACCTTCGAACCGCGCATCCGCGAGGTGCTTCCCATGAGCGAGACGGCGCGCGCACACGAGATGATAGAGAACCGTGAGGGCTTTGGCAAGGTGGTCGTAATCCCCGATAGTGAACTCTGACGAAGACGGGGGCTACGTCCACCGTCCGGACGGCGAACCCGTAACGGACGAGCCCGAACCCTCGGGATTCGGGCGAACCGGCTGGGGACTCGTGGTCGTGCTAGTGTTCTGTACGCTCGTCGTCCCCGGACTCATCTACCTGCGCCCGACGTTCCTCGGGTCGTTCGGCGTCCCGTACATCGTGGCGTTGCTCGTCCTCCCGTTGCTTCCCGCCGTCGTCCTCGGCCTCACCGCCGTCTGGTCTATGACCGGCGCGACGAACGGCGACCGCGGCGACGACTGATCGCGTCTTCGCTTTTTGCGGTCCGACATAAGCGTTGGCGACAAGTCTTATATCTGTCCGTGGGTGAGAAGGTCACGCACAGATGTTCGAGCAATTTTCGAGCGGCTACTACCTCGGCCGGTTGTACGTCGAACCGTACGACGGTGAGGTGCCCGCCATCCACCGGACGGACCACGAGAGAGTCAACGAGGAGTTGTACGCCGACGAGGGTGTAACACCGCTAGACGCGCCCCTCGTCATGAAGTTAGAGCGGACGCACATCCCCGTCCTCGGGGACGAGTCCGTACCGTCGGGAACGCTCGCCGTCCCGAGTTCGTTCGCCGACGAGGGCCTGCCGGACGACCGCGACGTCCTCCTCGCGAAGCGAGAACGCGCGGCCGAACTGCTCCGGTACTCGGGCTACAAGTTCGGCGACGACGCCGCCGTGGCGTAGCACGCTCACGACCCGTTCTTTTCACGACTTCGGGACGGATAGCGGACGCTTACGGCCAGAGTCCGCGGCTCTCGTGTGCCTCGGCTATCCGCGAGAGGGCGACGACGTACGCGCCGTCGCGCCACGTAACGTCGCGTTCTTCGACCTCCCGCCGGACGGCGTTCCACGCGGCGAGCATCTCCTCTTCGAGTTCCTCGTTCACCCTGTCGCGCGACCACGAGCGACGGTTGATGTCCTGGAGCCACTCGAAGTAACTCACCGTCACGCCGCCGGCGTTCGCGAGGATGTCGGGCACGACGGGGACGTCCCGTTCGGCGAGAATCGAGTCCGCGACGAACGTTATCGGTCCGTTCGCGCCCTCGACGATCATGTCCGCATCGACGTCCCCGGCGTTGTCCTCGGTGATGACGTTCCCGATGGCCGCCGGAATCAGGAGGTCCACGTCGAGTTCCAGGATCTCCTCGTTGCCGATGGTCTCGTCGGCGTAGGTCGTCACCGCCTCCGGTTCCTCGTTGTGGGAGGGAATCGCGCGCGTGTCGAGTCCGTCGGGGTCGTAGGCCGCGCCGTTGACGTCGCTGACGGCGACGACGGACGCCCCCCAATCGTCGAGCAACCGGGCGGCGTTCGCGCCGACGCTTCCGAACCCCTGCACGGCCACCGTCGTCTCCGCTATCGGGTAGTCGTAGTAGTCGAGTAACTTTCGGGCGATGATGGCGACGCTCCGTCCGGGCGCTTCTTCTCGGCCCTTACTGCCGCCGATGACGGGCGGTTTCCCCGTCACAACGCCGGGTATCGTCTCGGCCTCCTGAACGCTGTACGCGTCCATAATCCACGCCATCGTCTGCGCGTCGGTGCCCATGTCCGGCGCCGGGATGTCCGTCATGGGGCCGATGACGTTCCGCAGTTCGTTGGTGAAGCGGCGGGTCAACCGCTCGGTTTCGTCGTCGCTCAACTCCTTCGGGTTGACGACGACGCCGCCTTTCGCACCGCCGAAGGGGATGTCGACGACCGCGCACTTCCACGTCATCCACATCGCCAACCCGATGCACTCCTCGCGACCGACGTGGGGGTGGAAGCGCAGACCGCCCTTGAACGGCCCTCGCACGCTGTCGTGTTGCGCGCGGTACCCTCGGAACATCTCGACGGTGCCGTCGTCCCGTTCGAGCGGAACCGTCACTTCGTGGACCGACGCGGGGTGGTTGAGTCGTTCGACGATGTTCGGGTCGACGTCGAGGTACGATGCGGCTTGGTTGAGTTGGTGTCGCGCGGTGTCCAGCGCGGTTTCCGGCGGCGTTTCTACGGATTGGCGAGTACGTTCGTCTGCCGACGGGGTGTCTTGAGACATTGGGAAAGCGTTAGAGAAGGGATTATTCGAGCGATTTCGCCCGGTTCTGGAAGTCGCCGCCGCACTCCGGGCACTCGCCCGGATGGGTCTCGGATTCGACGATAGCGCCGCATTCGAGACACTCGTACTTGGAGGAGTGATCCGCCGTATCGTCTTCGACGTCTTGCCCGTGAGGCATACGTGGACGTGGATGTGCCAGATGTAAGTATTAATCGTAATAGTAATATTAGGGACATATGTTTCCCCTAGAGGGAGCGGGAGCGATTCGAACTGTCGGTCCCGCTCTTCGAGTTCGTGTTTGTTTCCGCACGTGAACGACGGGAGTCCGCGACGCCGCGGGTGGACGCTCTCTCCTGCCGTCGTGCGGCGAGTCTAAGCAACGCTGAAGTGCCCCCAGTTCGCGCGTCGAAGCATGCTGGACGAGTTGCTGGGGCGGGCGGAACTGAAAGAGCGAATCGAGGAGTTGCAGGAGGAGAAACGACACCTCGAACGCCGCGCCGAGGCCGAGGAGGAACGGCGGAGCGAAGCCGTCCGCGAACGACAGGAGGCCGAACGGGAACTGAACCGCCTCGAAACGCAGGTCGAGGAACTGGAACACCGTGTCGAGCGACTCTCCGAAGACGACGAGGCCGAAGTAGAGTTCCGCGGCACCGAGGACCTGCGCGGCGACAGACTGGAGGAGGTGCTCTCCCGCCTCGTTTCGGTCGCCACCGGCCCCGAGGGTGCGCTCTCGGCGATGGTCGAGGAACACCCGCCGGAGTCGGTGGAGGAGGCACTCGGCGAACGGGCGGCCCTCGTCCGCCGCGCCGCGCCGTGTCTCGTCTACACCGACGACGCCGGAGTCGTCTCCGCCGTCCTCGAACCGCCGACGCCGCCCGCCGCGTTCGACGAGTGGGGGTCGTCGTTCCGAATCGAGCGGTCGTGGTTCCGACCGGAGGGAACCGTCCGCGTCGCCCTCGTACGCTCGGACCTGTTCGCACTCGGGCGCTTCGACGGCGAGGAGGTCACCCTCGAAGACGACGTGGAGTCCGACGTGATGAACGCCCACTCCAAGGGCGGGTTCTCGCAGGCGCGGTTCGAACGGCGGCGCGACGAACAGGTGTCGAACCACCTCGAGCGCTCGAAGGAGGTGCTTCGGGCGCACGCGGCGGACGGCGACGGCGAGAGCGATACGCTGGTCGTCCTCGGGGAGCGAACCGTCCTCGGGGAGTTCGAGGAACTGGCCGACCACCGCGCGACGGTGGACGCCTCCGGCGAACCGGAGGAAGCGCTCCGGGAGGCCGTCCGGGAGTTCTGGACCACCCGCCTGTCGCGCCTCTGAGTCGCCGCGGAACCACCGGAGATTAAGCCCGCCCTTCGCGTCAGGGGTTACCATGAGTACCGCACGGACCGGCGACGACCGGACTCGGGTCGTCGTCCTCGCGCACGAGAAGTTCCCCGAACGGGCGAAGACGGCCACGGGCGTCCTCAAGTACGCCGACTACGACGTGGTGGCGGTCCTCGACAGAGACAACCCGGGCACCTCGGCGTCGGACCACCGCCGGGACCTGCCGGACGTTCCGGTCGTCGCCTCGATGGACGACGCGCCCGAGGCCGACGCCCTGCTTATCGGCATCTCCCCCATCGGCGGCGCGTTCGACGAGACGTGGCGCGACGACGTGCGCACCGCAATCGAAGGCGGGTGCGACGTCATCGCGGGCCTGCACTACTTTCTCACGGAGGACGAGGAGTTCGCCGAACTCGCCGACGAACACGGCGTCGAACTGAACGACGTGCGGAAGCCCCACGACGACCTGACGGTCGCGGAGGGTCGCTCCGCCGACGTGGACGCCGACGTGGTTCTCACCGTCGGCACCGACTGCTCGGTGGGGAAGATGACCGTCTCCTTGGAACTCGTCGAGGCGGCGCGCGAACGCGGCATCGACGCCGGGTTCATTCCGACGGGGCAGACGGGTATCATGATAGCGGGGTGGGGCAATCCCATCGACCGGGTGGTCAGCGACTTCACCGCCGGTGCGGTCGAGGAGATGATTCTGGAAGTCGGCGACGACTACGACGTGCTGTTCGTCGAGGGACAGGGGAGCATCACCCACCCCGCCTACTCCGCGGTCACCTGCGGCATCCTCCACGGCGCGATGGCCGACGCGATGGTCCTCTGTCACGTCGATGGGCGCGAGGCCATCCACGGCTACGAGGAGTTCGAGATACCGCCCGTCTCCGAGTACGTGGACCTCTACGAGAACCTCGCCGCGCCCGTCCACGAGGGGTCCGTCGTCGCCGGCGCGTTGAACACCTCCCGCGTCGAGGGCGACGACGCCGCCCGCGAGGCCGTCGAGTCGTACTCCGAATCGCTCGGCGCGCCCGCGACGGACCCGGTGCGCTTCGACGCCGACGAGATTCTGGACGCGGTGCTGGAGGAGACGTAGATGACGCTGACGACGGAGTTCGAGCGGGTGTCGTACCCGCTGGCCGACGAGTTCACCATCGCCCGCGGGACGCAGACGGACGCGGAGAACGTCGTCGTCCGCGTCACCGACGACGGCGGGATGACGGGCGTCGGCGCGGCGGCCCCCTCCGCGCACTACGGCGAGACGGCCGACACCGTCGAAGCGGTCCTGCCGGACCTCCTGCGCGAAGTCGAGTCCGTCGGCGACGCCCACGCGACGGCGCGAATCGAACGCCGGATGGAAGAGGCGGTCGGCGGGAACCCGGCGGCCCGCGCCGCGGTCAGCATCGCCCTCCACGACTTGGCCGCAAAGCGCCTCGGCCTCCCCCTCTACCGGCACTGGGGACTGGACGCCGACGACTGTCCGCCCACCTCCTTCACCATCGGATTAGACGAGACTGAGCGAATCGAAGAGAAGACGGAGGCGGCCGTCGAGGCGGGCTACCCGGTCTTGAAGGTGAAACTCGGCACCGACCGCGACGAGGAGATAGTCGAGGCGGTGCGGGAGAGCGCGCCCGACGCGACGATTCGCGTGGACGCAAACGAGGGATGGACGCCACGCGAGGCGGTCCGGAAGTCCGAGATGCTCGCGGAGTACGGCGTCGAGTTCGTCGAACAACCCGTCCCCGCGGAGAACCCCGAGGGGCTGAAGTTCGTCTACGAACGGAGCGCGCTCCCGATAGCGGCCGACGAGTCCTGCGTGACGCTCGAAGACGTGCCCGCCGTCGCAGACAGGACGGACATCGTGAACCTGAAACTGATGAAGTGCGGCGGCCTCTCGGAGGCGAGGCGGATGGTCCACGCCGCCCGCGCGCACGGACTTGAGGTGATGCTCGGCTGTATGGTGGAGTCGAACGCCGCTATCGCCGCCGCCTGCCACCTCGCGCCCCTCTTGGACTACGCCGACTTGGACGGCGCACTCCTCCTCGACGAAGACGACTACGAGGGCGTCCCCATCGAGGACGGCGAGATTCTCCTCGACGGGTTGAACCGGAGCGGAACCGGCGCGCGGCGGAGCGACTGACCGCCTCGCCGGACGCCCGCCGCACCGCGGTTACGCTCGGTCCCACGTCGCGAACGCCCGTCCGGTCGCCGCCTGCTCGACGTACTCTCGCTGCATCGCGCGGACGGCGTCCGGGAGGCTCTCGCCCGCGTCCAGTCGTTCGCGGACGCGGGCGCGCTTCCACGCGCTCGGCGAGGTGTGCGTCGCGCTCTGTCGCGCCTCTATCGGCGAGAGGAGCCACTCGGCCGTCTCGTCTTCGACGCCCATCTCGCGCAGGCCGTGTCGCGCGAGCGAGAACAGTTCGTCGCGGACGACGGGCGCGGCGTCCATCCGGTCGCCGTGACTGCCGACCCACTCCAAGTCGGCGTCGGGCCCGTCCGCGACGGCGGCGTAGAAGGAGTCGCGGGCGTCCGCCCACGGGAGGTGCTCGACGGGGTGGTCGGCGACGACGATTCCGTGAACGAGTCCGACGACCAACGCCTGCAGGCCGACGGCGTCGCGGACGGTCGGTTGCGTCGGGAGGGGCCTGTACTCGATTCGGACCGACGCGTCGTCGTTTTCGGGGGCCGTGGCGTCCCCGCCGTCGCCGCGGGGCACGTCGCCGCCGAAGACGGGGCGAACCCACCGCCAGAACGTGCCGCGCTTGGTGACGAACTCCGGGACCGAGGAGGCGTAGGAGTCGTCCCCGTCGGCGTCCGCATCCGCGTCCGCGTCGCCCGTCTCCGAGAGGACGGGCGCGAGCGTCTCGTCCTCGACGATTCGGTCGATTACGTCCGCCACGCCGCCGTAGTCCTCGGGGACGCGGCACTTCTCGACGCCGGCGACGTTCACGGAGCGTTCGAAGACGGGGACGCGGCACTCGTGGGGCGTCTCCGCGAGAACCGCCTCGGGGTCGAGTCCCTCGTAGCGGTCGGCCGGGAGGAACGGCGAGTTCGTCGCCAACGACAGCACCGGCCCCATCGTCCGCGTGGCGACGTTGAGGTATCGGGGCAGGTCCGCCGCCGTCGGAATCTGCAGGTGCGGCTGAATCGACGTGGTGAGCGACTCCACGAGGATGGACCGGGCGTCGGCGAGTCCGGGCAGGCCGATGGGGATGCGACCCCCGGCGCGCGCCCGAACCGCCTCGTCGATGGCGACGTAGCGCGCAATCGGGCGCATGTTCTCCGCGAGAAACACGCCGTCCGTCTCCGTTCCGGCGTCGAGGTACGCCTCGGTGCCCTCCGCGGGCGGCACCGTCCACATCCCGTCGAGGACGAGTTCCCGGTCGGCCTCCCGAAGCGCCGCGCGGGCGTCGTCGAGCGCGGTTTCGAGCGTCGTCGCCTGCCGCCGGAAGCCGGTTCCGGCCGCGGCGTCGGGGTGGGTGTGCGCTTCGACGTTGTGGACGCCGAGTTCCCGACTGCAGTTCGGGGCGTCGAACGCCGCCTCCGGGACGGGCGCAAGCCGTCCGTCGGCGTCGACGGCGTACGCCTCCAGTTCGAGGCCGACGGAGAAGTTGCGGTTGTCGAGGCGGCCCGAACGGACGTCTTCGAGGACGTCCTCGGCCTGCGCTTCGACGCGTCGCTGAAACTCCTCGCGCGTCTCGGCCGCCGCGGCGCGCCGAACCGCCTCGGTCAGTTCGTTCATCCCCTAACTGTCAGCCCTCCGTCCGATTGAGGTTTGCGGCGCGACGCCGCTCAGTCGAGGTCCTCGCTTCGACTCCCCGACCGGAGGATGAACGGCCCGATAGAGAGCGTCCGCTTGGCCGCCGTCGCGATGCGGAGGACGAACGATATCAGTATCGTGAAGGGGAAGACGGCGACGGCGACGGCCGCGGCGGTGATCCAGAGCACGTTGTCCACGCCGAACACCGTCCCCGTGACGGTACCGGGGTCGTCGAGATAGAGGATGGCCGCCGTCGACACGAGGAGCGACGGAACCGCAGAGTACATCATCGCCCGCGAGAGGTTGATGAGTTCCCACTGGAAGTACAGCGTCTTGAAGTGCTCTCTGGCCGGGCCGAAGTAGGTCAACACGTTCACCAGTTCGTCGAACGCCGCCGAGACGTCGTCGGACAGTTCGTCCGGTTCGTTGCGGAGGCGTCGCGCCTGGTATATCTTCCACGAGTAGTTGAAATCGAGCGCGGCCAGCAGAACGTCGAACGTCCCGAACTGGCTCCCCTCCAGTTCGTCGGCCACCTCCGAGGCGTTCCCGCGCACCGCCTCGACGTAGTCGTCGAGACGCGCTCGGTACTCCCCGTCCCGACGGAAGTCGTTCGTCGAGACGACCTCTCCGAGCGTCTCTGCGCGATTCGAGACTGCGAGGACGAGAGCTCTGAGGAACGCCGACGGTTCCGGTGGGGCCGCGGTGACGTTCAGGTCCTCCTCGACGTCGCGGCGGAACTCCATCGCCCCGGACATCCGTTGCCGCTGGTCGCCCAGCGGACCGAGTTCCTGCGAGAGGACGAGCGAGTTGATGGCGATGACGAGCGTCACGCCGGTGATGGTCGCCGTCAGGAGGGCTTGAAACACCGTCTCGATGGGGTCCGACGCCGCTATCGCCGTCCGAAGCGGCACGGGGTCGACGGCGCCGAGGACGACGAGCGACGCGAACAGGAAAACGAGGGGGACGACGGCGACGACCCATCGGTTCGCGTCCAAAAGCAGCCACAGCTTCACCCGGTTCCCGCTTCCCCGTTCCCGCATCGTGTCGCTCGGTTCGCCCCCGCCCGACCCGGCGTCGTTCTCCTCGTCGAAAACCATCGTCGTGACGGGCGTTCGCCGACGCGCAGTAAAGTCGTCGTGGCCGCCCCGCGGGCCTTATGCGTCGTCTTCGTTCTTCAGCTCCTCCAACTCGGCCTCGACCTCTTCGTCGGCGACGTCCACGTCCGCGGCGTCTACGTCCACGTCAGCGTCCGCGGCCTCCGCGTCGGCCGTCTCGCCGTCTTCGCTCTCGGTCTCCGGCGCGGAGCCTTTGCCCATGTCGGCCTTCAACGTCTCCAGCTCCGTGTCGACCTCTCTGGAGGAGCGCCCTGATTCGAGTTCCCGGTCGATGGGATCCTTGTCGGAGAGGGCGTCGTCGAACGCGCCCGTGTCGGCGAGTTCGTCCATCGCGGCCGACCGCGCCTCCATCTCGTCGGTCCGGTCCTCGGCGCGTTCGAGGGCGCGACCCACGTCGGCCATCTCGTCGCCGACGCCGGACATCGCCTCGGAGACGCGCGTGGAGGCCTCCGCCGCGTCGTAGCGGGCCTTCATCGTCTCCTTCTTCGTGCGGAACTCCTCGATGCGGTTCTGCAGTTGGTTCTTCTTCTCGACGAGGTTGTCCTGCGTCTCTTGGAGGTTCGCGATTTGGGTCTCCAAGTCCTCTATCTGGTTCATCTTCGACTGCTTCTTCTCCAACGCCTGCCGCGCGAGGTCGTCGCGGTCCTGATTGACCGCCTCGCGCGCCTGTTCGTTGTGTTTCTCGACGTTCTCCTCGAGGCGGCGCTTCTGAATCTCCAGTCGCTTCTTCTGGGTCGTCAGGTCGGCGATACCCTGCTTGACCTGCTGGAGTTCGTCCCGCATCTTCTCGTAGGAGTAGTCCAACGTCTCTCCCGGGTCTTCGGTCCGATTGAGGAGGGCGTTGATCTTCGACCGAATGACGTACGACGTGCGCGAGAGGATTCCCATACCCCCTTTTTGGTCACGCCGGGCTTAAAACCTCACGCGAGAGAGAGGTCGTATGACCGAGACGGTTCTCGTTCCGGGGGGTCGAGACGTCCGGGCGTCGCTCGACGAAGCGGAGGACGGGAACGCGACGGCGTGCGTCGTCGCCTGCCCGCCGCATCCCCGACAGAGCGGACACCGCGGCGACGACAGACTCGTCGCCGTCGGCGACGAACTGACCGACCGCGGCGTCGACTGCCTCCGCTTCGACTACGGCGCGTGGGACGAGGGGTACGGCGAGACGGCGGACGCGGGGAACGCCGTCGCGTGGGCGGCGGACCGCTACGACCGCGTGGGTCTGTTCGGGTTCAGTTTCGGCGCGACGGTGGCGCTTCTGACCGCCGCGGAGGGCGCGCCGACGGACGATGACGAGCAAAGCTCGTCAGGCCGACAGACGCCGTCTGTCGATGCCGTCTCCGCACTCGCGCCGACGGCCCGCCTCGCCGACGACTTAGACGCCGTCGCGTCGTTCGACGACGTTCCCGTCCCCGTCCAAGTGCTGTACGGGACGCGCGACGACACCGTCGAGTGGGAACCCGTGGTCGAACGCGCCCGCGAGACGCACCAGTCGGTCGTCGAGTTCAGCGCGGACCACTTCTTTATCGGACAGGCCGGGAAAGTCGCGGTTCGGGTGGCCGACTTCCTCCTCTCGTTCCTTCAGGCGGCGGACTCGCGGTAACCGACGCGAACCCAGACGACGACGGCGGTGAGTCCCGCGACGACGACGAACGTCCAGAACGCCGCCCACACCGCGCCGCCGGCGTTCTCGAAGACGACGCCGACTGCGACGCCGACGGCCACGGCGACGGCGAAGGGGACGAGGAACGGGAGGTCGGTCCACTTTCCGCCCGCGTTGTAGTACTCGACGGCGTACGCCCAGAGCATGCCGACGGTGAGTTGGAAGCCGAGGACCCAAAGCAGGCCGTTGAACGCCGCGAGAGCGACCGCCGAGGGCGAAATCGGCTCCGTCAGGGTCGAGAGCGTCCGCGCCGTGCCGGCGAGGAACGCGGCGAACATCAGGCCGTGCCACGGGCGGAGGCGTTCGCGGAGGGCGAGTCGTCGGTGGAGGGACATACTCGACACCTTCGCGGGGTGCCACAAGATGCTGTCGCCGAGAGCGTCAGCCTCGCCGACCGGTCCGTACCTTCACGGACCACTGTTCCGTGGTACCAAACGTCATGGTGTGTAAGATGGTGATTCTGGCCCGGCGGCGCGAGGACATGTCCCACGAGGAGTGCATCGAGTACATGGAGGAGGAACACGCCCCGCTCGTCCAGGAGTTGCCCGGACTCCGCAAGTACCAGAGTTCGGTCCCGTTGAACCCGGACGAGGCGGGATTCGACGAGATGGCGCAGTTGTGGTTCGACTCCCCCGAGGAGATGAACGACGCCTTCGAGTCGGAGGCCGGACGGCGGGTGCAGGAGGACGCGGAGAACTTCCTCGACGCCGACAGCGCACTCATGATACCCGTCGCCGACGAGACGGTTCGGGTGAACGAACTCGACTGACCGTCGGCGTTCGGGTCAGTTGTACCCGCGCCACCGGTGGCCGCACTCCTTGCATTTGAAGAATCGCGTCGGCGGTTCGTCGGCCGACCCGGTCTGTTTGATGGTGTACCACGCCTCGCCGTGGCCGCACTGGTCGCAGGTCACGTCGGTGGCGGTGGGTTTGCCCTCGAAGTTCGCGCCTTCCTCGGTTTCGATGAGTTCGTCGCCGCTCTGTTCTTCGGTGGAGACGAACTGTTCGGCGAGTTCTCGGTCCTGTTCGGCGGTGGACCCGCAGTCGTCGTTCGTACAGACCATCTCGCCGTCTCGGTTGACCATCATCGAACCGCAGTCGTCGCAGAACTGCATGCGGGAGCCTTCTCGCTTCGGCGTGAAAGGCGTCTCGGACGCGCCGCACGACGGCGTCCGGTCGACTACTCGCCGCCTTCGACCATCGGGCAGTCCCGCACGCGGAAGGTATCCGAGTCTACGACTTCGACTATCTCGGTCCCTTCGCGGTCGCACCCCAGTTCCGGGGGGTCCGAGAGGTGCGGACACTGCTCGCAGAACTCCGCCTTCGGGACGAGGTGGTCGGCGTAGCCGGGAACGTCCTCGCGCACCTCCTCGATCGACTCCTCCGCGCCCGCGCCGACGTGCGTCGCCTCGGCGGCCGCGGCGTCGGCGAGACTCGCCCACAACGCTTCCTCGTCCACCTCGCCGACGCTCATCTCGTCGAACAGGGCGTCCGCGTCGTCGTCGGACTCCTCGCGGCGACGCCGTTCGCTCACGCGGTCCGCGAGGTCGGAAAGCGGGGCCGCGTCGTCCGGTCGAGGGTCGGCGTCGTCGTCGGCCACCGGTCAGGCCCCCTCGTCGAACAGTTCCTCGGCCGTCCTCTCGCCCGCCTCCGGTCGTTGGAGGGCGGGTCGGTCGCCCGTCGAGAGCGTCGCGGTGCCGAGAAAGCCCCGTTTCGGCTCGACGCCGTCGAACGTGGCCGTACACTGCGGGCAGTACGGGCCGTCGAGGAGGCCGAGGCTGACCGTCGTCCCGCAGTTCTCGCAGGACGCCTCCTCGACGCCCGCGCGGTTCGCCTCGCGCTTGAGTTCGGCTCCCGCGGCGCGTTCCGCGCGGGAGCGCTCTAACTCGTCGGCGCGGCGTCTGAGCGACACCACGGCGGACGCGAGGGTGTCGAGTTTCGACTCCGCCTCGTCGGTCGTCTCGGTGAGGTACTCGAGTATCTCCTCGTAGTTCTCGAACCCCTCGGCCACCCGGTCGTCCACCGCCTCGAACTCCTCGCTCAGGGTCTCGACCCGCCCGGACAGGTCCGGATGGTCGTGGTCGGCGGGGGCCTTCCGGTCGGTTTCGCGCTTTACTTGGACGACTCGCTCCCGAACGTCGGTGAGTTTCTCGTCGAACTCCGCGTCGAGTTCCTCGAGGCGGGCCGCGAGTGCGTCGGCGTCCGGGCCGCCGTTCGATTCGCCGTCGGTCGGTCCGTCGGCGTCGCTCCCGGCCGCTACGTCCGAAAGCGAGTCGTGATTCTCGTCCACGAGGCGGTACGCCGCGACCGCACGCGAGACGACGTCGTTCCGAGTCGTGCCGAGTTCCTCCGCCTTCTCGTCGAGCCAAAGCGCGAGTTCGTCGGGTAACGACTCCGCCTTCTCCCCTCCCATTCGTGCGAACGTTACGTCGTCCTAACTTAAGTATTGCCGGCGGTGACTGTCACCGAATCTTTCGTACGTCCGTCACGTCGAACCCGCTCTCGTGTATCTCCGTCTCGAACCGGACGATGTTCTCCTCTTCGAGGCGCGAGAGGACGCCGCGGAACTCCTGGACGACGAGGGTGCGCGCGCGCTTCGACCCGCCGGTCTCCCACTCGAACTGGAGCGTCCCGTCGGCCGCGTCGACGAGGTGGCCGAGTTCCGTCCGTTCGAGCGTCTGCCGACTGGCGAGAGCGAGGACGAGGCCGCCCCACTCGTGGGACGCCTTCCCCAGACCGCGCATCAGCATCGCCACGTCCGACCACTCCACCTCGTCGGAGACCGAGGAGACGAGGTCCGTCACGGAGTCGATGACGACGAGGTTGTTCGGCGCGTTCTCGCTGAGGACGCCGCCGAGGGCGGTCAGCACCGAGTCGCGGTTGTGCGACTCGCCGAGGTCCTGCAGCGTCGTCGCCTCGCCCATGTACCACTCCCGGGGGATTGGACTCAGTTGGAAGTACTCCGGGCCGAGGTCGTGAAACCGGACGTGCTCGACCGCGGCGTCGAGGAACTCGTCTTCCAGAACGTACGCCATCTCCCGGCGAATCGCCGCTTCGCCGTCGGTGAAAGAGAGGTAGTGTATCTCCGGCGGAACGGCCGCGTCGTCGTGAAGCGACCCGTAGTGGAGGTCGAACAGTTCCTCGTCGGCGTGCGCGAGGGCGTTCATCGCCGCACTCGTGTACGCGAACTCCCGCGCGCCCGCGCCGGGTTCGCCGACGAGGAGGACGACCGTTCCCGGCGGCGCCCCGCCGCCGATTATCGAATCGAGACGGGACACCCCGAAGGGGATGCTGTCCATGCTCCGTCGTCTCGGTCCCCTCCGTTAACCGTTTCGGGGCGCTTCGCCCGCCCGTTCGACGCGCGCGCCGACGTTGCGACCGGCGACGATTCGAACCTCGCCGCCGACGCCCGCGGCGTCGAGGGCCGCCCGACCGGCCTCCCGCGCCTCCTCGGCGCGCGCGGCGTCGGTGACGCCGTACACCGCCGGTCCCCACGACGACTGCCCCGCGCCGTACACCGCGGGATGCTCCGAGAGCGTCGCCACCAGTTCGCCGACCGGCGGCCGGTAGACGCCGCCCTGTTCGTCGGCGTACCACGACCCGTTCAACCGCCCGATTTCCGCGACCGCCTCGCCGAATCGGTCGGCGTTTTCGGCGGCGACGGCCGGGAGGAGGCGACGACTCACCACGCCCGCGATGCGGTCCGACACCGAGGGGTCGGCGCGTTCCACCACCGCGCGCATGCTGTCGTCCTCCTCGTCGCCGCTTCGTCCGGGGTCGGCGTCCGGGACGAGGAGGAGGAAGCGCCACTCCTCGGGCACGTCGTGTCGGACCGCCACCGGCGGCACCGTCCAGTCGCCGTCCGCCGGCCGCGAGGTCGTAAAGCGCGCCGTCGGGTGCCCCGCGTCCACGAGGAACCCGCCGCCCTCGAAGGCGGCGACGCCGACGCCCGACCGGCCGCCCCGCCCGAGGTTCGGCGCGGCCGCCCGCACGTCGCTCTCTGCACCGTTCGCCCGCGCCACCGCCTCGAAGACGGCCAACGCGAGTTGCGTGCCGCTTCCGAGGCCGGCGTGCCGCGGGAGGGCGGACTCGACGTCGACGCGCGCGCCCGGAACGCCGAGGAGGTCCGCGGCGCGTTCGGCGTACTCGCGGGCGTCCGCCCGGTCGCAGACGACGTCGCCCGCGGGTTCGGCGGTCACCGTCGTCTCCGGGTCCGAGAGGGCGACGCCGAGTCCGCCGTAGAGGCGTTCGTGCGCGAGGCTCAGGTTGACGAACCCGAAGTGGAGGCGGGCCCCGGCGGTGACGCGGACGCGGTCGCTCATCGGCGGCAGTTCCGGACGGTGGCGTATGTCGGTTTCGACGGTGGCAAGCCGAGAGCGGTCGATAACGTGGACCTAACCGCCCGCTAACGGGTCCCTACGCCGCCCTCTTCCGCCGGTATCGCCGCCTACGGAAGCGGACAGAGACTCGCGGTGAAGACGGCCGTCTCCTCGGTCTCGTTTCGCGCGCCGTGGGAGACGCCCCTGTCGTGGCGGACGACGCCGGGCGCTTCGACCGCCTCTGTCTCGTCCCCGCGGACGACGGTCACCTCGCCGCGGAGGACGTGGAAGACGTTCGTGCTGTCTTCGTGTTCGTGCGGGTCGAGCGTCGCGCCCGGTCCGAGGGCGAACGCCTTCACCAACACGTCGTCGGTGACGACCAACTCGGCGGTCGCGACCTCACCTCGGTCGGGGTCAAGATTCGATTCGGCGGCGGCGAGTGCGTCGAACTCCTCGGACATGCTCGAAGCGAGGGCCGCCGGAAGGATAAATCCGGATGCGGGTCGCGAAGGAAGTCAGAACGCGGTCGGTCGGCCCTCGGACGGGGCGCGGCGACGGAGTTGCACCGCGCGGGCGTAGTCCGCCTGCGAGACGACGCCGACGACTCGGTCGCCCTCGGTCACGAGCGCGTGGCCCCCCTTCGCCCCGGAGAGTTCGGCCAACGCCTCGAAGGCGTCCGCCGCCGCGTCGACTCTCGGGACGGGGTCCGGGAGGGCGGCCGAGACGGGCGCGTCGTCGTCGAGTTTGCGCCGTCGGAGGTCCTCGATGGAGACGTAGCCCGCGATATCGCCGCCGTCGGCGAGTGCGAACCCGGTCCGTCGCTCCGCGAACAAGCGGTCGGTGAACGCGCCGACGGTCGTCTCGGCTGGGACCGTCGGCGGGTCGCGCGCCATCAGATCAGCGACGGTCATCCCGTCGAGTAGGTCGTCGAGGGCGACGGCGCGAGACTCGCCGGTGGCCGCGCCGTAGACGAAAAAGGCCATCAGGAACAGGACGGGGCTGAACCAGAGGACGCCCGCGAGGGCGAACAGGAAGGCGAACCCGACGCCGATGCGCGCCGCGGTTCGCGTCGCCACGGCGTACGGTCGTCGCCGCGCGAGCAACGCCCGGAGGACGCGCCCGCCGTCCATCGGGAACGCGGGAAGCATGTTGAACACCGCGAGGGTGACGTTGGTGACGGCCAACCACCCGACGACGAAGACGACGACGCCGGACGGAAGCGGAAGGAACCGGACGGCGAGGTAACACGCCGCGGCGGTGAGGACGCTCACTATCGGCCCGGCGACGGCGATCCAAAACTCGCGGTCCCACTCGCGGGGGACCGACCGGAGACTCGCCACGCCGCCGAATATCCACAGCGTGATGGACTCGATGTCGATGCCGTACCGGCGCGCGACGTACGAGTGGCCGAGTTCGTGGAGGAGGACGCTGACGAACAGACCGACCGCGGCCGCCGCGCCGATGACCCACGGCGTCGCGCCCGCCCGGAGGGCCGCGACGTCCAACTGCCCCGGGGCGAACCCCTCGACGATCGTCGCGTACGTCTCTATCTGCGCTCCGCTACCGATGAGCCACGCCAAAACCGGGAGAAACAGGAGCAACGAGGCGTTGATGCGGATGGGTATCCCCCACACGCGTCCGACGGTGAAACTTCTCATTGTCGAGGATAGGGAATTGCGGGGAATAAAACCACGACGTTCGGTCGGAATCGGAGAACGTCAGTTGAAACGGCGGGTTCGGCGCGACGCCGAACGTGAGCTATCTGTTCGTCCCGTCGGACGGACGCGGCGTCCGGTCCGGTGGAGAGTCGTTGCGACGACGAGACGTCTCCGGGAGGCGACGGGTGGGTGCCTCTGGTTGTTCGGGTCGCATCGGCGGTCGGTGCCGCCGGATGCGGGGAGCGATCAGGGGTACGGTCGAACGTACCGTCGTCCGAGGCGGAACCGAACCGCACTCGGCGGAGCGTCTTCGTCGTCGCGTGGGTGGCCGCGCGGCGACGGGATGGGAACCCGGACGGGAGTTGGGGTGGGTGGGTGGGTGAGTCGGGGTTCCGCCGTCGCCTCGGCGGCGTCGGTGCGCGACGGACGCGCCCTCGCGTCCGCCGCGGGTGGTGGGGCTAGTGGGTCTGACGCGGGACGTCGGTGGAACGCCCCGATGGCACGGGTAGACGCCACGACCTGCGATGAGCGTCTGACACCTCATCGCGTTCTCGACTACGGGAGACACCCACTTCAACCGTGACGACCGTGAACCCGGTTTCAGCCGTTTCAGCCCCGTAACAGCGGATAAATTCGGATTAATTCGGCTAAACTGTCGGTCGAACCGGCGGAGAGCGGGGGCGAACGCGGCGTCGGTCGTCGGTCGGTCGAGTCCGGGCGGGTCGAGAAAAGTCGGTCGAGAGCGCGGGTCGGTCGAGAGAGTCGGTCGAAAAAAGTCGGTCGGGGTCGGCGCGCCGGAATCGGACGGTCGCTTACGCGCCGACTAGTTCTTCGGCGACGACTTCGGTCGAGAGGAGGTCCGGGTCGATAGCGAGGTCCGTCTGTCCGCGGACGAACTCCGGGAGGGAGTCGCGGGAGTACGTGACGACCCGGACGTTCGGGTTCTCCTCTTTCGCCACCGGAATCGCGGAGGCGTCGTCCATATCCGTGAGGACGAGCACGTCCGCCGTGTCGATTCCCGCCGCGACGAGCGATTCTCGGGTCGCCATCCCCTCGATGCGAGTGAGGTCCGCGCCGAGGTCCACGAGGGCGTCGCCGAGTCTGTCTGCGTCTTCACCTGCGATGAGCACGGTCATTCGTACTCGATGGTGGCCGGAGGCTTGTGCGTTACGTCGTAGACGACGCGCGCGACGTTCTCGTTCTCGCCCGTGATGCGCGATTGGATGCGCTGGAGCGTCTCCCACGGGAGTTCCTGCGCCCGCGCGGTCATGCCGTCGCGCGATTCGACGGAGCGAACGGCGACGATCCAGCCGTGGACGCGGTTGTCGCCCTTCACGCCGGTGCCCTTCCCGATGACGGCGCCGAACGCCTGCCAGGGGTCGTGCTCTTCGAGTTCCTCCTCGACGACGTGACACGCCGCGCGGGCGACTTCGACTTTCTCCTTCGTGACTTCGCCGATGACGCGGACGGCCAGTCCCGGGCCGGGAAACGGCATCCGCTCGGAGATTATCTCCTCTAACCCGAGTTCGCGGGCCACCTCGCGCACCTCGTCTTTGTACAGGTCGCGGACGGGTTCGACGATGCCCTCGAAGTCGACGACGTCGGGGAGGCCGCCGACGTTGTGGTGGGACTTGATGTTCCCCTCGCTCTCGATTCGGTCGGGGTAGATGGTCCCCTGCACGAGGTACTCCGCGTCGGACTCCTTGGCCTCGCGTTCGAACTCGCGGATGAACTGCTCGCCGATGACCTTCCGCTTCTCCTCGGGGTCGGTGACGCCTTCGAGTGCGCCGAGGAATCGGTCTTCGGCCTCCACGATTCGGAGGCTGTCCATGTAGCTGAAGGTGTCGCGAATCTGCTCCGTCTCGCCCTCGCGCATCAGACCGGTGTCGACGTAGACGGGGGTGAGTTGGTCGCCGATGGCCTCGTAGGCGAGTGCCGCGGCGACGGAGGAGTCGACGCCGCCCGAGAGGGCGATGACGGCGTGTTCCTCGCCGACGGCCTCGCGAATCTCCGCGACGGCGTCCTCGATGAAGGATTCGGCGTCGACCATCAGGCCTCCACCTCCTCGTCGCGGGCGAGGTCACGCGCGTCCAAGTCGCCGAGAACGGCGTCGAGGAAGCCGACGAACGGCGGGCTGGCTCGGTCGGGGCGCGAGCGGAACTCGGGGTGGAACTGCGTCCCGAGGAAGTACGGGTGGTCGTCGCGTTCGAGGATCTCCATGCGGTTGGCCGCGCGCCCGGAGAACGAAAGCGCCCCGGATTCGAGTCGGTCGATGTACTCGGGGTTGACCTCGTAACGGTGGCGGTGCCGTTCGGTGCAGGCGGTGCCGCCGTAGACGTGTTCGGCCAAGGAACCGGGTTCGATGTCCGTCTCGTGCGCGCCGAGGCGCATCGTCCCGCCCATCTCGTCGAGTTCGTACTGTTCGGGCAGGAGGTCGATGACCGGGTGGTCCGTGTCGGGGTCCAGTTCCGCCGAGTGCGCGCCTTCGAGGCCGAGGACGTTGCGAGCGTGTTCGATGACGGCCATCTGGAACCCGAGACAGAGGCCGAGGAACGGCACGTCGTTCTCGCGGCAGTAGCGGATGGCCTCTATCTTGCCCGCGGTGCCGCGGGTGCCGAACCCGCCGGGGACGACGACGCCGTCGGCCCCCTTCAGGCGGTTCGTGTGCTTGTCGAGCATCTCGTCGGAGTCCACCCACAGCACGTTCACGTCGGTGCGGCGTTCGATGCCGGCGTGCTTCAGCGCCTCGTGGACCGACATGTATGCGTCTTCGAGGTCGTACTTCCCGACGAGGGCGATGTCCACCGATTCCGTGCGGTCCCGCGTGACGAGTTCGCGCCAGCGGTTGTCGCGTTCGCCCTTCGGGAGGGCCTCCGCTTCCAGGTTCAGACGCTCCATGACGTACTCGTCTAACCCCTCCTCTTCGACCATCAGGGGGACGTGGTAGATGTCCTCGACGTCCGGGTTCGAGAACACCGCGTCCGTCGGCACGTCGCAGAACAGCGCTATCTTCTCCTTCGTGCCGGGGTCGAGTTTGTCCGGGGAGCGACCGACGAGGATGTCGGGTTGCAGACCCGTACTGCGGAGTTCTTTCACGGAGTGCTGCGTCGGCTTCGTCTTCTGCTCGCCGTTCTTCGAGTAGGGGACGAGCGTGACGTGCGTAAAGAGGATGTCGCCTTCGTCTTCCTCGTGTGCGAACTGGCGGAGGGCTTCGAGGTAGGGCATGCCCTCGATGTCGCCGACGGTGCCGCCGACTTCGACGATGCAGACGTCCGTCCCCTCGGCCGCCTCGCGGATGCGGCGCTTGATGTCGTCGGTGATGTGCGGGATAATCTGGACCGTCTTGCCCAGATAGTCGCCGGAGCGCTCCTTCTGGATGACGTGCTGGTACGTCTTCCCCGTGGTGACGTTGTGGTCCGAGGTCATGTCCGTCCCGAGGAACCGTTCGTAGTTCCCCAAGTCGAGGTCGACCTCGCCGCCGTCTTTCAGCACGTACACTTCGCCGTGCTGGTAGGGGTTCATCGTCCCCGCGTCCACGTTCAGGTACGGGTCCACCTTCACGGCGGTCACGTCGAACCCGGCGTTCGAGAGCAACCGGCCCGTACTCGCGGCTGTGATACCCTTTCCGAGCCCGGACATCACACCTCCCGTTACGAAAATGAACTTCCGACCCAGCGACGGGTCGTACCCGGTTTCGGGTTCCTTCGGCATACCGAGTGTGTGCCAGCGCGACTCAAAACCGTTTCGGACGGACGACTGCGTGCCACTGAGGTGCACGTCCGTTCGAACCGAGCGCGTCGCGCGAAACGTTCGCACGGCGGCGGAAGTTACTATCCGGACGAACCCGTACCCCGCGGTAACGTGTACGACTACCACGTCCACTCGAACTACTCCGACGGCGACTTCCTCCCGTCGATGCTCCGGGCCGCGGAGGCGGCCGGACTGGCGGGTGTCGGCATCGCGGATCACTGCGTCGTCGTCCCGGACGAGAAGATACGGCGCTTCCGAGACGCCTACGGGTTCACCCTCGACCAGACGTACCCGCGGCGGCGACGCGCCATCGAGAACCTGCGCGACCGGTACGAAATCGAGGTGTACGACGCCGCTGAGATGGACTACGAACCGAGCGCGGAGACGGAGATTCGGGAGTTCCTCGACGAGGCGGAGTTCGACTACACGGTGGGGAGCGTCCACGCCCTCGACGGGACGAACGTGCACTACGAGGAGCACTTCGCCGAGATGTCGGCGGCGGACCGCCGCGACGCCGTCGAGCGATACTTCGAGAAGGTGGTCGCCCTCGCGGAGTCGGAGTTGTTCGAGGTGGCCGCCCACCTCGATTTGGTCGAGCGCAACACGGCGCTTCGCGGCCTCGCCACCGAGGAACAGTACGAACGCGTCGCGCGGGCGTTCGCCGACTCCCGGACGGTGCCGGAGATAAACGCCGGGCGCGTCCTCGACGACTACGGCGAGTTCCACCCGACGCCGGGCCTCCTCTCGGCCCTCCGAGCGGAGGGCGTCGAGTTCGTCCTCGGAACCGACGCGCACGCGCCCGACGAGGTGGTCGCCCGCGCCGACGCTCTCCGGGAGTTCGTCCGGTCCGAGGGCATCTCGCCCGTCGAACTCGACCTGTAGTCGGCGTCGCCCGCGTCTCCGTGTCTGCGCCGCGCAGTTCGGTCTCTTCTTACGTCGTCCGTGTCGTCGCCTCGTCGTCCGCCTCGGGTCCGCCGACGCGTTCGACCACCTCGTCGCCGTCGAGGTCGACGCGTTCCGTGCCGGGGACCTCTAAGATCAGGTCCGGGCCGAACGCCGAGGCGGGCGTCTGGTACCCGGTCGGGGCCTCGCCCGAGAGGACCTTCTCCGTGCAGAGCAGCGACGTTTCGACGGTCAGGCGGTACGTCTCCGGCGTTCGGAGTCTGGAGACGAGGCGGTTCCCCGGCGACCGGGCCTCGCCCCAAAGGAGCGCGTACCCCTCCTCGCGGGTCCGTTCGTCCGGCCCCTCGACGTACCGGTCGACGAGGCGGTGGAGGAGATACTGGACCGGCGCGGCGTCGAGGACGCCGCCGAGGTACTTCGTCGCGGCGAGGAGGCGACGGCCCTCCGGGGGCACCGCGGCGTACACCTCGACGTTCGAGATGCCGGTGGAGACGTGGGCCGTCGAGACGTCGCCCCACGGGATAGTGACCGCGCGCTTTAGACCCTCGCCGAAGTCGATGGCGCGGGTCTTGTGTCCGACCGGCACCCAGCGCAGGTCGCCGTCCTCGCGCACCGCGCCGCCGTCGCCGATGCCGGAGAGAACCGTCTTCAGCGTCCCCTTCGAGATGGTCCCCGAGGCGTCGAGGCCGAGGGCGAGATGCGTCGCCTCCGGGAGTCGTCGCTTCAGGTGGGCGGCCAGACAGTCGGTCGGAACCACGTCGAACCCGACGCCCGGGAGGAGGGTGACGCCCGCCTCCTCGGCCTCGTCGCCCCGGCGCTTGATTCGCTCGAAGACCGAGAGTTCGCCGGTGATATCGAGGTAGTGCGTCCCCTCGTCGATGCAGGCGTCGACCATCGGGTCCGCCGTCTTCTCGAACGGTCCCGCGCAGTTGAGTACGGCGTCGACGTCGTCGACGAACGTCGACGCCTCGCGCACGTCGAACGTCCGGTGCGGGAGGCCGAACTCCGACGCCGTCGCCTCGACTTTCTCCGGGTCGCGTCCGGCGAGAATCGGTTCGAAGCCGCGTTCGACCGCCGCCTCGGCGACGAGGCGGCCGGTGTACCCGTACGCGCCGTACAGGAGGAAGGTAGCGTCCGTATCGGGGTCTGACATCGCCCTCCAGTTGTCCCGTCACGCGATTAGTTGTGTCGGTTCCGTTACAGGTGTTTCTCCGGCGATTTCCCCCATCGCTCTGCCGGGACCGCAGTAGTTGAACGACTGGTGTCCGACGTACCGGTATGGAGATTCCAGACCTCGGTCTCGGAACGTACAAGATGGAAGAGACGGACGAGTGCGCGACGGCGGTGGAGACGGCGACAGCCGTCGGCTACCGCCACATCGACACCGCGCAGATGTACCACAACGAGGCGGCCGTCGGCGACGGTATCATGCGCGCGGACGTGGACCGCGAGGACCTGTTCGTCGCCTCGAAGATAGAGCCGGAATCGCTCGCGTACGACGACGTCGTCGAATCGACGCGGCAGAGCGCGCAGAAACTCGGCGCCGACAGCATCGACCTGATGTACGTCCACTGGCCGACGGGCGCCTACGACCCCGAGGAGACGCTTCCGGCCCTCGACGAACTCGTCGAGGAGGGCGTAATCGAACGCGTCGGCCTGAGCAACTTCCGACCGGACCAACTCGAAGACGCCATCGACCGACTGGACGCCCCCGTCTACGCCCACCAGGTGGAGATGCACCCGATGCTCCCGCAGGAGGAACTCCACGAACTCGCCGTCGAACACGACCACCAACTCGTGGCGTACTGCCCCATCGCCCGGAATCAGGTCGCGGACGTGCCCGAGATTCGAGAGGTCGCCGAGAAACACGACGCCACGGCCGCGCAGGTGTCGCTGGCGTGGTTGACGCAGAAGGAGAACGTCACCGCCATCCCGAAGGCCGCCTCCGAGGACCACATCCGGCAGAACTACGCCGCACTCGACATCGAACTCGACGACGAGGACGTGGCGGCGATAGACGGAATCGACGAGCGACACCGCATCGTCGATCCCGACGACGCGCCGTGGAACCAGAACTGAACCGAATCCGGGGTGTCGCGAACGCGATATTTTCGGCCGAACGTTCCCGAAAACCGGTAAGACGGGCTGACGTTCCGGCCACCTTTTAAAAAGATATAGTATCCGTCACGTTCGAACAACGGGTATGGCAGTGGCCGCAGTATCGTGCCCGCACTGCGGACAGGTGATAGAGGCGGAGTTCCCTCCCGAAGGTGACTTGGGGGGCGTCCGCCGAAGACTGAAGTCTCGTTTCCGTCTGACCCGAAACACCTGCCCGAAGTGCGAGCGCCAGTACGACATCAGACAGCGCTGAATCGAGCCCTACCCACCGCCCGAGAACCGGGCGGCTCTCCGTTTATCCGGTGTTCTTCATCCCGGCGGCGATGCCTTTGACGGTCAGCCGCAGGGTCTGTTCCTCCATCTCGGTGCGGTGCGACTGCGCCATGAGATGCGTCTGGAGCAGGTTCAGCGGGTCAACGTAGGGGTTCCGCCGGCTGAGGCTCTCCTTTAACCACTGGCGCTTCAGGAGCGAGTCGCGCCCGCTCACGTCGAGGACGATATCGCGCGCGCGTTCGTACTCGTCTTCGAGGCGCGGGAAGAACGTCTCCCGGAGCGACGGTTCCGCGAGTTCGGCGTACTCGCGGGCGACGTCGAAGTCGGTCCGGGCGAGCGCTTGGGAGGCGTTGTCGAGCGTCGTCTGGAAGAACGGCCACTCGTCGTACATCTCCCGGAGCGTCGCCACGTCGCCGCCTTCGTCGAGGTACGCCTGCATGCCCGTCCCGAGGGCGTACCAACCGGGGAGGATGCACCGCGACTGCGTCCACGAGAACACCCACGGGATGGCGCGGAGGTCCTCGACGGTGCGTTCGGCGTCGGAGCGAGAGGCGGGGCGGGAGCCGAGGTTCAGTTCTTCGATGACCGTGATGGGCGTCGCCTGCTCGAAGTAGGAGACGAAGCCGTCGGATTCGAGCAGGTCGTAGTACTCCTGTCTCGCCGCCGCGGCCATCGTGTCCATCGCGTCTATCCACTCCTCGGGTACGTCCTCCTGGGGTTCGCGGATGGCCTGGAACCGGGCGCGCACCTGCGCGTTCAGCATCTGTTCGAGGTTACGCTCGGCGATGCGGGGGTTGGCGTACTTCTCGGCGATGGCCTCGCCCTGCTCGGTGAACTTTATCTGGCCCGTCACCGTCTCGTTCGGGAGTGCGAGCATCGCCTCGTTCATCGGACCGCCGCCGCGGGAGATAGAGCCGCCGCGGCCGTGGAACAGGCGCATCTTCACGTCGAAGTCCTCGCAGATGTCCGCGAGGCGGCGCTGGTTCTTGTAGAGGTCCCAGTTGGCCGCGAGGAAGCCGTTCTCCTTGTTGGAGTCGGAGTAGCCCAGCATTATCTCCTGGACGTTGTTCCGCGCGGCGAGCACCTGTTCGTAGGCGGGGTTCTCGTAGAGGGTGCCCATGATGCGGCGCGCGCCGTTGAGCGCCGACTCGGTTTCGAGCAGGGGAACGATGTCGAGTCCGCAGTGGTCCGGGAGGGAGACGACGCCCGCTTGGTCCGCGAGGAACAGCACTTCGAGGACGTGACTCGGCTCCTCGGTCATCGAGATGGCGTACGTGTCTATCGCGCCGACGCCGAACTCTCGCTGCCACTCGCCGAGTTTCTGGAAGCGCCGGAGGACGCGCCGGGCGGTGTCCGACACGTCGCCGGGTTCGTCGAGGTCGATGGTCGGCTCCGACTGGAGGACGGCGTCCGTCAGAATCTCGACGCGTTCCTCCTCGTCTCGGTTCTCGTAGTCGATACCCTCGTTCGCGAGGGCCTCGTGGACCGCCTCGGTGTGGTTCTCGCGGTGGTCGCGCAGGTCCAGACTCGCGAGCGTGAAGCCGAACGTGTCCACCTGCCGCATGAGCGGTCGGATGTACTCGTCGGCGACTATCTCCGCGCCGTTGTTCCGGAGGCTCTGGTCGATCACCTCCAAGTCTTCGAGGAGTTCGTGGTGGTCGGCGTACCCGTTCGGACGAACGTCCTCGATGCGGCGGAGGCGTTCGCGCATGAGCTTCAGCTTCTGGCGGTACGGTTCGTCGGGGTAGCGCTCCTCCGTCTCGACGGCGACGCCCGGCAGACGCTCCCTGTCTGCGGCCAGCGACCGCTGGAAGTCGACGCCGGTGTCGATTCGGTCGCCGTCCTGACTGAGCACGCCCGAGAGGCGCTTCAGCGCGGTCTGGTACTTCTCGAGGACGACGGCGCGTTGGCGTTCGAGGGTGTCCGTCGTCACCTCGGGCGTCACGAACGGGTTGCCGTCGCGGTCGGAGCCCGCCCACGACCGGAACTCGAACAGCTTCGGCACCTCCACGTCGGGGTACTCGTCGCCGATGACGTCCTCGAGTTCGGCGTACACCTCGCCGACCACGTCGAAGAGGATGTTTTCGAGGTACCACTGGACGTTTCGGGCCTCGTCCTGCGGTTCCGGCCGACGCTGTCGGACCTGCGACGTCTGCCAGAGGCTCGTCACCTCGGCGTCGACGCGCCGCCACTCCTGTTCGTGTTCTTGGTCGGTGAGGCGGCGTTCGTCGAGCTCTTCGAGGTCCTGCGCGATGGAGCGGAGCTTCGCCTTCACCGTCTTCCGGCGCGCCTCCGTCGGGTGCGCGGTGAACGTCGGTTCGATGAGGACGTCGTTGAGGACGCGCTGGACCGTCTCGGAGTCGGCGTCGCCCTCGACGAGCGCCTCGACGGTGGCGAGGAGTCCGTCGTTGAGCGACCCCTCTTGGGAACTCTCGCGAATCGTGCGGACGCGCTCGCGTTCCTCCGCGAGGTTGATGAGTTCGAAGTAGGTGGTAAACGCCCGGGCGACGACGCTCTCGCCCTCGGGGTCGAGGGCCTCGAGCGTGCGGTGGAGCGACTCCCGCGAGTCGAGTTCGCCGTTTCGGTAGTCGATGGCCGCCGTCCGAAGGTCCTCTACGGTCTCGAACGACGCCGTCGACGTCTGCTCCTCCAAGACGTCCCCGAGGAGGCTCCCCAACTCTCGGACGTCCTGCCTGACGTCTCTGGTATGCAGTTCCATGACTCTGTGTATTCAGTCGGCGTGGTAAAAGCCCCCGAATCGTGTCGAAATTTTGCCCCCTCGTCCGGAAAATGATGAATATTGAACAGTTTTTACACGGACTATTGGGCAGAACGACGAACGGCCGTTCGACCGGGACGCCCGCGCGCGGCCGGCCGGTGGTACGGCCCTCGAACGGCGTCGCTATCGCCTCGAACGGGGGTTTCGTCACCCTTTTTACCGGCGGCACGAACTGTCCGATATGAGCGAGAGCGACAAGTATCCCGAAGACTCGGGACGCCGTCGGTTCGTGAAAGGGGTCGTCGGAGGGGCGGCCCTCGCGGGCGTCGGCGCGACAGGGGCAACCGCCATCAACAGCGCGACTTCCTCCACGGGTGCCGGCGGCGGGACCACGGAGGCGTACGCCATCGAGAACGTCGCGGGTCCCGCGCCGCGCGGGATGCCGCAGATACCCATCGAAATCGACGACGAGGGGTATCTGAAAGGCGTCTGGCCGGAGGTCAAAACCGTCGAGGAGAACGGGGTTTCCGTCCAAGTGGCGGAGACGGAGAACTACAAGGGAACCGGCGTCACCTACTCCTCGGAGTGGTTCCAGTACTGCGGCGTCGAGTCCTACGCGGGCCTCCAACCCGACTACGACAGCGACAACTACTTCGTCGTCGGTTCGAACCCCGGCTACGAGTGGATGTCGGACCTCTCGCAGGGCGACCGACTCAACGTCAGCATGTTCGACGACTACCAAGATTGGGGCAACGGCATCGGTCAGGCCGGCCTCGGAAAGCCCGCGACGGGAACGTGGCGCTCTCAGGACGCCGAGGACACCATCCCGATCCAGGTCATCCGCTCCGAGAAGATAAAGCAGATGGCGGAGAACGACCCGTGGATCAAAGCGTCCACCCAAGACGGATTCATGGCGTGGCTGAACAAGTGTACGCACTTCTGCTGCGTCCCCGGCTACAAGCAGACCGAAGACGCCGCCAAGTTCGACGCCGCGGACGACGTGTACTGTCAGTGTCACCAGTCCGTCTACGACCCCTTCAGCATCGTCCAGACGCTGTTCGTCGCCCGTCCGCGTCCGGAGTCGTAAGGTCGCCCGCACGGACACGAACCGCGTTCGCGCGGCGTAGGTAGTCCGCAGTCTCTCGTTCTCGCTTCGTTCGTTCCACGTCCGTTATATGACGCGCCGGCGAACGTCGGCCCGTGACTTCCTCCACCCCCTCCTCGGCCCGCCGTTCGCGCCTCGACGCACTCGCCTCGCGCGTCGAGACGACCGACGACCGACCGACGCTCGCAGTCGAGTCGCCGTACGACGCGCGGACGCTCGGGTCGGTTCCCACCTGCACGCCCGCCGACGTGGAGTCGGCGTTCGCCCGCGCCCGCGAGGCGCAGGCGGAGTGGGCGGACCGCCCCCTCGACGAGCGAATCGCGGTGTTCGACCGCTTCCACGACCGCCTCCTCGACGCGAAGTCCGACGTGTTGGACCTCGCGCAGGCCGAGACGGGGAAGTCGAGACTCGACGCCCACGAGGAACTCGTCGACGTCGCCGCCACCGCCCGCTACTACGCGAACAACGCCGCCGAGTACCTCGCGAGTCGGCGGCGACGCGGCGCGATTCCCCTACTGACGCGGGTGGTCGAACACCGTCACCCCGTCGGCGTCGTCGGCGTCATATCGCCGTGGAACTACCCCATCACGCTCGCCGTCTCCGACGCGATTCCCGCCCTGGTGGCGGGGAACGCCGCGGTGCTGAAACCAGACGAGGGGACGCCGTTCACCGCCCTCCGCCTCGCCGAACTGCTCGTCGAGTCCGGACTGCCCGCCGACCTCCTCCCCGTGGTGACGGGTCGCGGCCCGGACCTCGGCGAGGCGTTGGTCGCGGAGGCCGACCACGTCTGCTTCACGGGCAGCACCGAGGTGGGTCGCACCGTCGCCGAGAACGCCGGACGACAGCTCACGGACTGTTCGCTCGAACTCGGCGGGAAGAACCCGCTCTTGGTCCTCGCCGACGCGGACGTCGACGCCGCCGCCCGCGGTGCCGCCCGCGGGTGCTTCGCGAACGCGGGGCAACTCTGCATCTCGGCCGAACGGGTGTACGTCGATTCGTCGGTTCGAGACGCGTTCCTCGACGCGTTCGTCCGCGAGACGCGGCGGTTGTCGCTCGGGGCGAGCTACGACTACGACGCGGACGTGGGCTCTCTCGCCTCCGAGGCGCAACTGGAGAAGGTGGAGTCGCACGTCGAGGACGCGAGAGAGAAGGGCGCGACGGTGCTGACGGGGGGACGCCGCCGCACCGACGCGGGGCCGTACTTCTACGATCCGACCGTCCTGACGGACGTGACGCCGGAGATGACGCTCTCCGGCGAGGAGACGTTCGGTCCCGTCGCCGCCGTCTACGAGGCGTCGGGCATCGCCGACGCCGTCGAACGCGCAAACGAGGGACCGTACGGCCTGACCGCGAGCGTCTGGGCCGAGGACACGACGCGGGCCGAACAGGCCGCCGCCCGAATCGAGGCGGGGTCGGTGAGCATCAACGACGCCTACGCGGCGGCGTGGGCGTCGCTGGACGCGCCGATGGGCGGCGTGGGCGACTCCGGCCTCGGCCGCAGACACGGCGAGGAGGGGATGGTCCGGTTCACCGAACCTCAAACCGTCGCCACGCAACACGGCGGACCCATCGTCCGGCCCGAGGGCGTGTCGAGACGCCTCTGGGTCGGGCTGATGGAGGCGAACGTCCGCGTCTCGAAGTGGCTCTCTTCGTTCACCCGCCGCTGACCGGCGGGAACAGCGCCAACTCGTCGCCGTCGGCGACCGGTTCGGAGAACTCCGCGGCGCTCCCGTTCCGCAGGAGGTTCACGTGCTCTTTTAGGTCCCCGTCCTCGTCGAGAACTCGGTCGCCGAGGGCCTCTCTGTCTTCGAGGAGTGCGTCGAGGGCGTCGCGCACCGTGGCGTCCGAGGAGACGCGAACGTCCGTCGTTCGGCCGCCCGCCGCCTCCGCGAGGTCCGCGAACATCTTCCAGCGCACCGTAGTCATGGTAGTACCTCTCCGGGGCGGGAAAATGAGGGTTGCGCCCGCGGCCGAACGGCGGGGTCGCAGTCCGGCGTCGCGAAGGCGTCGGTCAGTCGTCCGCCGCGGGGGCGTCCGCCTCCGCCGCCGCGGCCCGGCGGGAGACGCGCCGAATCGTCTCCGGTCGGGCGACGACGTAGACCACGTCGCCCGGTCCGAGTTCCCGAGAGCGCGACGGAATCGCCTCGACGGTTCCGTCGGCGGGTTTGACGGCGACGACGGTGGCGTCGGTCTCTCTGAGCGTCAGTCCGTCGAGTTCGCTCCCCGCCTCGACGGTGACGGACTCCATCGTCTCGTCGGCGGCGCGGAGGAGCGACCCGAACTCGTGTTCCGCGCCGGGTTCGTTCGGGAGCGTGATGATGCGGTACGACTCCTCGGGGTCCAACTCGGCGGCCTCGTCCTCGTCTAAGACGACGGTGGCCACGTCGCCCGCGGCGACGCGGAGTTCCGCCGTCGCCGCGCGTTCTGGTTCCCCCCCGGGGCCGACGCGCCACAGTTGGACGGCGTCGCCCGCACTCGCCCCCGCGCCGGGGTCCGCGCGGACCGCGACCGCCGCCGTCCCCGGCGCGAGCGTCGGCCCGATGCCCGCGGCGCGGCGGCCGACGGCGAGGTAGGTGACTGCGCCGTCCTTCGCCAACTCCACGTCCACGTGTCCGACGCCGTAGTCCGTCTTCAGACGCTCCGTGACCCGTTCGACCAGTTCGCCGTCGCGGAGGCGGCGGGGGAACAGCAGCGTCTTGCCCGCCATCGCCTCCTTGCGGTCCTCGGTGACGGGTTCGTAGCCGTCGATGTCGCCGATGTCGTCGGCCGAGTCGGGGAGTCGGATGCCGCGGACGCGACCGACCGTGCGGACGAGTCGGCCCACCTCCGCGTCGATTTCGCGCGCGCCGGCGACGGCGAACACGTCGGTGGCGATGCGGTCGCCTATCGCGAGTCCCGTCGGGGCGACGAGGACGGCCAGACCGAGTGCGGCCACGTTCATCAGCATCGTCGTCGGTTCGAACACCGCGGCCGCGGACGCCGCCGGGTCCGTCGCGGCCCTGAACAGGCCGACCGCTTGGCGCGGGACGGCGACGGCGGACCCCGCGAACATCGCGGTTATCCACGCGGGGATGCGCTCTTTGGTGTACCAGCGGTAGACAACCGCTACCGCGGCGGCGGCGACCATGGCGAGCAACCCGAGGCCGAGTACCTCGCCGACGAGGAGTCCCAGTTCCGCGTCGATGCCGAAGTCTTCGAGGCCGAGTCGCGAGAGGACGCTCACGCGACCACCTCCGCGAACGCGTCGAGGTCGGTGGCGCTTCCGACGGCTATCAGGTCGTCGCCCGCCTCGATTCGGTGCTCGCCGCGGGGGGCCAACGACCACCTCCCGTCGCTTCTGACGGCGAGTACCGCCACGGAGAACTGGTCGCGGACGGTCGCCTCCCCGAGCGTCGATCCGTCCAACGCCCCGCCCTCGCGCACGGTGAGTCGGCGGAAGCGCTTGCCCGCGCGGCGGAGCAGGTTGACGAGTTCGAACTCCCGGCGGACGCCGCGGGAGCGAACGACGAACCGGTCCACGTCGGCGGAGACGAGGCGCGTGGCGGCCCGCCGGTCCACCGCCAGCGTCGCGCGGCACTCGCCGCCCGCGGCGGTCGGAACCGCCTCCGGCGCGGGGGCCTCGGCGTCGGCGTCGGAGTCACCGTCGCTTCCGCCGTCAGTGAGGGCCGCGTCGTCGCTCGATTTCGGGTCGGACTTCTTCGCTTCGCCGTCCACGACGCCGAGCACCGTCGCGTCGAACTCGTCGCCGTCGGCGACCACCGTCACCTCGTCGCCCCGGCCGACGCCCGTCGGGACGAGTGCGGTCACCGACACCGCCCGCTTTCCGGTGGCGAGTCGCTTCGAGAGCCCGCTCATCGGCGGCGCGGCGGCGACCGTCGCCCGCGCCCGTTCGTCGAGCGCCACGGACACGTCCGCGAGGTCGAACTCCGTTCGGAGGCGGTCCGCAAAGCGCGTCTCCAGTTCGTCGAGGGGGAGGTCGGCGGGGAACGTCCACTCGCCGGTCGAAATCTCCTCTCGGAGTTCCGGCGAGAGCGGTGGGTACCCCTCCACGTCGGAGACGTCGCCGGCGACGGTGACGCGGACCTGTCCGTGGTTCCCGACCAACTCCACGACGTCCGCCGAGAGCGTTCGCGCGCTGAACCGCCCGAAGGAGAGCCTGCGCGGCAGGTTCGCTCCCATCTTGTCTCCCTGCGCGTGCGCGTACAGCGTCGCCATCAACACGACGAGGAGGGCGACGGTGAGTCGGACTTGGTTCTCGGAGGCGGTGAGAGAGGGGTCCGCGAGGGCCAACAGGCCGCCGTTGAGGCCGGCGATGGCGACGCCGAGACCCACGACGGCCAGACCGGGGATGGTGATGCCCGTGAAGTACTTGAAACCGAACCCAAGCGCCCACGCGATGAGGGCCGGGACGAACCCCGTGAGCACCCCGAGATAGAGTCCGTAGAGCAGTTCGATGGGGAGTGACGCCATACGACGTACGAATTCCCCGAACTGATTACTGTTTCCGTATCCGCGGCGCGCCGGACGCCGCGGTCCGAGGGCCTTTATAGCGGGGGGCGGTCACGAAGGGACATGGCACCCGAATGGGCGGGCAAGTACGCGCAGTGGGTCGGTACCCGCGCGTCGTTTCTCTCGACGTTGCTCGTCGGGATTCTGGCCGTCGTCACCGGCCTCGCCAACATCGGCGCGGGGTTCGCCGGCAGCGTCGTCGTCTTCGGCGTCACCGTCCCCGGCGTCGTCCGCCAGATCACGGCGTTCACCGGGACCATCACCGGGTTTCTGCTCCTCTTGAGCGCGTTCGGCCTCCGCCGCGGACTGCGCGCTGCGCTGTACGCCGTCCTCGCACTCGTCCCGATAACGGTGGCGCAGTCGGTGTTGCAGTCCACCAACCGCTCGATTCCGCTGTTGACGCTCTCCGTCGTCACGTTCGTCCTCGTGCTCCTCAACCGGAAGTCGTTCGACCGCGATTTGGACGTGACGACGACGCAAGTCGCGGCGCTGAGCGCCCTCGCCGGGTCGCAGGCGTACGGCACCATCGGGACGTTCACCCTCCGGGAGGACCACTTCAACGGCGTCAACAACCTGCTGGACGCGTTCTACTTCTCGCTCGTCACGGGCAGCACCGTCGGCTACGGCGACATCACGCCCAGTACGGCCGTCGGCGAACTGTTCACGCTGTCGATGCTCGTGCTCACCGTCTCGTCGTTCGCGGCGGTGGCGGGCGTCGTCCTCTCTCCGCTCATCGAAACGCGACTGTCGAAAGCACTCGGACGCATGACCGAACAACAGCTCGAACTCCTCGAAAACCACGTCCTCGTCCTCGGCCACGGGGACCTGACGGAACCGATACTCGAAGAACTCTCCGGCCAGCGCACCGTCGTCGTCGTGACGCCGAACGAGGAACGCGCGCGCCGCCTCTCCGAACGGGGCTACACCGCCCACACGGGCGACCCGAGCGACGAGCAGACCCAACGGACAGCGCGGATCGAGTCGGCGGCGGCCGTCGTCACGGCGACGAACAACGACGCCGAGGACGCCCTCGCCATCCTGACGGCGCGGGAACTCAACCCCGACGTGACCATCGTCGCGGCGGTGACCCAACGCGAGAACGCGGACAAACTGAAGCGCGCCGGCGCGGACACCGTCATCAGCCCGATATCGCTCGGGGCGCACTTCCTCGCGGAGTCCGCACTCGGCGGCGAGAACGTCGAGGAACTCGAACGGCGCCTGCTGGGCGGCGACGCCTCCGCGGACGCCGCCGACGGCGGGTCGAATTCGGAGTGACTGCGGGCGAGCGGTCCGGTCTCACGGGTTGCCGCGGTTGAACACGGCCACGTCGCAGTCGGCTTCGTGGATGCGCCGGAAGGTGGGCGGCGAGACGAACCGCGACGCCGCCGACCGTTCGTGACTCGACCCGATGACCAACAGGTCGTACCCGGAGGCGTTTGCGCGGACGAACGACGACACGTCCGACCGCGACACCCGCGTCTCGATCGGTCCCTCCACCGTCTCGACGACGTTCGCGAGGCGACTCTCCGCGGCGCGACGCTCCACCTCGTTCGAGATGCAGGTCGTGACGCTGACGATGCCGGTCCGGCGCGCGAGCCTCGTCGCGAAGTCTATCATCGCGTGGGCCGTATCGCCCGGCCGCGCGACGAGGACGAGGATGCGCCGCCACCGCCGCGTCTCGGTCGTAGAGCGGAACGCGACGGTGTCCAACGGGCCGCGGAAGACGCCGCGGACGTAGTTCGAGAGCACCCCGCGCTCTTCCTCGTACGGCGTCACCACGAGGTCGCAGTTGGCGTTCTCGGCGGTTTCGAGCGTCGTCGGAATCGGCTCGCCGGCCGCCACCACGACTTCGCAGGGGACGCCGACGCGCGTCCGTATCTCGGAGGCGCACGACTCCAGTCGCTCTATCGCCTCGTCGGCCTCCCGCGACCGGAGGTCCTCCTCGGCCGTCGGTCCGGCGGCGTCTAACTCCTCTCCCTCCCCGCCGTCCGCCTCGGCCGAACCGCCCCCCTCGGCGACGCGTTCCGGCGGCACGATATCGAGGAGGACGACCTTTCCGGCCTCGTGGGCGGCGGCGAGGCGCGCGCCGAACATCGCCGTCGCTCGGGCCGTCTCGCCCCGCATCGGCACCAACACGTGGTCGTCGCCGCGGACCGTCTCGTAGAGGTACCGGGCGCGTCTCTCGTAGAACCGCGACCGCCAGACGACGAAGACGAGGGCGACGATGGACGCAGACAGGAAGATGCTCACCACGTACTCCGCGGGGTCTACCTCCCTCGCGACGAGGGTGAGAAGCGCCGTCGAGAACGCCGACGGCACCTCCACGTCGGCGGCCCACGTCACGACGCCGGTGAACAACACGGCGAGAGCGGCGCTCTCGGGGTGGACGAGCGTCCCGTTCGTCGGCCCGTAGAGCAGTTGCCCCACCTCGAAGGCGGCCAGACCGCAGAGCGCCCCCGCGGTGAGGCCGGCGACGAACTTCTTCGGGTCCGCGTACCGGCCCTCGGGGTCCGAAAACAGGGTGTACGTCCCCGAAGCGAGGGGCGGAAACAGGAGGTAGTAGAACCGCGGGACGACGTTCGAGAGGTAGGTGACGAACGCGATGAGGAGGGGGACGACGAGGACGACGATGAGGTGAAGCAGGTTGTTCGTGTTCTGTAGCCACCGCCGGAACTCCGACGCCTCTCGTCTCTCGAACCGCCGCAGTCGCCCGACGAGGAGCGACAACCGCGAGAGGAGGTGCCGGAGTCGGCCCATCTACGCGAGCGTCGTCACCGCGTCGAGCGTGAGCGAGATGGCCCGTTCGACGTTGTTCTTCGCCTTCTCGGGCAGTTCCTCGTCGGAGTCCGCACCCTTCTGCGTCCCCTCGACGAGGTTACCGTCCACCGTGCAGATGGCCCCGGCGCGCATGCCCTTGCGGCGCGCGAGGGCGAACACCGTCGCCGCCTCCATCTCGACTGCGAGCAGGTTCGCGTCCTCCCAGTCCTCGACGAACTCCTCGGACTCGTTGTAGAACGCGTCGTCGGAGACGATGGGGCCGACGTGGACGTCCTCGTCGTTCGCCTCGGCGGACTCGACGAGAGACGTGAGAACCTCGTAGTCCGGCACGGCCGGGTAGACGGCGGACTCGTAGCGCTTGGAGGTGCCCTCCTCCTTCGCCGCGCCCGTCGCCACAATCATGTCGCCGACTTCGATGCCCGTCTGAAGCGCGCCGATGGTGCCGACGCGAATCACGGTGTCGACGCCGACGCGCGACAGTTCCTCGACGGCGATTGCCGCGGACGGACAGCCGATACCCGTCGAACAGATGGTGAGCGGGATGCCCTCGTACGTCGCGTTCACTACCTTGTACTCGCGGTTCGAGGAGACTTCCTCCACGTCCTCACACTGGGCGGCGATTCGGTCCACACGCCCCGGGTCGCCCGGGACGAGTGCGATGTCGTTTACGTCTCCCTCCGACACGAGCAGATGGGGCTGTTTTGCCATACTGGCGTCGTCTCGTGTCTGCGTCAAAAGCGCCGCGGTACGAGACTCGCGGGCGCAGTTTCGGGGGACGGCGGCCGGGTTGTCGGCGCGGTGCACGCTCGACCGGCGAGACTGGTACGTTAGGCGGAGTTTAACCGAGTCTAACGTGTGGTCGGGAGCGATTACCGGTTCGTACGTTGCAGGTAACTAACTGGGTTCCCCCCGGAGGTGTACGTGGCCGTCGGGCACTGTCCGCGGCCGCCGGACGATGGAGTCGGCGGTGGAACGCCCCCCTCGTTTCACCCCTCGTCGCTCCGCAGAACGGTGCGGCGGTTTCCGTCGGTGCGGCGAGTGCGCCTCGGACTGCGGTCGGCAACGGGTCTTCCCCCGACCCATCCCCCACCCCCACGTCCCCTTCCCGTCTCTGTGGTCCGGGCCGCGTTCCGCGGATGGGCGCGACGGCACACCCGTCCCCCTCTCGAACATGGACGCTCCGTGTTGCGGCCTCGGTCGCGTGCCGCAACTCCCCCGAAATTCCCCCCTTCTCCGGCCCCTCGTTCGTGACGCTCGGCGGTTCGAACCGAGAGTTCGGACCGTGTCGGTTCGGACCATCACATTCGGACCGCAGCGTTCAGACCACGGCCGTCAGAAACGGCGCGACGAGGACGAACCCCGCGCCGAAGACGAGCGACGACCGGAGCCACTGGCCGCAGACGGCCGTCGAGCGCTCCTCGTATATCGACCGCCCGGCGCGCGGGAGGACGACGTGCGCGAAGAACGAGTAGATGAACAGGACGACGACGACGGCGGCGACGACGTGCGGGACGACGCCGACGCGGCCCACGACCGGTCCCACGGGGAGCAAGAGCGCCAACACCAGATAGAGAAGCGCGTACAGCGCCCCGGCCAGAACGCCGACCGCGTGGTGGACGACGTTCGCGCCGAGGAATCCCACGTCCTCCGGCGAGACGCGCAGGAGGACGGCGGCGGCGACGTACGCGGGGGTGAACCCCTCCTCCTGTTGGACCATCGCGACGTCCATGGCGAACGACGCCACGAGGCCCGCGAGCGCACACAGAGCGACGAAGAGCGGTGCCTCGCCGGGGTCGAACAGGCCGACGACGGCGAGGGCGACGGGCTGCATTCGTCAGAACGACGCGACGGCGGCAGATAAGGGCACGGTTCCGTTCCGGCCGCTTTCGCCCTCAGTCGCCGAGGAACGAGCGGACCTTCTCGCGGGAGAGGCTCCCCTGCGAACCGGGGCAAGAGGAGAGTATCGCGCCGCAGGCGTTCGCCACCGCGAGGGCGCGTTCGAAGTCCGCGCCGTCTGTCAACGCCGAGAGGAACCCCGCGGCGAAGGCGTCGCCCGCGCCGGTGGTGTCCACCGCGTCGATGGGGTAGCCCGGGTGGGCGGTTCTGTCGTCGTCGTGGCGCACCTCCGCGCCGTCGGGGCCGTGTTTGAGAACGAGCGTCTGGTCGGCCAACTCGAAGGCGTCCAACGCGAGTGCGGCCTCGCGGTCGTTGAGAAACAGGTAATCGACGGTCGAGATGGCCGTCGAGTAGGCTCGCTCGCCGATGCGCCGTCCGGGGTCGAAGCTCACGGTGAGTCCGGCGTCCTGCGCCCGTCTCGCCAGTTCGGTCGCCGTCTCCGGTCGTTGGCTCGTGAGGTGGAGGTGGTCCGCGCGTTCCAGCGCCGTCGGTGGCAGGTCGTCGGCGTCGAACGCCTCGTTCGCGCCGGCACAGCCGAGAACCATCACCTCGCCGCTCGGTTCGACGACGATGTACTTCGTCGCCGTCTCGCCGTCCGGAACGGTGACGACGTGCTCGCAGTCGACGCCCGCGGAAGCGAGTTCCTCGCGGGCGGTCCGGCCGTGGTCGTCGTCGCCGACGCTCCCCAGAAGCGACGCCTCCTCGTCGAGTTCGACGAGTCCGCGGGCGACGTTGGAGGCGCTTCCGCCGCCCGACGCCGCCCGGGACTCGACGGACGCCTCGCCGTCGGGTTCGGGGAGGGTATCGACGCGAAACAGCACGTCCCAGTTCACGTGACCGGCGCAGACGATGCGGGACATCTGACGAGGGGTCGCCCGCCGCGCCTAAAAACGCTCGCGTCAGTGGAAGCGACGCGGACCGACCGTCACCTCGCGCGTCCGCGCCCGCGGCGGGAGTCGTCGGCCCGCCGAGGACTCAGGCGACGGTGAAGAGAAGCAGGTTGTGCGCGCCGGGGCCGAGGCCCACCGCCGCGACGAACCCGAGGAGGAGGAACCCCTCTGTCGGGTCCTCCCGCACGTAGTCGGCGAACAGGGAGACGACGCCGCAGACGACGGCGAGTTTCACGAGGACGAACAGCCACCCGCCGCCGAGGTAGGGGTCCGTCGGGAGTCCGTGGGCGAACTCGATGATGAACCGCGAGAGCGGCGTTCGCTCGCCGAAGCCCAGCAGGTCAACCCCGACGGCGGTGGAGACGGCGTCGAGGGCGTGCCCGAAGACGGCGAGGCCGCCGACCGCCCCCGTCGCCGCCGCGGGCGGGTACGCGCGGACGAGAACCGCCCACGCGGCGGCGGCGACGACGGTGGAGGCGACCAGCCCGATACCGGGAACCGCGGGCGAGAGCGTCCCGCGCGACGCGCCGACGAGGAGGACCGCCGCGGACGCCGCGAGGGCGAGAACCGCGCCGACGCCGCCGAGGACGCGGGCCGCGGAGTCGGTGCCGTCCGCCTCGCCCTCGCCGCCGAGGCGCGCGTCGGTGGCCACCCACGTCGCCACGCCGAGGATCGCCACCGTGACGTAGACGGCGGGCGTGCCCGCGAGGGGGCGGACGACGCCGGGGAGCGAATCGAGGACGTAGAGGACGTGCAGCGCCGACCCCAGAACCATCCACGGCGCGAACGCGAGGATGCGGCCGGGCGTCACCGCCGGGCGTCGGCGGTACGCCTCGCGTCCGACCTCCGCCGCCGCGACGAACAAGAGAGCGAGGTACGTCGGCGGCGGGAGCGAGAACCCTTCCGGAAGTATCGCCATGGCGGGAGGGGCGCGGGGGCGGCGTGAAAGCCTTACGGAAGGTCGTCGACGGTGTCGTATGGTCTCCGACAGCGACGGCCCCTCGACCGAAGTCGAATCCGGCCTCCCCGAGTTCTCTCCGGGGTGGGCGATACTGTTCATGCTCCTCGGGAGTCTGGCGACGCTTATCTCCCTCGTCGCCGTCGGCGCGCTATCGGCCGAGTTCGTGCAGTCGGCGGTGGTTCCGTTGGGCGCGTTCGCCGTCGGCGTCTCGGTCGTCTGGTGGGTGCTGGAAACCTATCAAAATCGGTAGCGAGCGTATCGGTAGTTGGTTGTACAGTTCTTTTATTCGGTTCTCGCCCTGAAACGGAGACTGCTAATTCGCTAAGTAGGAGTACGTATTTATCGATGCTCGGGTCTACTATCCGGCGACCCGTTCACGAACGCGACGGTCGATTCTCCAGGCTACTCCTGCACTCAGTACGGTCATAGCTGCCCCGAACGTTGCGAGCGGAGCGTGTCCGCTCAGTGCGAGTGGAACTCCGATACCGAGGAGACCAAACTGAATCGCCGTTCGCTTCTTCCCATTACGATACGCGGATTGGCTCGTCCAAAGGGAGAAAATGCCGGCGAGTATGCCGAGTAGGAAACTGGTCTGGAGGTTCAGGCCGCCGATCGTCGTTCTCGGAATCTGGGAGATAATAACAGCCCAAATGAGGCTCCCGATGAGGATGACTGCTAAACGGCGGACTGGCATCCATCTCTTACATCTAATCCGATTTCAATAAGCCTCCCGGAGGGGAACGTGAGGTGGCTCCTCTGTACGTATTGGCTGTTTCAGGCTAGGTTCTGAATAGAGAAACCGTACTACGAACGACTGGTAATCGAACGAGGCCCCGGCGAGTCGGCGCGTTTTTGACCCGCCGCGTCGTCGCCTCGCGCATGGACCGAACGGAGTTCGCCGCCCGCATCGACCACACCGTCCTCGGCCCCGAGACGACGCTCGACGACGTGAAACGAGTGTTGGACGAGGCAGACGAGTACGGGATGAACGCCTGCATCCCGCCGTGTTACGTCGCCGAGGCCGACGAGTACGCGCCGGACGTGACGCTCGCGACGGTCATCGGCTTCCCGCACGGCCAGCATTCGACGGCCGCCAAGCACGAGGAAGCGGTCGACGCGTGGCGGGCGGGCGCGGACGAACTCGACGTGGTCGTCAACGTCGGGCGACTCAAAGCCGGCGAGGACGACGCCGTGAGGGAGGACATCGCGGAAGTCGTCGCCGCCGTCCCCATCCCCGTGAAGGTCATCATCGAGACGGCCCTCCTGACCGACGAGGAGAAACACCGCGCCTGCGAGGCGGCCGTCGAGGCGGACGCCGACTTCGTGAAGACGTCCACGGGGTTCGCGGACGGCGGCGCGACGGTCGAAGACGTGGAACTGATGGCCGAGTACCTCCCCGTGAAAGCCAGCGGCGGCGTCGGGTCCTACGAGGAGGCGACGGCGATGTTCGACGCCGGCGCGGAGCGAATCGGCGCGTCCTCGGGCGTCGAACTCGTCTCCGGGCACCCCGACGCCTGACGCACCGTTCGAGAACTCACTCCAGCGCGTAGATGCGCGGCTCCGCGCCCTCGGTTCGCTCGCTCTTTCCGCCCTTCGCCGCGAAAAATAACGCGCCGTCGGCGACGGTGACGCCGTGTTCGACGTACCCCTCCACCGGGAACGTCCACCGTTTCGCGCCGAATCGGACGTCCCCGAGGCCGTATCCGCCGTCGAGGTTCACGGCGACCACGTCGTCGCCCGCGAGGTACCCCACCGACCCGGACGCGGCGGGCGGCGCGCCGAAGTCGCCCTCTATCTCCCAGCGCACCTCGCCCGTCCGGTAGTGCAGACCCCTCGCCCGCGAGAGGTCCGTCCCGACGACGATGCCGTCCGCGAGTGCGAGTGCGCCGTGCGCCGTCGGGCCGTCCGCGGCGTGCCATCTCGTCCGACCGGCGTGGAGACTGCCCGAGAGGTGATAGACGCCGCCGCCGAACGTCCCGGCGTAGACGCTACTCGACCCCTCGACGGCGAGGGCCTCTATCGCCCCGCCGAGTTTCCGCCGCCAGAGGCCGTTCCCGTCGTAGTCGGAGAAACTGTACACCTCGCCGCCGGTCGTTCCCGCGTAGAGCGTAGACGGCGAGTATGCGAGTCTCGACACCTCGCCGAACACCTCGACGGTCCACCGTTCCTCGCCCGTCTCGGGGGCGAGAGCGGCGACCAGTCCCCCCTGCGTGCCGGCGGCGATGCCGTCGTCGACGGGGACCGCGGGCGCGTGGACGTCCGCCTCACCGGGGTTCCACCGCCAGCGTTCCTCGCCGGAGGCGGCGTCGAGGGCGAGGAGTCCGCGCCGGTCCGTCGTTCCGACGTACACCGTACCGTCCACGACGGCGGGCGAGGTGAACTGCGGGGACCCGTAGTTGGCGTCCGTGTCCTCTCGCGTGCCGACGCGCCACTTCTCTTCGCCCGAGGCGGTGTCGAGGGCACGGAGGCTGTCGGCGAGGGGGACGTACGCCGTGTCGCCGACGACGGCGATGCGGCCGGTGGGCCACCCGCCCTCGACGTCCCATCGGACGGACGGTTTCTCCCGCGGACCGACGGGATTGGGGTTGTAACTCGTCGCCTGCGCGTCGAAGTGCGGGAGGGGCCAATCGGTCGTCGCGTCGTCGGGCACCTGTCCGCCGTCTCCTAGGTCGCCGTCGAGTTCTTCGACGCTGTCGAAGCACCCGGCGAGGGAGGCGGTGGTCGCCGCGCCGACGGCCGCGAGGAAGCGCCGTCTGGACGTGTTGGAGGGCATCAGCCGAGAACGTGAGCGAGCAGACATATACTTTCTCAACGGAGACAGTCAGTCACGCAGATTCGAAGGCGACGAGTGCGCTGCCGCCGTCGTCCGCGGAGACGGAGGCGACGAGCAACCCCTCCCCGCCGGAGACGTGCAGCACACCGTCGCTACCTCGGTAAGCGAACCGACGCGCGCCGACTCGGAAGGGACCGACCGACACCCGGCCGCGCAGCCGCGTCGCGGTGAGTCTCTCCCCGCCGGTGTAAACCGTCTCGCCGACGACGACGGGGTTCGTGTCGCCGGTCCCGGTTTCGAGGGTCCACCGTCGTTGCCCGCCCGCGGCGTCGAGTGCCACCGTTCCTCGGCCGGCGTCCTCGTCCGGGTCCGGGGACCACAACACGTCGCCCGATTCGGCGTCGACGGCGACGACGGTGGTCATGACGGGGGCGTACACCGCGCCGTCGGCGATGGCCGCCTGTGCCGACAGGCGTTCGCCCCGGAGTCGCCACCGCTCTGCGACGCCGCCGGTCGGTGCAGTACCGTCGGGCGCGTAGTTCGTGTTCGCGGCGTCGTGGCCGAACGACCGCCACGAGGGGTCGTCGCCGGCCTCCACCGCCGCTTCGTTACTGCCGTTCGAGAGACAGCCGGAAACCGCACACAGAGACAGCGCACCGCACACGCGGAGTACGTCTCGTCTGGAAACCGTGGAGGGCATCTGACTCGTATCACCACGGCCGAAGTGTATCTCTTCTGTAACGTTCGCCGTTCGCGGCCGTCGGGCCGTACCGTCGCGCTTTTGGCCGCCGAACCGATATCTCACGACGACCGAATGGCCCGATATCACATCGAGACGTACGGCTGCACCTCGAACCGCGGCGAGAGCCGCGCCATCGAGAGCGCGCTCCGCGACGCGGGCCACTACCGCGTTGACGGACCCGAGGAGGCCGACGTCGCCATCATGAACACCTGTACGGTCGTGGAGAAGACGGAGCGGAACATGCTCCGCCGGGCCAAAGAACTGGAGGAGGAGACGGCCGACCTCATCATCACCGGCTGTATGGCGCTCGCGCAGGGCGAGGAGTTCCGCGAGGAGGACGTCGACGCCCAGATTCTCCACTGGGACGACGTGCCCACCGCCGTCACGAACGGCGAGTGTCCGACGCCCGGCCCCGGCGTCGAACCCGTCTTAGACGGCGTCGTCGGCATCCTCCCCATCGCCCGGGGCTGTATGTCGAACTGCTCGTACTGCATCACGAAGTTCGCCACCGGGCGCGTGGACTCGCCGTCCGTCGAGGAGAACGTCGAGAAGGCCCGCGCCCTCGTCCACGCCGGCGCGAAGGAGATTCGCATCACCGGCCAAGATACGGGCGTCTACGGCTGGGACGACGGCGACCGGAAGTTGCCCGAACTGCTGGACCGCATCTGCTCGGAGATAGACGGCGACTTCCGCGTCCGACTCGGCATGGCGAACCCCGGCGGCATCCACGGCATCCACGAGGAACTCGTCGAGGTGTTCGCCGAACACGAGGAGCTGTACAACTTCATCCACCTGCCCGTCCAGTCCGGTTCGGACACGGTATTAGAGGACATGCGCCGCCAGCACCGCGTGGAGAAGTTCGTCGAGATAGTCGAGACGTTCGACCGGGAGTTGGAGTACTGGACGCTCTCGACGGACTTCATCGTCGGCTTCCCCACCGAGACGGACGCCGACCACGCCCAGAGCATGGCCCTGTTCAAAGAAGTCCGCCCGGAGAAGGTGAACATCACGCGCTTCTCGAAGCGCCCCGGCACCGACGCCGCCGAGATGAAGGGCCTCGGCGGGACGGTGAAGAAGGAGCGCTCGAAGGAGATGTCCGAGTTGAAGATGGACGTCGTCGCGGAGGCGTACGAGGAGATGGTCGGCGAGACGCACCGCGTGATGGCCGTCGAGGAGGGCACCGGCGACTCCGTGAAGTGCCGCGACGAGGCGTACCGCCAGATTATCGTCCAGAACGCCTCCGACCACGGCGTCGAACCCGGCGACTTCCTCGACGTGGAAGTGACGAGTCACCAGACCGTCTACGCGTTCGGCGACCCCGTCTGAGCGGGTCGGTTCCCGTTCAGAGGAGGAACGTCCCGAGGAAGCCGAGGGCCGTCGCCAGCGTGATGGACGGCCCCGCCTGTTCGTACGCGTCGGGGTAGATTTCGCCCGCCAGCGACGCCAGAATCGCGCCGCCGGCGAACGCTCGGACGCCCCCGAGCCAGAACTTCGGCAGGGGCGGGATGAACCAGTAGCCGAGCAGCACCGACCCGCCGACGACGAGTGCCGTGACGGCCCACGCCGCGAACGTCTTCCCCTCGCCGCGGTTCTCGGACATGTTCATACCCGACATCATCGACTGCGACCCGTTGGTGACGACCAACGCGAACAGGAACGCCATCGCGCCCGAGACGTTGCCGACGAGGAGCGACCCCATCGCCGCGTTCTCGGGGACGCCGTCGGTAGTGACGCTGGCCCACAGCCCCCACCCCTGCTCTTCGGACTCGTCGTTCGACACCCGGTCGATGAGGATGTCGAGTCCGCCGAACGTGCCGACGCCGAGGAGGAAGAAGCCCGATGCGGTCCACTTACCGATGTTCTCCACCGCCGGGTCGTACAGTTCGAACGCCAACGAGACGACGAGCGACCCGCCGCCGACGGCGAGGAGTATCGCCTGCCACCGTTCGTTCGGCTCTGCCCAGACGCCGACGGCCGACCCGACGACGAGCGAGACGGCCGAAAAGACGGCGTAGAACCACGGATTGGAGAGCAACCCCCCGAGCAGGTTCCCCGAGTTCGATGCCTGAGCGACGGTTGCCCCGGTGAGAACGTGAGGTACTGCCACGAGTAAATGTAGTTGGAGTGACTTTTATCCGTTTTTGCCGCCGAGGTGACCGCTCGGTCGTCCGCCACGTCACCGGACGCAGTTCGACGGAGAGACGGGACGCGTTACGACCCCTCTACGTCGAGGACCACCTTCCCGGTTAGACCGCCCTCCTCGACCATCTCGTGGGCCTCGGCCACGTCTTCCAACGGGAGCACCGAGTCGATGACCGGTTCGAGTTGGCCGCGTTCGGCGAGGCGGCGCAGGCCGTCGAGGTAGTGGCGGGCGCGTTCCAGAAAGAGGAGGTGGACGGTGAAGTTCTTCTGGTAGGCCGCACCCCAATCGCCCTCCGGTTCGAGGATGGTTATCATCCGGCCGTGCGGACGCGTGACCCCGGCGCTCTCGGCCAACGTGCCGCCGCCGACGGTGGTGAACACCACGTCCGCGGGGTCGTCGAACTCGGAGTCCATCACCTCGGTGAAGTCCTCGTTGTAGTCGATGGCCCGGGCCGCGCCGAGTTCCTCCGTCTGGTCGACCGTCTTCGGACTCGCCGTCGCGACGACCTGTGCACCCGCGGCGTCGGCGATTTGGACCGCGTGCGCCCCGACGCCGCCCGCGCCGTGGATCAGCACCGTCTCGCCCGCGCCCACGTCGCCGCGGGTGACCATCGCCTCCCACGCCGTCCCGCCCGCGAGGGGAAGCGCCGCCGCCTCGGTGTGCGAGAGGGTCTCCGGTTTCCGGGCGACGATGGACTCGTCTGCGGTGTGGTACTCCGCGTAACTGCCCTGTTCCCCGAATATCTCCGGCGTGTAGAACACCTCGTCGCCGGGTTCGAAGTCGGTGACGGACTCGCCCACCTCCTCGACGACGCCGGAGACGTCGTAGCCGATGACCGTCGGCGGCGAGATGCCGGCCCACGACCCGGCCTGCCGAATCTTCGTGTCCACCGGGTTGACCGACGAGGCGTGCACCTCGACGAGAACCTCCGTCGGGTCCGGCGACGGTTTCTCCACGTCGCGCCGTTCGAAGACGTCGGTGCCGCCGAAGTCCGTGATGACCATCGCGTCCATACCCGGAAGGAGGGTCGGGACTCGGGTAAGCGGTGGGGCCACAGGTCGAGAAGCGGCGAAAGACGGGATTACCGAACGGTAGCCGGTCGAATCGGCGAGGAGTCGGCGTCGCGGTCGGTCGGTGGCGTCCGCGCTCACTCCGTCCGGCGGAACATCCCGCGGGAGGCGGGTGCGGTCGGTTCGAAGCCCCACCGCTCGTAGAAGCCGTCCACGTCGGCGAAGAGGTTCACGTAGGCGTTCGGCGGCGCTTCGCGGTCGACGTACGCGACGAGTTCGTCCATCATCGCCGTGCCGAGGCCCCGCCCTTGGTGGGCCGGTCGGACCGCCATGTCCGCGATTTGGTAGACGGTCCCTCCATCGCCGACGATGCGGGCCATCCCGACCGTCTCGCCGTCGCGGCGGACGCTGACGCCGAACACCGTGTTCGGCAAGCCCGCCCGCGCGCCCTCGACGCTCCGGGGGGCCATCCCCGCCGCCTCGCGGAGTTCGCAGAACGTCTCGGGGTCGGGGAGTTCGCGGACCAGTTCGTAGGCGTCGTCCATGTTCCCGCGGACGTTCGGAGGCGAGAAGTGAATTGTCATCTCTGGCGACCGACGAAACCGCCAACGCTTTTCCGTTCGACCGCAGACACCAGTTCGATGGACGACACGCCCGGTCCGGACGTTCCCGTCTACGTCCGCGATTTCCTCCAGACGGTCGCCGCGGTGCTTCTCGTCGGTCTCCTCCTGTTCGGAGCGACCGGCGTGTGGCCGCCCATGGTCGCAGTCGAGAGCCCGAGCATGGAACCGCACATGACGAAGGGTGACCTCGTCGTGGTGACGGACGCCGACCGCTTCGCCGCCCCCGCCGCCGACGAACACGGCGTCGTCACGTTCGAGTCCTCGCGAGGGTACGCTCGGTTCGCGGAACCGGGTGACGTCGTCGTCTACGACGCGCCGCAGATTCCGGGGTCGCCGATAATCCACCGGGCGCGCTTCCACGTGTCGGCCGGCGAAAACTGGTACGACAGGGCGAACCCCGACTACATCCCCGCGGGTGCCGACGACTGCGAAGAACTGGTGAACTGCCCGGCCCCGCACGACGGGTACATCACGAAGGGCGACAACAACGGGATGTACGACCAAGTGAGCGATATCGCCGACGAGGCCGGACCGGTCCGCGCGGAGTGGGTCGTCGCCAAGGCGCAGGTCCGCGTCCCCTACCTCGGGTACATCCGCCTCCTCCTCTCGGGGAAGGCCTGACGCTCGCACCCCCCGCGACGCGCCGGGAACCCCTATTAGCGTGGCACCCGACTACTTCCGTATGGTCGAGCTCGACAACGTGGACAGAGGGATTCTGCACGAACTCCAACTCGACGCGCGGAACAGGACGGCCCAAGAGATAGCCGACAAGGTGGACGTCTCCGCCAGCACCGTTCGGAACCGGATCAAGGAACTCGAATCCGACGGGATCATCGAAGGCTACCACCCGAAAATCGACTACGAGAGGGCGAACCTCCCGCTTCAGATACTCTTCGTCTGTTCGGCCCCGCCGACCGAACGCTCGGAGTTGGTCGAACAGATACTCAACGTCCGCGGCGTCGTGGACGTCCGGGAGACGCTGACCGGTCGTCGGAACCTGTTCGTCGAAGCCGTCGGGGTCAACACTTCCGACACCGTCCGCATGACCGACGCGATGCACGAGATGGGACTCTCCATCGAGAGTTCGGAACTGCTCCGCCAGCGACGGGTGCAACCGTTCAACCACTTCTTCTTCACCGACCCCTACAGCAACGGGCAGAACGACGAGGAGAAGTGAGCGTTCACGCCCGTTCGCTCCGGTTTCGGAAAACGCACTTTCCGGTGTGAATTCTGTGATTGCCACACGAGTGGCTGTGAAAAACGCAAAACGAATCGCCGCGAACTGCTATATTTACAACATTCAACGCGGGCGTAAAATAATGCTTATCCGGGGTGAGACCCTCGGGTCAGACGTGACTCACGAACTCTCGGAGAGGGACCCATCGGAGTTCGATGCGGACGGCGACCGGTTAGACGAACTTTTCGACGTTCTCTCCCATCGGCACCGCCGATTCGTTCTGGATACCCTCCTGACCGCTGCGTTGCCGGTACCGGTGAAGGAACTGACGACCGACCTCGTAGAGTGGGAGGCGAACCGGCCCGTCTCCGGCCGTTCGGGCGACGAGAGGGACGGAATCGAAATCTCCCTCGTCCACAACCACCTCCCGAAGATGGCAGACGCGGGGTTCGTCAGGTACGACGCCGCCGACCGGACGGTGACGCTCGCGGACCGCACCGACGAGGTGCGGCCCTACCTACAGGCGGTAGTGGCCGACGGAGGTGACGACTGACCGTGAACTTCGTCGCCGAGTACGTCCGCTCCGTCGGCGGATGGTTCCGGGGCACCGACGCGGAGGAATCGAGAGACGACGCGGAGGCGACACCGGCGGAGGGACCGCGGGCGTCGCTGTTCCAGTGTTCGGACTGCGGGTCGGTGTACGTCGCTACCGACAAAGAGACGTGTTCGACCTGTAACGAGGCCGTCGAGCAGATTCCGTCGACGGTGTAGCCCCGTCACGGGGTGCATCCTCGCGTCCGCGCGAAGCGACCCGCTACTTCTCCGTCGGCGAGGACCCCGGCCGACGGGCGTTCGTCTGCGCCTCCTCCGTCGCCGTCCGGAACCGCGCGAGTCTGTCGGCCTCCTCGTCGTCCTTCCACTCGCCGAGTTCCTTGGGGTCCACGTGGACGAACACGTCGTCGACGTCGGGCATCTCCCGAATCGAGGAGACCACCTCCGACTCGATGTCGTGGGCCTCGAAGAGGGTCATGTCGCCCTCGACTTCGATGTGGAGGCTCACGTCTATCTCCGGGCCGACGTAGTGCGCCACCACGTCGTGGGCGCCGCGGACTTCGGGGTGTTCGAGGGCGCGGCCGAGAATCTCCGCGCGCAACTCCTCCGGCGGCGCCGCGCCGACGAGGTAGTTCAGGTTGTCGCGGACGATTTCGTACCCGGTGTAGAGGATGCCCAGAGAGACGACGCCGGCGGCGATCGGGTCGAGGACGGGCAGGCCGACGCTCGCGCCGACGACGCCCGCGAGGGCCGCCCCGGCGGTGAGGATGTCGTTTCGGTTGTCCTTCGCCGTGGCGACGATGGCCGGCGACCGGCGGTCCTCGCCGACGGAGAGGCAGTAGCGGTAGAGGCCGTACTTCACGGCGGCGGTGGCGAGGAGAACGCCGATGCCGGCCAGACCGGCGCTCCGCCCGTACGTACCGTTCAGAACGGTCGTGACGGCGTTCCAGAGGACGCCCGCGCCCGCCGCGAAGACGCCGAGGGCGACGAAGAGGGCGACGAACGGTTCGATTCGCTCGTGTCCGTGCGGGTGTTCGAAGTCGGGCGGTTGGGTGGTGAGGTACAACCCGGCGACGACGATGACGCTGTAGGCGGCGTCGGCGAGACTGTTGACCGCCTCGGACCCGACGGCGAGACTTCCCGTCGCCCACCAGACGGCCCCCTTCGCGAGTACGAGAGCGAGGTTGACCGCTAACACGACGAGTCCGACCCGCCGAATCACGTCCTTCCGGGTCCCCTCCATCGGTGGGGAGTATTCGCCGGAGGACAAAGGCGCTTCGGACGGACCGCCGCCCCCGATTCTCGCCGGTCACTCCGCCGCCGTCTCGAACGAGAGGCGAACCGCGGCGTCCGGCGCGGCGTCCGCCGTCGCGTCGCCTTCCTCCGTCGCACCGTCACCCCCGTCCGCGGCGTCGAGGCCGGCGAACGCCTCGTGGAGGCGGTCGTACGTGTCGTCGAGGGCTTCTACCAGCACCTTCGTGTCCCCGACGACGGGCATGAAGTTGGTGTCGCCGTTCCACCGCGGGACGACGTGAGTGTGGAGGTGGTCGTCGATGGACCCGCCCGACGCGCCGCCGCCGAGGTTCTCGCCGACGTTGGCGGCGTCGGGACCTATCGCGGCGTCGAACGCCTCTAACGTCGCCGCCTTCAGTTTCGCGTGGTCAAGCAGTTCCGCGTCGGTCAGGTCGCCCCACTCGCCGGTGTGGCGGTAGGGGATGACCATCGCGTGGCCGGGGTTGTACGGGTAGTTGTTCAGAATGACGAACGCGTGGTCGCTTCGCGCGACGACGCGACTCTCCCTGTCGTCGTCCCGTTCGGGGAGGACGCAGAACGGACACCCCTCCGAGTCCTCGTCGTCGTCCCGTTCGACCCACTCGATGCGCCACGGTGCGAACAACTGCTCCATGGACGACCCGTGGAAACGCGTCCGCTTAGTGTCGGCGGAAACGCGACTGTGACGCTCGTTGACTCGTGACTAGGTTCATGCCGCGTCCCGACGTACTGTCGGCGATGGCAGTCGGTCCCGACCCGTCCGTACGAACCGAACCGTGCGACCACTGCGGCCGGGAGACGCCTCACCGGGTTCGGGTGGAACTGCGCACGGAGAACGGTGACTCCGAACGCGCCGTGTACTCCCGCGAACCGTACCGAATCTCCGTCTGCGCGACGTGCGGCGCGGAGGAAGTGACGCGGATGAACAACGCGTGACCGACGGAGAGAGCGTCCGAGAGCGTTACTCGGTGAGAATCTCGCAGCCGTCTTCCGTGACGACGACGGTGTGTTCCGCCTGACTCACGAGTTTTCCGTCGTCCTCCTTGAGGACGGGGTAGCCGTGGAGGATGCCCTGTTGTTCGAGGCGGCGGATGGCCATCTCCGCGCGCGGGGTGTCTATCCACCGCGAGGCGAAGGGGAGCGTCTTGTACTCCTCGGTCACCTCTTCGAGGACCTGCCGGGCCGAACGGTTCCGCACCGACCGGTCGCGTTCGAGGCTGTAAATCTCCTCTTTGGACCCCTCGCCCACCTTGCCGCGGCCGTCGGTGGCGAACGGTTCGATGGCCACCACGTCGCCGACTTCGAGTTCGACGCCGCGTTCGGTGCCGCGGTTCGGGATGTTCGGCCCGGTGTGGGCGTCCCACTGGGCGACGCCGTGTCCCGAGAGGTTGAGAACCGGCGTGTACCCGTACCCGCGGATGACGTCCTCTATCTCCGCGCCGACTTCGCCCGTCTCAGCGCCGGGTTCGACGGCGTCCAACGCCGCGTCGAGGGCTTCCTCGGCCGCCTCGACCAGTTCGTCGTTGCCCGAGAGGTCCACCGTCACCGCGGCGTCGGCGATGTACCCGTCCACGTGGACGCCGCAGTCGAGACACACCATGTCCTCGCCGAACTCGGTGTCGTCGTCGCGGGCGGGACTCGCGTGGGACGCCTCCTCGTTGACGCTGATGTTCGCGGGGAAGGCGCATCCGTCGGCGAGTTCGTTGATCCGGTTCTCGGCGAACTCCGCGACTTCGAGGTGTTTGACGCCGGGTTCGACCTTCTCGGCCGCCTCGTCTAACACCTGTCGCAGAACGCGCCCCGCCTCGCGGTACTTCTCGACCGTCTCGTCGTCGAGGGGTCCGATACTCATGCCCGCGCCTTCGCGTGACCGTCTGAAAGAGGTTGCGGACGCCGCGCCGTCCGGTGGTCGGCGTGGTAGCGAGGGACGGAGGCGACCGTCCGGCGCACGACCGGCGCTGATGTCTATATACGACACCCCCAACATATTAGCAACCGTTTATAGGCGTCCGGACGTGCTCTGAGAGAGTCAGATGGCCGAACCTACCTTCGACGAGTCCGTGTCGCACCGCCGCGTCGATATCGACCGGTGGGACGAGGTGTACGTCGTCGGCGACGTACACGGGTGCCGGGCGGAACTCGAACGCCTCCTCGATACCCTCGGCGTGACCGCCGACGACCTCGTGGTGTTCGTCGGCGACTTAGTTCGGAAGGGACCGGACAGCGCGGGCGTCGTCTCCCTCGTCCGCGAGTCGGAGAACATGCTGACGGTCCGCGGGAACAACGAGGAGAAACTCATCCGGGGGGACAAACAGCTCCCCGAACTGAGCGACGAGCAGATGGCGTGGATTCGGGACCTCCCGGTGGCCATCTCGTGGGAGGGGACGCTCGTCGTCCACGGCGGCGTGGACCCGCGGACGAACCTCGTGGACCACACCGTAGAGGAGTTAGAGAACAACCGGTCGCTGTCGGACGGCAGTTACGAACGGCCGTTCTGGTGGGAGGAGTACGCCGGTCCCGACCGGGTGTTCTTCGGCCACACGGTGCTCGCGGAACCGGTCGTCCGCGAGTACGCCGTCGGCCTCGACACCGGGTGCGTCTACGGCGGCGAACTCACCGCCTACGACTGGCGGAACGACGAGTTCGTCGCCGTCGAGGCCGAGGAGACGGTCGAAGAGCGGAGCGACTCGAAGATAGTCTCGCCCCGGACCGCCACCTCGCACTCCGACTGACCGCCGCCCGCGTTCGGCCCGCGCCGGGGCGTCGGACTCACGCCTCGGCGTCGCCCGCGCCGTCGGGACGGGGGTGGCGTTCGAGTTCGAGCGTCTCGGGGTCGAGCGTGTAGTAGGCCTCCCAGACGGGGTCGAGGCTGACGACGCGCGTTCCTTCGACTGTCGCCTCGGCGTGGCGGTGGTGATGACCGACCAGACAGAGGTCCGGTTCGACCGAGCGCAGTATCTCGTCGACCGCGGCGCACCCGGGGTCGCGCCCCCCGCCGACGCGGAGGACGCCGTGCGGCGCCTCGTGGGAGAGGAACACGTCCACGTCCGACAGCGACTTCGCGCGTTCGACCTCCGATCGGACGAAGTGCCGCCGCCGCCCGCCGGTCAGTTCCTCGCGCGAGGCGTCGTACCTCGTCGGCGCGTAGTTACCCGAGAGGCCCGCCACTCGGAGTCCGGCCACGTCGGCGGCGGTACTGGCGAGGAGGGTCGGTCGCTCCGCGTCCGTCAGGGTCGAATCGCCGCGCCGGAGGGCGTCCACCACGTCGAAGTCCTCGTTGTTCCCCGCGACGAACCACGTCGGCGCGGGCAAGTCGTAGTGCAGGAGGTCCCCGACCTGCAGGGCGGCGTCGGGGTCCGTCTCGCGGTAGGCAGAGAGGAGCGACTCCCTCCGTTCCGGGTCGTCGGCGTGGGCGTCACCGAGAACGAGCATCGCGTCGTCGTACCGTCGCCGTCCCCTTATTGGTGGGTGACGGATTGCCACCTCTCACCCCGGCCTCGCCTCAGAGGAGCACTTCCCCGTCGCGGAGTAGTTCCCGTTCCGTCCGTCTCGCCTCCGCGCCCTCTTCGACGAGGGTCGGCATCTCGACCGGTTCCGAGAACCGGTCCGGGTCGGGTTCGACGCGCTTCAGCATCGACGTGAACACCGTTCCCTTCCGCCCCCCGGCGGAGACGATGCCGCCGTACTTCCGCTCCTCGAACGACGATTCGTCGGGGTGGGGGAACTCCTCGCGAGTTATCCGCGATATCTCGCGGAGGTACTCGGCCGCCTGCCGTTGGGTGAAGTTGCTCTCCTCGTGGTACGTCTCGGCGTACTCGTCTTCGAGTCGTTCCGAGAGGTGTTCCGGCGACTCGTAGTGGACCGACTCCGTCGTCGTGTATCCGCTGGCGAACCGGATGTTTATCGTGAAACTGTCCGGATACCGCAGGATAATCGGGAAGAACAGCGCGTCCGTGACGGTCGTTCGCTGTTGCATCCGCCAGAGGGCTTCGAAGTAGTACGACGCCACCGCGCCGACCCGGTCGTCGCGTTCGCCCCGGTTGTACGCCATCGCAACCTCCCTGTAGTCGTCGCCCGCGGTCCGTCGGAGGCGGTGTCTGAAACTCTCGGCCAGTCGGTCGAGTTCCTCCTCGTAGGCGGTCAACAGCGGAATGTCGGGGTCCGCGAGCATCTCCGCCTTCCGCTCTTGGGCGTCAGCGACCCGCATCATGTTCTCGTGGAACAGTCGTTCTGCGTCCTCGTCGGGGAGGGGTGTCCTGACCGCCCGGCGGTGGAGCACTCGCGCATCGCCGTTGAATCGCTCCCCCTGCATCTTCATAGAACACTCCTCGGACGCCGAGAGGTATTAACTGATGGGTTGAGCGTCGCCGAGCGTCCTCCCCGAGCGTACCGTCATAGCGGTACCCGAGTCGTTCGAGTTGACGCGCCTCGTCGCCGGACGCCGTCGCCGTCTCCCGAACCTCTCGTCTGACTTTTCCGTCAGCGCCCTACTGCCCCCTACCGGGTTAGATTCGCGTTTATCGGCCGGACGCTACCCCAGTTACTTACTAGTCAGTTAGTTTTTGTCGGACGAGCACGTACGACCGAACATGACGAGAGCAGTACGTCGCCCCCGAACCGACTTCACGAACGTCGAGATGAGCACGTTCGGATACCTCATCTTCGGGATAACGGTAGTCGTCATGCTTCCGCTCCTGCCCGTTCTGTTGCTCCTGTGGGTCGGAGAGAAGTTGTCCGCGCGGTAATCGGCGTCTACCCGTCGGGCGTCCGCCGGTCGCCTCCGGCGAGCGTCCGAGGAGCCCTCACGTCGGCGGGAGCGGAGAGTTCCTCCAGCGCCTCTCGCGCCTCGTTCCGCCGTCGATTCGCGTACTCCCGGAGTTCCGCCTCGTCCACGGCGGGCGGTACGACCTCGAACGTGCCGGGGTCCGAATCGAGCACCCTCTCGATGCGCCGCGCGGTGCTGAACCCGCGTCCGACCCGCGCGAAGGCGTCGCGGCGAGCGTCGTCCGCGCCGGCCAGCGTCGCTCCGACGGCGGCGGCCCCCGCGCCGACGCTCCCGACCGTCTTCTCGAAGAACGGGGGGAGGTCGGGATCCGACGGGGCCGGTCGGCCGTAGGCGGCGACGAACGCGTCGGTGACCGAATCGAGGACGTCCGCGAACGCGTCGGCGCAGTCGGCGATGTCGGGGTGAGCGACCGAACGGAGAAGCGAGTGCGCCGAGGTCCGGAGGTAGTCTCCGGCCAGCAGGGTCGCCGTCTCGTCCCGGGTGAGAGAGTGCGCCTTCGCGTCGGTGAGTTGGACCAACAGTTCGCTCCGGAGGCGACAGTATCCGTAGAGGAGTTCGGTCGCCGCCGCCGCGGGGTACGCCGTCTCGGGGTCGGGGTCGCCGACCAGCGAGTCGTACGACCACGCGACGAGTCGCCCGTACCACCTGTCGGTCGGTCCCTCCATCGTCTCCCGGACGGCCGGTAACCCCTGCTCGTCGGCGGCGCTCAGAACCGCTTCGAGTCGCGCGTCGATTTCGCTCCGTCGGACCGTCGGCGAGTCGTCCATCGCGGTCAGTCGCCTCCGGTCGGGGTTTCGACCGCGGACTCGTCGAGGTCCACCTTCGACTCGGTGAGGTCGCTCTCGCGCCACGTGCCGCGGCGGTACCACGCGTAGGCGATTGCCGCCCCCGCGACGTTCGATACCGCAAAGGACAGCCAGATTCCCGTCTCCCCGAGGGGACCGGCGGCGACCCACGCGACGGGGAACCGGACGACGCCGAGCATCAACACGGAGATAGCCGCCGCGGTGAGCGTCTTCCCGGCCCCGCGGAGGCTCCCGGTGTACGCCCGCATGAGGCCGATGAACCCGAACGTCAGCGCGACGTAGCGGAGGAACTGCGCGGCGATGTCGACGACTTCGGGGTCCGTGGTGAACAGGTCCGCGATGGGCGCCGCGGCGAACCAGACGATGACTCCGGCGACGGAGAGTATCCCGAAGAGCACCGTCGCCGCGAGTCCGGCCGCCCGTTCGGCGCGGTCCGGCTTTCCCGCGCCCATGTTCTGTCCGGTCATCGTCTCGACGCCGCGAGCGACGGCTATCGCGGGGAGGAAGACGACCGAGAACACTCGCGTCCCGATGCCGTACGCGGCCACGACCGTGTCCGGAAAGAGCGCGACGATGAACAGAAGCAGGTTCATCGACAGCGCTCGCCCCGTCCCCTCGATGGACGCGGGCAGGCCGATGCGGACGAGGCGTCGGAGGTACGAGAGGTTCGGAACCGCGTCCCGAAGGTGAATCTGCACCCCGCGGTTTCCGCGGAACATTATCGCGAGGCCGACGAGCAGGGCCAACGCGCGCGAGAACACCGTCGCGATGGCCGCACCCTCGATGCCGAGTTCGGGAAACGCGACCGTACCCACGAGGGGGGCGTCCCGAACGACCGTCCACCCGAAGATGAGGAACGGGTCGATGACGATGTTCAGCACGACCGACCCGAACATCACGAGCATCGGCGTGATTGTGTCGCCGTACCCCCGCATGAGGGCGACGAAGACGGCGAACCCGAACATGAACGTGAGGCCGAGCGAGATGACCTCCATGTAGCTCGTCGCCATCGGCAACACGTCCGCCGACGCGCCCATGACGCCGAGGAACTCGCCGACGAAGAAGTAGCCGACGCCGCCCAAGATGACCGACGCGGCGACGGCGAACGTCATCGTCTGCGAGGCGGCGTACTCCGCCTCCCGTTCCTCGCCCGCGCCCGTGTACTGGGCGACGAGGACGCTGCCGGCGACCGATATCCCCATCCCGAGCGAGATGAGGAGAAACACCATCGGGAACGCGAAGCTGATGGCCGCCAGCGCGTCGGTGCTGTACTGCCCGAGCCAGAACGTGTCCGCGAGGTTGTACGCCGTCTGAAAGAGGTTCGTGACGACGATGGGCATCGACAGGAAGAACAGCGGTTTCCCGATGCCGCCCGCGGTGAGGTCGACCTCCTCGGGTCCTTTGAACAGGGACCCGACGCGGCGTCGAAGTCCCATCAGTTCGAACCCTCCGCGGCCGCCGCCACGAGGAGATGCGTGTCGGCGTAGCGAGTCATCGTCTCGTAGAGTCGGTCGGTCGGATAGCCGACGGCGACGCGACGCGTCTGTGCGCCCGTGATAGTCGTCGCGAGAAACTCGGCCGCGGTGGCCGGGTCGACGCGTTCGCGGAAGTCGCCGGATTCGACGCCCGCGGCGATTATCTCCCGCAGGCGTTCGAAGAGGTACTCGTCGAATCGGGCGAGGTTCGCTTGAATCGCTTCGTCGTACGGCGCTTGCGCTTTCACTTCGAGCATCGCGGTCCGGAACTCCTCGCCGGGGGTGGCAGCCTCGTCGGCGAGGACCGCCTCGAACAGCGAGAACAACCGTTCGCGCGGAGTTTCACCCGCCACGGACGCGAGGTGCGCCGTGTATCGCTCGTAGAGGTACTCCAGAAACTCGGTGAAGAGGTTCTCCTTGCTGTCGTAGTAGTAGTGGACCAGCGCCTTGCTTCGGTCCGCCTCGGCGGCGATGTCCTCGACCGTGAGGTCGGCGTATCCGCGTCGGCAGAGCGACCGGTACGTTGCCTCCAGTATCTCCGTCGCTGGGTCGTCGTCCATATCGGTTAGTACGATCACTTACTGACTAGTTAGTCAAAAGCCTTTGGTGATGCGGATGGCAGATACGAATTGGATATATTGGCCGATTTAGCGACGGATATGGACTGAGTGGACGGTACGTTATCCCGGCGTTCGGCGCTCGGGGTCAAAACCGTTATCCGACTATAGGTGGACCCTGCAGGTAATGGCCGACCCATCGGAGCGTTCCTTCTCGGACCCGAACGAGGAGATCATGAGCGCGACCCACCGAGCACTTCAGAAACACGGCTACGCGGACCTGACGATAAAGCGAATCGCCGAGGAGTACGGCAAATCGACCGCCGCGATTCACTACTACTACGACACGAAGGAGGAGCTTCTCGCCGCCTTTCTGGACTACCTGCTCGAACGGTTCGTGGCGTCGGTGCGCGACGTCGAGACGACCGACCCCGAAGAGCGGTTGGAGTTACTGCTCGACAGACTCCTCGCGAACCCAGAGGAGCACCGGGACCTCTCCGTCGCGATGTTGGAGATGCGGAGCCAAGCGCCGCACAACGAGACGTTCGACGAGCGGTTCCGACAGAACGACGAGTACCTCCGGTACATGCTCAAGGCGGTCATCAACCACGGTATCGACGAAGGCACGTTCGAGGACGTCGACGCGGACCACGTGACCCGCGCGCTGATGACTATCGTGGATGGCGCTCGCACGCGAGCGGTAGTGTTAGACGAGACGGAGGCGCTCGAAGCCGCGAGACGGACCGCCGACGAGTACGTCGACGCGATACTGATGGGGAACCGAGACGCCCGAGAGTGAGAGGCGCGCCGGCGTTCGACGCTCGGGTTCGGTCGGCTACTCCTTTTGCCGCGTTCTGCGGCCGCGTTCGTCGCTCCGTTCCGCGATGACGGCCTCGAAGTCGTCGAGTTCCGCCGTGCACCAGTGACAGAAGTCGAGCTCCGAATCGAGCTCCTTGCCGCAGTTCGGACAGCTGTTGAGTCGCCCGTCCGGGGTGACGGTTAGCCGAACGGCGGCGTTCTGGATGCGGGCGAGGAGGTACGCGTCGGCGATGCTGAGGCCCCCCGCGATGAGGAGGGGGGTGAGCTCCGCGACGTCGACGGCGTCCCCGGCCGCGAGCGCGCTCAACGCCGCCTGATCGACGAACAGGACGCTGACGGCGAACAGGACGGCCACCCATCCGAACGCGCGCCGCCACCGCCGCAGGTACACGTGACCGAGTCCCGTTGCGAGCGCTCCGAGCAGTGCTGCGAGCCACGGTCGCTTCCGCGAGACGGACTGGCTCATGTGGATTACTAACCAGTTAGTCAGTTATAAGTCTTCTTGGACGAGCGTCGCGGTCCGTTCGCCCGCGGAGAGCGGTGGCGTTCGAAGACGGAGAAGGAGAGAGAAGACGCGAGAAAAGAGAGAACGAGAGCGGAGCGAACGGGTTACGCGTCCAGTACGCCCGCGACGAGTTCGCGGACGTGTTCTATCTCGTCGGGGAAGATGCCGTGGCCGAGTCCCTCGTACAGTTCGTACGTCACGTCGGCGTCCATCCGTTCGAGGGTTTCGACCGTCTCCTCGGCGCGTTCGAGGGGGATGTGCGGGTCGTCGTCGCTCACGCCGAGGAAGACGGGCGTGCCGTCGAGACTGCCGTCGTAGTCGCGGGGCGTCCCCTCCGGGCCGATGAGGCCGCCCGCGAGGACGCCGAGTCCGCCGTAGCGACGCGCGTTGCGGGCGACGTACTCGGAGGAGAGACACGCCCCCTGCGAGAAGCCGACGACGAGGGTCTTCTCGGCGGGGATTCCGGCGTCTTCGACCATCTCGACGGCGCTATCGACGTGCCCGAGTGCGGAGGTGAGGTGCGGTTCGTTCGCGTCTATCGGCGCGAGGAACCTGTTGGGGTACCACGTTCCTCGCTGGGCCTGCGGGGCGACGTGGGCGAGTCCCTCGCGGTGGAACTCCTCCGCGAACTGGAGCATCCCCCGCGCCGTCGCGCCGCGCCCGTGGACGAGGACGACGGCGGCGTCCGCCGAATCGAGCGATTCGCCGGCCGTCCGAATCGGTTGGTCGCCGTGGGGGTCCGCCGCGGACCCGCCCGCGTTTCCGTCCGCCATCAGTTCCTCACCTCCTCGACTTCCGGTTCCAGAGACGGCAGTCGGGATTCGAGTCTGTCCCGGTCGTCCTCCAACCACGGCGGCAGTTTCAGCGACGATCCGAGTTCCTCGACGGACTCGTCGCGGGTGAACCCCGGGCCGTCGGTGGCTATCTCGAAGAGGACGCCGCCGGGGTCGCGGAAGTAGATAGACTGGAAGTACTGGCGGTCCTTCTGCGGCGTGACGTTCTGCCCGGCGTTCGACAGTTCCTCGCGCCACTGCAGTTGCTGTTCTTCGTCTTCCGCACGGAAGGCGACGTGGTGGACGGTGCCGACGCCGGGCCGCCCGCGCGGACTCTCGCGTTCGAGGAGGTCCACGACGTTCGCCCGGTCGCCCGCCGCGCGGTACCGGACGCGTTCGCCCTCCGCCGCCTCCTTCTCGAAGCCGAGGAGTTCGAGGACGCGGCCCGTGGACTCCGGCGCGGCCGACTGGAGCGTCACGCCGTGGAAGCCTCGAACGGCGTTCTCGGCCGGTACGGGGCCGTCCGCCCACGGTTCGATGTCCGTCTCACCCTCGACCAGTTCGAGGGGTTGCCCGTCTTCGTCCTCGAAGGCTACGACGCCCGCCCCGAAGCGTTCGGTCGGTTCCGCCGCCGACACGCCGTGTTCGGCGAAGCGGTCGGTCCAGTAGTCGAGACTCCCCTCGGGGACGACGAAGGCGGTTGCGACGGCCTGCCCGCGCCCGGGGCGGCCCGGCCGACCCTCCCCGAACGGGAAGAAGGTCAAGGCGGTGCCCGGCGACCCCGTCTCGTCCCCGTAGTAGAGGTGGTACGTCGACGTATCGTCGAAGTTGACCGTCCGCTTCACGAGGCGAAGTCCGAGGACGTCCGCGTAGAAGCGGACGTTCTCCCGCGGGTCGCCCGAAACGGCGGTCACGTGGTGGATTCCGTCTGTTTGCATGGTGAGCGTAACGGACCGGCTCTCTGCCGGTTTCCTTACGTTACCAGGTAAGGAACCGAAACCATATAGACGTTCCCGGACGAACGCGTCACCAGGTGACACTAGTGTCCCCGGAAATTCAGCAGTCAAACGAGGAGGCGTGCGTGGTCGTCGAATCGCTCGAACAGATCGGGTCCCAGTGGCGACTCATCGTCTTGCACGACCTCCAGGACGGGGAGAAGCGGTTCAACGAACTGAAGCGCTCGACGGACGCGAGTTCGCGGACCCTCTCGCGCGTCCTCGACGACCTGCAGGAACTCGGCTTCGTGAACCGACGGTTGGAGGAGGACGCGCCCGTGGCGACGTTCTACTCGCTCACGCCGAAGGGTCGGTCGCTCTGTCCGGTGTTCGACGAGATAGAGGCGTGGGCGGACGAGTGGTTACACTCCCCGCCCGCGGGTGAGGACCCGGCTGACGCCGCGGAGACGAACGCCGAGACGGACGAAGACGACGCGGAGAGCGAGTCCGCGCCGAAGGCGAAGGCCGAAGCCGAGTAATCCGAACCGAACGGTCCGATTACGTTCCCTCGACGAGTCGGCGCAGTTGCTCCGGCGGCACCGCACCGCGCGCGCCGTACCCGTCGTACGCGAACGTCGGCACGCCCGTCACGCCCTGTTGTTGGGCCTCGGTGAACCGCTGACGGACCTCCTCTCTGAGGTTCTCGTCGTCGAGAGCGGAGCGGACCTCCTCGGCGTCGATGCCGGCGTCTTCTGCGAGTTCGACCAGCACGTCCTCGTCGCCGATGTCCTCGCCGTCCTGCCAGAGCGCTTCGTAAATCGACGTGTCGAAGTCGAGCCACGTCTCGTAGGGGTAGTGCTCTTTGACGTAGTACGAGACCACCTGCGCGGACAGGGAGTCGACGTCTTTGACTAGCTCTTGGACCATCTCGGCGTCGTACTTCTCCGCGAGTTGGCGGACGTTCTGTTTGGCCTGCTCGAAGTACTCCTCGTCTTTGCCGTCGTCTACGGAGTGGTCGATGGTGCCGTCGGGATTGCGCTTCTGACTCCGCAGGTCGAAGGGGTGCCAGTCGATCTCCAGTTCCTCCTCGCGGGAGTCTTGGTACTGCGCTAAGGACTGCCGCCCGAGGTAGCAGAACGGACAGACGTAGTCGGCGTAGACGGTGATTCGATCGGACTGCTGTTGACTCATGCTGTTCCCTTAGACGAAACGACGCAAGACACTTCTTCGGATGTGCGGACGCCCCGGGAAACCGGTCGAGATGGTCCCCGCGACGCGGGAAGCGTTTCGGCCGTTTTCGCACGGAATGGTTAGATACTTTATCTTTCCCGCGAGAGAGGTCGGCGGATGGGAAAGGCAGAAACAGAGTCCTCGCTTTGGCGAGACGTGACGGTTTTCGGAACGGCGTTCGTACTCGCGCATTTGATCGGTGGCGTTTTCGCCGGAGTGGGCGTCGTGGCCAATCTCGTCGCGGTGGGCGTCGCTCTCCTCGCATCAGTGGCGGCCGTGATAATCGTCCGGCGACGGTGAATGCGGTGTTCTTCTGCGAGGGACATCGAGCGCTCCGTGACGAGAACCGAACGACGCCGACGGCCTCAGATGTCGAACGCGACGCCCGTGCGCTCCTCGGAGAGTTCCCAGAGGCGGCGGGCGTCCGCTTCGTCGTGCGATAGGTCGCTCGACTCGTTCTCGCCGGGGTAACCGCGCATGTTCCTGAACCCGGTCGGACCGACGTAGTCGCCGCCCGTTACGTCGTCGGCGGTGGCGGCGTACAGCATCGGAAGCGCACCCGTCTCGGCGCTCTGGGCGACGAGGGCGTTCGCGGCGCGCATCGCCGCGAGTCGGAGTCTCGACCCCGCCATCTCCGGGCCGCGTCGCTGGAGGTTCGTCGCGGCGTAGCCGGGGTGACAGCCGACGCTCGTCACGTCGTCGATACCCGCGTCGCCGAGTCGTCGCTGTAACTCGTAGGCGAAAAGCAGATTCGCGAGTTTACTCTGGGCGTACGCCTCCCACTTGTCGTACTCCTCTTCGCCGTCTACGTCGTCGAAGTCCATCTCCCCGTTCTCGTGGAGGCCGCTGGACTGCGTGACGACGCGCGACTCGCCCGGCGACTCCCGGAGGGCGTCGAACAGGAGGCCCGTGAGCGCGAAGTGGCCGAGGTGGTTGACGCCGAACTGCATCTCGTACCCCTGTTCCGTCTCGCGTCGGGGG